>JABXIV010000208.1 GCA_013372925.1 Alphaproteobacteria bacterium
ATTACGGAGGGTAGAATGCCATGGTCCTGCATATAGGATAGAGCCGTGGATAGGTCCGCTGCGCACTCATTGGTTACAAACGTATAGCGAACAAACTGGTTTTGGCTCTGTGCCATGACATTTTCCTCTGATTTGGCTTTTCAGTAAAACGCACAGCGATTGCTGTGCGATGCAGACTATAGGGGATAGTGGCGCGTTCATCTTCCCTAAAGGTTGCTGTCTTGTGTTAAATATGGGACTTTATCCTGAAATATATAAATTAATGGGAAATTGGACCGTGAAATTTGACGATATAGATTTGAAGCTGATGGCGGAGTTGCAGCGGGACTGCACGATTTCCCTGACCGACCTTGCAGACAAGATCGGGTCGTCAAAATCCGTCTGTGGTCGGCGTATTCAGCAGCTTGTGGATGCCGGAGTAATCAAGCGCCGTGCCGCTATCATTGATCAGGAAAAGGTGGGATTGGGTATCACGGTTTTCGCCCATGTGAAGATGAAAAAGCATGATTCCCGGTCGCTTGAGGATTTTTCGGATTTCATGTTCCGCTACCCGCAGGTGTTGGAGTGCCACACCATGATGGGGGACTATGATTTCCTGCTGAAAATCATCGTGCCTTCGGTGGCAGACTATAAAGATTTCTTTTGGGAAAGCTTGTCGAAGGCGCAGGGTGTTCAGGAAGTGAACAGTAGCATTTGCCTTGTGGGCAGCAATGTTACGACCGAACTGCCGCTTTCTTACATCACGCCTGAAAAAGGGGTGGAATGCCGATAAAGTCTTGTCGCGCGTTATTTTTCAGACCAGTGCACCAACGTTATCTGCCAGCCGCCGGATGTTTTCCGCATCACCAACAGCTCGCGCGAGGCAAGATCGTAGGCGCGGTCGTTGTAGCTCCCCTGTAGTTTTGAAAAGGTGGTCACCCACGCCAGATCGCCATCAATGCTCACCTGCCGGTCCAGAATCGTGCGCTGCATATAAGGCATGAAAGCCATATCGGATTTCATGTGCCCTTCCATATAGGCCTGGCGGCTTTTTTGTGCGTGATCGCCTTCCAGAACGGTCACGTCAGGGGCGAGAAGCAGCCCCACAGAGGCGGCGTTACCAAATGTCAGTGCTTCATGAAAGGCGTCAGCAATTTGCGCAGGTGTCGTGCCTTCTGCCCTGACACTGGCGATCTGGGCTGCACCAAACAGGGCCACTATACCAATCAATACAGTTCTGATTTTCATTTCGCTGTCCCCGTTACCGCCCCAACCGAAGCCTTTCTAGCAGAAACCTGTAGCCGGTAAAACATCTGTGTTTTCTTCCATAAGGGCTTGCATTTGTTAAGAAGGTCTTTACCCCTTTGATTGAATATGACGTCGGATGGGTAGTACGAGAGTGAGAATTTAAAGTGAAGTTTCAAAGCCTTCGAGCATTGGTAGGTGCTATTTTGACGGCTCTGATTGTTGTAGGTTTCGGAAAAGTAGGCCCTGCCTGGGCTGGCAATGAAACCGAACGACAGCATCTTATCTTTGGACGTATCAGCAGTTATGAGGATCAAGCGAAACAGTCGCTTGGCGTTATGACTGGCTATTTGCGTAGGCATATGCCCGGTGCTGCAGAAGTAGACTTTGGCGAGATAGTTGTTGGCTCTCTGCCTGAGATGATCGAACTTTTGAAGGCTGGGAAGGTTGATGTTATCTCTGAAACGCCGTTCGGCGCCATTGAACTTGAGAGAGAAGCTGGTGCTTCGCTGGTGCTGCATGAATGGAAAAAAGGCGTTGCGGAATATGCCAGTATGCTGATCAGTTATCAGGGCAGTGGGATCAACTCACTTGAAGACCTGCAGGGCAAAGTATTGGCCCTTGAAGACCCCGGTTCAACAAGCGGGTTCCTGTTGCCTCTGGCCGCTATCCGTGCGCGAGGTATCAAATGTGTGGAGTTGAAGGACAGAAGCCAGACCCCGCCTGCCGATGCAGTTGGCTATTTCTTTGCAGGCCATGAAATCAACATTGCTTCACTGGTGGCACGCCATATCGTTGATGCTGGGGCCATCAGCGACCTGAATTGGCGGGATGAAACAGAGGTGCCATCAGGGTTTCGCGAGAGGCTAAAAATGCTCTTTCAAACCAGCCCTGTGCCTCGGTCCCTCGTGCTGGTGCGAGAAGGCATGCCAGATAAAATGAAGGCAGAGCTGAAATCTATGCTTCAGACAATGCATACGACTGCAGAGGGGCGGATTGCGATGCATGCCTATCACGGCGTGAAGCGGTTTGAGGCCCCCACGGAAAAATTCCATCAGCAGATGGCCATGCTCCGCGATCAACGCCGTATCATTGAAGGGCTGATTCACCCTTAGTTGCGGATAAATTTTCCCTGACGGTTGCAATTTTACGCCATGTGCCTTTTTCTATGGCTGAATGTATGCCGGGCGTTGTCCGGCTTCCGGGAGTCGATCAAGATGAGCGAACGGGTGGCCATCATCCGCAACAGGATGGCAGGGCGCGGCAAAAGCGCCTTGATCGAAAACGTTGCTGAAAAACTTCGGCGCGGTGGCCAACATGTGCGGCTTATTGATACGGAATATCCTGGGCACGCCTGCGAAATTGCCAACAGAATCACCGCAACAGGCGAAGCGGATGTTGTCGTGGCGGCCGGTGGTGACGGCACCATTCGTGAGGTGGCTGAGGGTGCATTCGGGCATGATGTCCCTGTTGGGTTGATCCCAGCAGGGTCGGCAAATGTGTTGGCGCGGGAGCTTGGCTATATGCGGGGAGGTGGGATTTCTGCCCGGCACGTTGCCAATGCGCTCCTGTCACGCGATATTATGGACCTTTACCCCTTTGAGGTTAGGCGTGAAGGCCGCATCCAGCTTGGTTTGTGTTGGCTGGGCGTGGGGTTTGATGCGGCTGTGCTGCATAATGTTTCCCCAAGCTTGAAAGCCAAAATCGGACGGGCATCTTTTGTGCCGGCAATCCTGAAGGCACTTTTGGATGATGCCGAAATGTCGGAAATCCGCTGGCACATGCTGAAGGATACCGAGGGCACTTGTGGCTGGGCTGTACTTGCCAACATCCGCAGGTACGCCGGTCCCTTCACGCTGACCCGTAAAACTGATTTCGACCAGCCCGGCCTCGCCTGCCTGATGAGCGTAGGCAGGGGCGCGTGGGCACGTAGCATTGATCAGCTTAACATCGGCTTGGGCCGATTTGACAAACGGTGTAGTTCGTGGCTGTTGGAAAAAGCCAGCCTGACAGTGGGTGGGGATGCCATTCCGGTGCAGGTGGATGGGGATTTCATTGGCTATGGCGCCGTGGAGGTGACGCCCAAGAAAAAACCGTTGCCGTTCCGTGTTTTTGTGCGCAAGTGATAACGCCAGTAAAAAAAGGGGCAGCATGGCCACCCCTTTCAGATAATCTCTAGGATATGTCAATCTGCATAAAGTCGTCGGGCACCCCTTTGAGGTTAACCGACTGGCCTTTGCCGTTGATCATGCCGCGCACCCGCTGCCGGGTCAGGGACATGCTCTGGCTGTTGCCGATTTCGACAGGGCCATCAAATTGCACTTTAATTCGCCAGACGGGCCCAAGTTGTTTGGGGCTGCCGTCTGTGCGTTCAAGGCCTAATACGGTGCCCTTGAAAGGGCTGCCGCGATAGATGCCTTTCACCACATCGCCAACTTGAACGGGTGGGTTGTTGCCTTGCACAAATGTTTGCTGTCGTAACTGGGCCGAGAAGGTGTTCCAGTCCCGGCACCCTTCTTCTTTTGATATGGCCTCTAGGGATTGTGCGTGGCTCAGGGCATGCCCGATATCGGACAAGTAACTTCGGAGCCGTTTTGCGCGACCTTTCGCGCGCGTGATAAGATCAGTCATCAGTTCGCCTTTCCGCGAACGGCATTCAGTTCTTTGGTAACGGGGTCCGCTTTGCCGCCCGAAGCCGTTCGAGATGACGGTCTGGACGAATGATCTTTATCAAGATCAGATACGAAACGCAGGATACTTCACCATGCCCTGTGGGCGCGGACGGCGGGCGACCCTGAAAGCCGTGGGCGCCTTGTCTCATAAAATGGCCCTCTGGTCAATGTTCGCAATTGGTCTTTGCGCCGGGCAGGTCTGGTGCTACCGTCGCCGTCATAGGGGAGGACACCAATATGGCATCACCGAAATTCCTGCGGGCACTTGGCCCGGGGCTTTTGTTTGCGGGCGCGGCTGTCGGCACATCGCATCTGGTTCAGTCAACGCGTGCGGGGGCGGTGTTCGGCCTTGGTTTGCTGGCTGTGGTGGTGCTGGCCAACATCATCAAATACCCGGCTTTTCGGTTTGGTGCGCACTATGCGGCGGCTACAGGGCGTAGCCTTGTGGCGGGCTACCGGGATATGGGATGGCTGCCCCCTGTTTTACTTGGTGCGATCCTTATCCTTGCCGATGGTTTTGCCGTGGCGGCCCTTTCACTGGTGACAGCAGGAATTGTAAAGACCGTGCTGGGCGTTGGCCTGCCGCTGCTGTCGCTTGTGGCTATTGTCATGGCGCTTGTGGCTGCCTTCCTGATTTTTGGTGGCTACCACTGGCTGGACCGGGTGAACAAATTTTTCATGATTCTGCTGGCGATCAGCACAATTATCGCAACACTGTCGGTGTTGCCGCGTATCGAATGGGTGCTTTATCCGGCCACTGCCCCGGCACTTGATATCAAGGCACTGTTGTTTGTGGCGGCCCTTGCTGGCTGGATGCCGACGGCCATGGAAAGCTCGATCTTCGCGTCGCTCTGGACCGTTGAGAAGGCGAAAGATGAAGGCGCAAAAGCCCCGGTTTCTGACGTGCTGGCCGATTTCGATATTGGCTATTGGGGCACCGCTATTCTGGCCGTTTGTTTCCTGCTGCTTGGTGCCGGGATCATGCATTCAGGCGGGATCGAACCCGTGGATTCCGCGCCTGCTTTTGCGGCCCAGATCATGGGGCTATACCGGGAAGCCTTGGGCGACTGGGCTGTGCCGGTGATCGGCGTCGCCGCCATGAGCGTTATGTTCACAACCTGCCTTGCGGCGTTTGATGGCATGATCCGATCTCTTGTCGCGGTGGGGGAAGAGCTCAAGGGCGAACCCGTTTCAGGGCGTATGCCCTACGCTGGCACGCTCATTGTGGTGCTGATTGCAGCCTATCTGTTGCTCACCTTCTTTCTAGGCAGCTTCAAGGCTTTCGTGGATTTCGTAACCTCGCTGGCGTTTGTCACTGCCCCGTTGCTGGCCTTTTTCAACCACCGTGTGATGGTGCGTGCGATCCCTGATATGCCTGAAGAACAGCGCCCTGCAGGATATATGATGGCGTGGAGCGTCACAGGGATCGTTATTCTGGTGTCTTTCGCGCTACTGTACCTCTATCTGGTATTTTCCTGATTTCAGAAGCGCTTCCAGTTCCGGATTTTTGATGCTCTTGGGGCTGTTCGTCAGGAAATTCTGGTGTGAAGTGTTGTCCATCCTCAGGAGGGCAGCGATCGTTGCAATCTTGCCGTCCTGCAGCGCCCAGAGAAGCGGTGTCTTGTCGTTGCTGTCCAAGGGAGCAACCGCAGACCCCGCACCAGCCAGCAGCATTACCATGTCAATCTTGTTGCTCAGTGCGGCCAGATGCATTGGGGCGAACTTCAGGCCATTTGGTTTCGCGCGATGGTTCGGGTCAGCCCCTGCTTCCAACAGCGTTTGAACAACTTCAATATGACCTTCGCGCGCGGCTTCCATCAGCGGGGTGAAGCCGATGCTGTCTTCAATATCGACCGCTGCACCCGCAAGCAGCAGGCGTTTGACCACAGCTGCGTTGCCAAGTCTTGCGGCAAGGGCAAGCACGGGGCGGCCCATGAAATCAAGGGAATCGGGCGACACTCCAAATGACAGCGCATCACTGGTGCTTGCGGCATCCCCAGCTTTGATGGCGTCAATCAACAAGGCCACGTCAGGTGATGGGACCGGGGTGCTTTTGGGGTCGGTCAGGCGCTTGACGATTGCCTGATGCCCGCGCCGCATGGCGATCTCGCGCGCTGTTCCGTGCCCGGAAATATTGGCGTCGGCACCATGGCGCAGGAACAGGTCAACAAAATCTGCATGCCCAAAGTATGCTGCCCAACTGATCGCCGGATCGCCATTGTCGTCAGTGATATTGATGTCAGCATCATATTCGAGCAGCATGTCAGCAATCTTCAATTGCTTCACTTCAACGGCTTTCATCAGGGGTGTGGTATTCAAATAGTCAGCATCCCGCACATTCGGATCAGCGCCTGCTTCCAGCAGTTTTGCTGTAGCGGCGCTGTCGCCATTTTTTATGGCATCAAAAAGGGCCATGGCCTGCGTGTTTTCGGCCAGTAGCGGTGTTGGGGCGGCGACAAGCGAAAAAAACAGGAAGATGCGGAGAATTGATTTCATGAGAATGCTCGTAATTTCAGGTTTGCGGCCACAGTGGCGCAAAAGCTGTGTCGTGCCAAGCAATGGTTGTTAGTCGACGGCCTTCATCAATTGCCGATCAAAATAGCGCAGCAGTTGATCAAGCTTGTGGCCGCGCTTCAATATTTGTCCATCCATGCCCATGATGCGCCAGGCACCCTGCTGGCTGGCAAGTGCGGGTTCCTTGATTATGCGATATAGCGGCATCTCAGATGCGCGCCGGAAAATAGAGAAGACGGCATTGTCCATCAGGTGATCGATGGCATAGTCCCGCCATTCGCCTGCCGCGACCATTTTGCCATAAACATTCAGGATCTGATTAAGTTCGGGCCGCATGAAGTATACGACTGCATTCGCGCGTGGTTTTGCGCCGCCTTTTTTCGAGTCGCCGGGCGCCATATGGCCCAGGATATGGATGGATGATGCTTCGTTCATGCACTCCCCTTCCTGGACATTGTGCGGAAATTTGCGATGAATGGCAAGTTTGGCGCGACCAGCCCCCTTGAATCGCCTTGACCACTCCCCACATGAATGAGATAACAAACGAAGCCGATTTCAATAAAAACAATGATACGGCGTACGACAAACAAAGCGAGGAATGACCCATGAAGCATGCGAATGCTATTCGCCAGGGTGTGTTCGGACTTGCATTGGCAGGTCTGGCAAGCACCACTCTTTTCACTTCTGCTGCCACGGCGATGGCGGCTTTTCATGATACCCACGGCAAGGAAATCACAGTCGAGCGCGACGTGAGCGATTTCACCAAAATCCGCATCAAGGGCGCGATGGGACTGGAACTTAAAGCCGGTAAGGACTTTTCCTTTGAGGTTGAAGGCGATGAAGAAGATGTTGCCCGCCTTGAAAGCTATGTGCGCAACGGCACGCTTATCCTTGATAATGCCGACGATCACGATCATGACGATAACATCAGCATCAACAGCGATGGCGTGAAGGTAATCATCACCATGCCAACGCTTGAGGAATTCGAGGTGCTTGGCGCAGTTGACGCTGAAATGACCGGCATCAACAGCGACAGCCTGACCATTGAGCTGAAGGGCGCTGGCTCCATCGAAATGGAAGGCACATGCGGCACGCTTGATGTTGAACTGAAGGGCGCGGGCGAAGTTGACGCCGAAGACCTGAAGTGCGCTGACGTGGAAGTTGACGTCAAGGGCGTTGGTGAAGCCAAGGTTTACGCCAGCGAAAGCGTCGATGCCGACGTAAGCGGCATTGGCAGCATCACAGTTTATGGTGAGCCCAAGAAGGTGCGCCAGAGCGATAGCTGGATGGGTAAAATCCGGATCAAATAATTCAGGGGTGAGGAGAACTAATATGAAACTGTTGCGTACATCTGCTGCAGTGGCGGCTGTTGCCGCCGGTATGGGCCTAGCTGTTCAGGCAGCCGACGTTTCCGAAGAAACACGTGATGTTGGGTCTTTTGATGAGGTTTACCTCAAAGGATCAATGGATGTGGAAGTGCGTGTTGGCAAAGAGCAATCTGTTCGTGTTGTGGCCGACAGCGACATCATCCATCATCTTGAAACCGAAGTTCGCGGTGGTGAGCTGCATATCGGGCTTGAGCGCGGCAACTACCGTAATATCAAGAAAATGGTTGTGTATGTCACAGTGCCGTCTTTGAAAGCGGCCGGTATCTACGGTTCCGGTGACATGCTTGTTGAAGACGCCGATGCAGATGAGTTTGAAATCGACCTGCGCGGTTCTGGTGACGCTGTGTTCAAAGATGCCAAGTTCGGCAACATTGAAATGAACCTGCAGGGTTCTGGCGACATCGAAGTTGATGGCACCTGTAACACTGTCGATATCGAACTTCGCGGCTCCGGCGATATTGATGCCGACGATATGGTTTGTAAAAACGCCAATGTTGAACTTCGCGGTTCGGGTGATATCGAAGTGCATGCGACAGACGCGGCAGATATCAGCGTACACGGTTCTGGTGATGTGGTTGTTTCCGGTTCACCTGACCAGCTTCGGTCACGTGTTCGTGGCTCCGGCGACATTGAAATGCGCTAGAGGTAATCAAAAAAGCTAAGATGAAGAACCCCGGTTATGCCGGGGTTTTTTATTGGCCAGAATGGTCTGAAATGCCCGGAAATGGTCATAATTGAGCCCTTATGGAGCCGCAAAGCGAGCCGATATTTCTATTGTTGGCCTCAACTGGCCCGACCGTTTTGCGAAGCGCTGAACCCCTAGCCCCTTATCTTCGCATTGTCCCACGGTCGGGCCAGTGTTCATTAAGGCCTGAAGTTTCCTCAGAAAATAGCTTTTCTGGCTCGACAAAGGCCCGGTTTCCGGGGCAGGCTGTCGGCCTTATGGAGCCGACGCGCAAGGGAGAGAATCATGATGCAACTGTTTGAGCTGTGTGGACGCGATGAAGGCGCGCGGTTCAGCCCCTATGTGTGGCGCATCAGGATGGCGCTCAAGCACAAGGGCCTGGATTTCGAAGGCGTTCCGGTGCGTTTTCTGGACAAAAAGCCGCTTGAGGGGGCCCAGTCAAAAACCGTTCCCGTGCTCAATGATAACGGCACGTGGGTGAAGGACAGTTTCGAGATTGCCTTGTATCTTGAACATACCTACCCGGAAAAGCCCCTGTTTGGCGGCAAGATTGCCGAAGGGCAGGCGCGGTTGCTTTCAAGTTTTATCGACAGAACCGTGGTGCTGGGCATTTTCCCAATGATCGTTGCGGACATTCATGACCGCCTTGATGACAAGAATGCCGCCTATTTCCGCGAAACACGGGAAAAGTTCCTTGGCCGCAGCCTTGAGGAAACACAAGCGTCGCGCGAAGGTATGCTGCCTGCTTTCCAGAAAGCACTTTCGCCCATCCGTCATGTGCTTGGGGCCCAGCCGTTTATGTCTGGTGATGAACCGGCGTGGGCGGACTATGCTCTGTTTGGGAATTTCATGTGGGCTCGTATCGCGAGCGATTTTGAGCTTCTGGAAAAAGACGACCCGATTTGGGACTGGCGGGAGCGCATGCTGGACCTGTTTGATGGCTATGCGCGGGCTGCAAAATTGGCTTATTAGTGCCGTTCAGGGGCTTGTCATGGCCCGCAGGACCAACTATTTAGCTAGCAACTCAGCAACGCAAAAAAAATCAGGCTGCCCACTGTGTAGCCATACGACCGAAGGGGGATACTTGGTCATGGATGTTCTTCTGGAAGCACAGGATTTGAGGAAGCACTTTGGTGCACTCAAGGCTGTGGACGGCATTTCCCTTACCGTCAAGAAGGGTGAAGTGCTCGGATTTCTGGGGCCGAACGGGGCCGGGAAGACCACCACAATGAAAATGCTGACAGGTTTTCTTGCGCCAACTTCTGGCAAGGCGATCGTATGCGGCGAAACCATTTCCACAGGCAATGTGAAGGCCCGGGGGCGTATCGGTTACCTGCCTGAAGGCGCGCCCCTTTATGGTGACATGATCACCCGTGATTTCCTGATGTTCATCGCGCAAGCCCATGGCATTGAGGGTGATGAGGCGCGGGATGTGGTGGAAAGCGCGGCGGGCGCCGTGCATCTGCACAATGTTATGGAACAACGTATCGAGACACTTTCAAAAGGTTTCAAGCGCAGGGTCGGCCTTGCGGCTGCCATCCTGCATGCGCCTGATGTCCTGATCCTTGATGAGCCTACCGACGGGCTGGACCCCAACCAGAAGCATGAAGTGCGCCGCCTGATCGAGGCCATGTCCGTTGACCGGGCGATCATTATCTCCACCCACATTCTTGAAGAGGTGGATGCCCTCTGTCATCGCGCGGTGATTATCAACAAGGGCAGGATCGTGGCCGACGGAACGCCGTCTGAACTTCGGGCGCGGTCAAAATACCGCAATGCCGTCACCATGCTTGTGCCGCTTGCAGAAGCCGAAAAAGCGGCGTCTGCCCTGAAGTCTATCCGCATGGTTGCAAAGGTTGAGGCTGCAAGCGAAGGAGACTTTATGCGGTTGACGGTCCTGTCCCGCGACAATGCGGATATCGCCGATGCTGTGGGCGACATTGCGGCCGTTAGCAACTGGAAGGTCAGCCAGTTCTCGGTAGAGGCAGGGCGCCTTGACGATGTGTTCCGCCAGGTTACGGAGGGCCAGTGACATGAGCTCAATGAAAACCATTTTGAAGCGTGAATTCTCCAGCTATTTCGCAACGCCGGTAGCCTATGTTTTTCTGGTGATCTTCCTTGTGCTGCAAGGGCTGTTCACTTTTTACATCGGTCAGTTTTATGCGCGGGAGCAGGCTGATCTGGTATCGTTTTTCACGTACCAGCCGTGGCTCTATCTGTTTCTGATGCCGGCGATTGCCATGCGGCTCTGGGCCGAGGAACGCAAAAGCGGCACGCTTGAGCTATTGCTCACGCTGCCTGTGCCTGTGGGCGCTGTCGTGGTTGGGAAATATCTGGCGGCTGTGGCTTTTGCAGGCGTGGCGCTTTTGTTCACGCTCCCGATCTGGATCACGGTCAACTGGTTAGGCACGCCCGACAATGGTGTGATCCTGACGGGATACATCGGGTCACTGCTGATGGCGTCAGCCTATCTGGCGATTGGTAGCGCGCTTTCGGCCACCACGAAGAACCAGGTGGTTGCTTTTATTCTGGCGATTTCGGTTTGTTTTCTGTTCCTTGTGTCGGGCCTGCCGATGGTGCTGGACTTGTTCACGGGCTGGGCGCCGGAAGGCATTGTGCTGGCGGTTGCCAATTTCTCTTTCCTCACCCACTTCGACAACCTTCAGAAGGGCGTGGTTTCCTTCGCTGATGTTTTCTACTTCATCGCGGTGATTGCCTTCTGGCTTTGGGTCAATCGCATCGTGATTGAAAGCAAGCGGGAGGCCGGATGATGACCGATACCAACACACCAATCAGCAAGCCAGGCCTGCTGGCGCGCCCCGGCGTGCAGATTTTCCTGGCGGCACTGCTGTTCCTATCTGTTACCGTTATTGCTGACCGTTACCTGCGCGGCGTGCGGCTGGATCTCACGGAAGATGCGCTTTACACGCTTTCTGGCGGCACGAAAGATGTTCTGGGGCAGTTTGATGAACCGGTTACGCTGACGTTCTATTTCTCCAAGTCGCTCGCGGCGCCTTATCCGCAGCTTCTCAGCTACGGCAAGCGCGTGGAGGATATGCTGCGGGCGTTTGAGGCACGTAATCCTGAAAATATCCACGTATCGATCATTGATCCTGAACCCTTTTCCGAGGCCGAGGACGACGCAGTGGCTGCGGGGCTGAAGGGCATCCAGCTTGGGGATGGTTCCACGCTTTATCTCGGCCTTCGCGCAACCGATTCCACCGATGGCAATGGGGTTATTCCTTTCTTCTCCGAAGAGCGGGAAAAGTTCCTCGAATATGATCTGGTGAAAATGCTGGCGGGGCTGGACCGGTCGGGCCAGAAAACACTGGGGCTTCTGACCCAGCTTCCCATGCAGTTTGGCCCCGGTGGCCCGCAGGCCATGATGCAGGGGCAGGCGCAGCCTTATGTTTTGTATGACCAGCTTGGCGAAGCCTTCAAGGTAACCGAAATCCAGCCGGACTTTGACGCCCTGCCTGAAGGGCTGGACATTCTTCTGGTGGTGCACCCGCCGATGCTGAGCGAAGATCAGCTATTCGCGATCGACCAATATGTGCTCAAGGGTGGCCGCACGCTTGTGTTCCTTGATCCGCATTCTGAAGCGATGAACCCACGGGCAACAGCGCCAAGTGCTTCCACCCTTGGCCCACTTCTGGGCGCCTGGGGCGTTCAGATGCCGGAGGGCAAGGTTGTGGGGGATGCCTCCCTTGCACAGCGCGTGCAGATGGGCGGCTATGGGCCGGATTCAGTAAAGGATTACGTGTTCTGGCTGGCGGTCAGCAAGGGCTTCCTTGCGGAAGATGACCCGGTTTCGGGTTCGATCAATAACCTGAATATGGCAAGCGCCGGCGTGCTGGAGCCGCTTGAAGGTGCGACCACACGTTTCACGCCGCTCGTGCGTACCAGTACTGTCGCAATGCTGTTTGACGCGTCCCGCGCTGTTGGCATGCCTGATCCCGATAGTTTGATCCGCGACCTTGCGCCAACGGGCCAAGCCTATACGCTTTCTGCCCGCGTAACAGGCCCGGCCAAAACCGCTTTCCCGGAAAGGGTGGCTGCAGCAGGCGGCCCGGTGCAGAACCCGGCCTCGGCAGAGGGTGAGATCAATCTGGTGATCACGTCCGACAGCGACCTGTTCGACGATCGCTTCTGGGTGCAATTGCAGGATCTTCTGGGCCAGCGCATTGTGATTCCGCTCGCGGGCAATGGCAGCTATGTTCTGAATATGGCGGATCAGCTTTCCGGCTCGGAAGCGCTTCTTGAACTGCGTGGCCGGGGCATTTCAAAACGTCCGTTTGACGTGGTGGACGACATTCGCCGTGAGGCTGAAGCCAAATATCTGGCAGAAGAACAGCGGCTTGAAAACGACCTGCAGGCCACGGAAGACCGCATCGCGCAGCTTGAAGCCCAGAAACCCGAAGGTAGCGCCGTTTTGTCCGGCGATCAGGAAGTGGAGATCGACCGGTTCCGCGACCAGCTTCTGGAGACGCGCAAGGCGCTTCGGGAAGTTCAACGGTCCCTTCGCTCGGAAATCGACAACCTCGGAAGCTGGCTTGCGGCCATCAATATTGTGTTGATGCCGCTCTTGATCATTGCTTTCGCGCTGCTTCGTGTGGTACTGCGCCGACGCAAGCGTGCAAACCAGCTTGGCTAATGGGCAGCAAACAACGGAGCTTTGGAAATCGACATGTCTGAAAGACTGACAAATATCCTCGGTTATTTGACATTGTTCGCGATCTTGGGCGCCATCTGGGTGCTTTTTGGCGAAGACCCCACCCGCGAGCAGGGTGGGCGCGGTGAGCCAACGTTTGAAGGCATCAAAGCCAGCATCAACGATGTCGCAGCCCTGAAGCTTGAGAAAAGCGGCAGCACGGTTACGCTACAGAAAACCGGTGAAGGTTGGCAGGTGGCTGAACGCGGTGGCTATGCGGCGGATATATCCCTTGTGCGGGATTTCCTGCGCGGTGTTGCGCTGTCTGAGCGGCGTGAACCGAAAACCGCCAACCCTGAAAGGTTTGGTGAAATCGGCCTTGGCACGGAAGCCCTGAAGGTAACGCTGGCAGCGAAGGATGACAGCACCATGCTGGCCTTTGATATGGGCAAGCAGAGCATGATCGGCAGTGATCGGTCGCTCACATATGTCTTTCAGGAAAAAGATACCCGCGCATGGCTTGTGACGGCCCTTGCGGAAGCATCAGGCGACCCTGCCTGGTGGCTTGATAAAAGCCTGCTTGATATTACCGCCACCCGGTTTAGGGCAGTTACCATGGGCGGTGTAACGCTTGAGCGCCCCCTTGGTGCGACCGACTATACTTTAGCCGGCCTGAAGGATGGCGAGAAGGCTGTTCCTGCTTGGCGCCTTGGTGAACCTGCACGCGTGCTGTCGGGCCTCGGTTTTGAAGACGTGCGGCATCTGGGTAACCCGCTTTCTGACCCGAAAGCTACGGTTGTGGCGCACACCCACGATGGTCTCATGCTTTCCCTGGCGCTCTATGACATGGAAGGCGCAACTTGGGTACAGGTAACAGCCTCCTTTGATGCTACAGAACAAAGCACAGGCGAGGAAGGCACCCTGCCTGATGCGCCGGCAGATGTGGCAGCGGAAGCAGTGATGATCACCGGTAAAACCCACGGCTGGTTCTTCCGGTTGGACGACGCGGATGCTCAGGCACTTCTGCAAAAACGCGCGGATTTCCTTGTGGCAGATACGCCTGAAAACGACCCAACCTCTTGATCCCTGGGATTCCTTTCCTAAATCAGATGCAATTCCGGTGCGCGTATGTCCCTGCGCCACGCAAACAAACAACCCGAAATAGGTAGCTGAGAAAAGATATGGCTGACGTTAAAACAGAAAAAATGGGGTTTGAAGCCGAGGTATCACGCCTGCTGCACATGATGGTGCATTCGGTTTATTCAGACCGCGAAATCTTCCTGCGCGAACTTATTTCCAACGCGTCTGACGCCTGTGACAAGTTGCGTTACGAAGCGTTGACGAAACCTGAACTGGCTGCGGGCGGTGAATTCGGCATCGCGCTGACGGTGGATGCAGATGCGAAAACCATCACCATTGCTGATAATGGCATCGGCATGGACCGCGATGATCTGATCGCCAACCTTGGCACCATCGCGCGTTCTGGCACGGCGAATTTCGTCGATCAGCTTACCGGTGACAGCAAGAAAGACATGCAGCTTATCGGCCAGTTCGGCGTGGGTTTCTATTCTGTGTTTATGGTGGCAGACACCGTGAATGTTATCACCCGCAAGGCCGGTGACGAGCAGGCGTGGCTTTGGACGAGCGCGGGCGAAGGCTCTTACGAGATAACGGAAACAACCAAGGAAAACACCGGCACTGAAATCGTTCTCCATATGAAGGACGATGCCGCCGAGTTTCTCGACCGTTACCGGCTTGAGAAAATCATCACCACCTATTCGGACCATATCGCTGTGCCGATCACGCTTGCGATCAAGGGTGGCGACAAGAAAGACGATGAAAAGGATGATGAGCCCAAAGTCGTCAACGAAGGCTCTGCCATCTGGACCCGGTCGAAATCCGACATCACAGACGAGCAATATAACGAATTTTACCGCCATGTAGGCCATGCGTTCGATGATCCGAGCGTGACACTCCACTATAAGGTGGAAGGCATGCAGGAATATACCGTGCTCTTGTTTGTGCCAACGAAGCAGCCGATGGATCTGTTTGATCCGGCCCGCAAAAACCGCCTGAAGCTCTATGTGAAACGCGTGTTCATCACCGATGACAGTGAAGACCTGTTGCCAGGTTGGCTACGCTTTATGCGCGGGGTTGTGGATAGCCAGGACCTGCCGCTGAACATCAGCCGCGAAATGCTGCAAAACAACCCGACGCTTGAGCGGATGTCGAAAGCCATCACCAAGCGCGTGCTGAGCGAATTTGAAAAACTGGCCGAAAAGGATCAGGAAAAATTCGAAGCCATCTGGGGCGAATTCGGTGCGGTGATCAAGGAAGGCATTTATGAGGATTTCGAGCGCCGAGATGCGATCCTCAAGCTGGCACGCTTCAAATCAACCGGCGCTGACGGCTGGACCACGCTTGCTGATTATGTTTCTCGCATGAAAGATAATCAAAGCGCTATTTATTACGTTACCGGAACAGATGAAGCTGCTGTCAAGCGCAGCCCGCAACTGGAAGGTTTCAAGGCCAAGGGTATTGAAGTGCTGCTGCTGTCTGATGCGGTGGATGATTTCTGGCTTCAGATGGCGCCTGATTTTGAAGGCAAGCCGTTCAAATCCATCACGCGCGGTGCCAGCGACCTCAAGGACATTGCGGGTGATGAGAAAGCTGATGAAGGCGAAAAAGCAGCGGAAGGTGATATGGCCAAGCTGACAGCCCTGATGAAGGAAGTGTTCGGCGACAAAATCAAGGATGTTCGGTCATCTGACCGGCTGACAGAGACCGCAGCTTGCCTTGTAGCCGACGACAGCGGCATGGACATGCATATGGAACGTATCCTCAAGGCCCATAACCAGCTTGATGCCGTTTCCGCCAAGATCCTTGAGATCAATCCGGCGCATGCGGTTATTCGCAAGCTTGCAGAACTCGCAGGCAAGAAGGGCGCAATTGATACGCTGTCAGACCCTGTTTGGCTGCTGCTGGACCAAGCCAAGATTCTTGAAGGCGATCCGCTTGAAGACCCGTCGGCATTTGCCCGCAGAATGTCTGCCGCGATGGAGAAGGGGCTGGCGTAAGCTCCCTGCTATACAAACATAAAAGCCCCGGTGTTTGCCGGGGCTTTTTGCTTTTCAGGCTTGGGTTATCGCCTTTGCAAAGCGCGGCTTGGCCACAGCCGGGTAGTTTTGTTGTTTTTCAAAACTTTCTAGATCAAGTGGCCGCTTCATTGCCAACGTAAGGAAGCCCTTTAGCGCCCTCAATTTGTTGGAAAGGC
>JABXIV010000260.1 GCA_013372925.1 Alphaproteobacteria bacterium
AGGATTTCGTGCATCGCCCCCTTGATCACCACAAGCTTGCAGTTCGGCATGCGGGCCGCCAGCGCCGTTTGGGCGCTATTGTCCACAATGCGGTCCTTTTCCGCCTGCAGCATCAATACAGGTGTTTCAATGCCCTCTGGGTAGCCTTCCGCATTCAGCTTGTCGCATGACTTCAGGGCTTCCCACAGCCACTTGTAGGTGGCGCCGCCAACTGCCAATCGCCGATCACGGTTCTTGATGAAATAATCCTCGTCACAGAAGCGTTCGTCATCATGCGTCAGCTTTTTGCGCCAACCCCAGCGGCCTTCCTTGAAGGCCGTATGCCCGGGAATATAGGCCGCGCCTAGCCCAAGATAGCGCATGGCAAGCGGCAGGCCCTTGGCAACGAATTCTGGCAGGCCACCAGTGGCAATTTTCACCATAGGTGCCACTGTTATGGCAGCATCGGCATAGCCCGGATATTCCCGCATGAACCGCAGGATAACGTGGCTGCCAGCCGAATGGCCCATGAAGATGAAAGGCTTTGGCATCTTGCCAACCAGCTTTTCATCAAAAAACGCTTTTACATCTGTCAGGTGGGTATCGAAGGTGCGCACATAATGTTTGTCGCGGTTCGGGTGCGGCCGATATGACATACCCTGCCCGCGCAAATCCATTGCAGCGCACGCAAACCCAAGCGCGTTGAGCACATGCACATCTTCAAGAAATTTTTCGATGAATTCGGTGCGTCCGGGCATGAAAATAACCGTGCCCTTGGGTTCAATCACCTTGCTTGCAGGGAACCGCGCGAACCGTATACGGCGCTCATCCGGTGCCACAAAATAGCTAAAAACAGCATCTTCCGGCAGTTCCCGCCGGTGTTCCTTTGCTGTGGCCAGAATTTCCGCACTGGGAATAGCATTCCCTTTTGCTTCAGGCTTGGTGCCTGATTTCTTCGTTTTCCCTGACATAATCACAAACCCTTCCGACCCAATGGATGCCATTAAAAGCACAGGGGTACAAGGTGTAAATCCCTAATTACAACAGCAAATGAAAGATTATCAGTGTTCCTGTTACATTAATAGGGAATTTCTTCTGTCAGGAAACCTTTGGACTGGCCTTTAAGCGCATACCCATCGGCATCGCCCAGCGGTATGAGCTTGTCGATCGGCAGCAGCGGTACATACTGGTACCGCACCTCAACCGTGACCAACTTGGTGTGGTCGTCAGGGTCAACCGGTGACGTGACAATGATGGCGGTCAGATTGTTTGGGTCAAGGCCCAGCAGTTTGTCTGAAGCAACCGTCTGGATATCGCTTGATGTGGCGTCATAATTCACGAGCGCATACCGGGTTGCCTCTTCTGCCGCATACAGCACGACCGACTGCGTATAGACAAGACGCGCCACCTCAACCAAAAGGATGATCGACACCAGATAAATCGGCAGCGTGAAGGCAAATTCCACGGCGGCCACACCGGCCTCATCGCGCCTGAAGCGCCTGAAAGCCTTGGCTGCTCGCCGATATATGCCTGGCCATCCCTGCATCATATCAGTTCAGCCGTGCGGTAACTGTTTGCGATAGCGGTAGACTATCGGGAAACACATAGTAGGACAGCAGAAGGTCATAGGTTTCGGAAATGGTGATATCCAGATACGCCTTGCGGAGCGTGCCGTCATCACAGGTGATGTCGATGCCGTCTTCCGTTGTGCAGTCGCTTGGGGTGCCGTCCGGGCATTCACAATACAGCACTGTGCTGATATTGCGGTTCGCGCCAGCGCCCGCCTCGGGGGCGGAGGCTTCAACCGACGCCACGATCGCGGAATAATCACCATCAACGGGCTTGCGCACCAGTGCATATTGAAGGCCCGCACGCGCCGCGTTGGCCAGTTCCATATTGCGCACATAGGCCAGGCCGAAATCCACCACGCCGACCGAAATCATGCCAATCAGGGCCATCACGGCGGCGGTTTCGATAACGATCGAGCCTTCTTCATCTTTGCGGAGCTTTGAAAACAGCTTCACCTCCTGTCTCCTATTCCACCAAAAGGATACGGAACTGCGGCGATGTCTCAAGGTTCATCGATTCACAGATCGTATCTTCGTTGCCAATAACACTATCGCCCGAAAAGGTTACCGTTGCCCCCCACACCTGCAAACAGGATGGATCAGCGGTGGACCCACCCGTGAAAATCAGGTCAGCCCGCGGGAAATATAGCACACCATCCATCAACAGATTCACACCGCCATTGAAGCGGGCCTCGTTGCCGGATGTACGGTAGTCGGCGATTGGGTCCTGATAGAACAGGATCCCTTCATATGGGTTGCCATCATCGGTTGGGGCGGAAAAGGTGGCTGTGGAGGCCCCGTTCATGGAAATGCCACCCACGTCGCTTGCCGTATCGCCTGTCAGGATAAAGGTAACGCCTTCACCAAACGCTTCCGAGTTCGCGTTGCTGATAAAATCACCACCATCGATAACGTAGGTGCCCGGCTCAAACGTTACATTCTGGCCCTGCACCCGGATATCACCACAGTAGCGGCCGGGCGTCAGCACATCATCATCACGGGCGCTTGTATTCCCACTTACATCACAGCCCATGTCTGTAGGGATCGGCAGGTCCACATAGGGGTCGTCTGCCGCTCGCGATAGGGACTGCGGGGGCGTATCGCTTGTCAGCGTGCCGCCGCCTGAGATTTCAATATC
>JABXIV010000215.1 GCA_013372925.1 Alphaproteobacteria bacterium
GTTCTTGCCCGAATCATGCGCTCGGATGCTCACCATAAATTTGAACTGGTCTTCTTCGAACCTGCGACAGAGCGCATTTTTTCAGACTGGTCGATGGCATACTATCATGCCTCGAAGGATGAACAGGACATTGTGAAGAAGTTTTCAATCGGTGACACATTCAACCCGCGCGAAATGTCGGCAGATAGCCTGATTACCTTCATGCGCTATCTGGAAATGGCCCGGCACGTAAGCGCCGTTCACTCCATCTAGTACTAACTGGGAAAGATCACTTCCGCATCGCCTTCATGCCACTGCGGGTATTTCTTCATCACTGATTTGAAAAAGCCACCCTCAATAAACACCGCAAGCCAGCGGCGGAGCGCCGGATAGGGCGCTTGTTCAAACCACGCTCGGTCAACACCAGAAAATTGCCGGATAAATGGCAGTATTGCATAGTCAGCAAGGCACGGCTTGTTGCCAAACAGCCATCCACCTTCTTGCAAACGAGCCTCCAGCTTCTGAAGGAACGCCTCTGCCGCTTCGCGGTGTTCAAGCGGGTCAACATCTTCATAGCGGGTGGCATATTTGAACCGGTCGAGGTGATGTTTGAAATCACCGTCATTTTCCGCGATCAAGGCATCCATGTCAGCAAGCGTGCCTTCATCGGGTGCCAACCAACCTGAAGGGTCGGCTGTGCCAAGCGCCCACCGCATCACATCCAGGCTTTCGTCTATCACCGCCCCGTCCGGCAATTGCAGAACCGGCACAGTGCCTTTGGGCGAGATTGCGAGCATATGACTTGGCTTATCTCGCAACACCACTTCGCGCAGCCTTACACGCACACCAGCCTGTGCAATCGCAAGCCGTGCCCGCATCGCATACGGGCACCGGCGAAAGCTGTACAGAACTGGCAAGTCGGCATCAGGCACTAGGAAGCCTCCGCACCACCTGATTTAGCCCGAGGCGGCTTGGTGATGCCCACATGGCGCTCACCGCGTTTTTGCGCCAGTTCAATCTGCTTCTGGCGCTCCGCAAAACGCTCTTTCTGTTCGGGGGTGGTTTCATTGATACAATGCGGGCAGCTTACGCCTTCCTCATATTGAGGCAGATTTCTCTCTTCCGGAGAAACCGGCCGACGGCAAGCCCGACACATAACATAGTCGCCTTCTGCAAGGCCGTGGCGAACAGACACACGGTCATCAAAAACGAAACAGTCGCCTTCCCAAAGGCTTTCTTCCTCAGGAACCTCTTCAAGGTATTTCAAGATGCCACCTTCAAGGTGATACACCTCGTCATAGCCCTGTTCTTTCATGAAGGCTGTTGATTTCTCACAGCGGATACCACCGGTGCAGAACATGGCAACTTTGGGCTTTTTCAGAAGGTCTTTGTTTTCTTCGGCCCATTGTGGGAACTCACGGAAGGATTTCGTTTTCGGGTCTACAGCGCCCCTGAAGGTACCTATGGCAACCTCATAATCGTTGCGCGTATCAACCACAACGGTGTCAGGATCTGAAATCAGGGCGTTCCAGTCTTCCGGTTTTACGTAAGTGCCAACAACCCGGTTCGGGTCAATGCCTTCAACACCAAGCGTAACGATTTCCTTCTTCAAGCGCACCTTCATGCGCAGGAAAGGCTCATCCTCGGCCCAGCTTTCTTTGTGCACAAAGCCGCTGAGGGGTTCGATTGTGTGCAAATAATCCAGCACTTTGCGGATACCGGCCTCAGGCCCAGCGATCGTTCCGTTGATGCCTTCCTGGGCAAGCAACAGCGTGCCCTTGACATTTTCGCTGGTGCACAAATCAAAGATCGGCTGCTGCCAGTCCTTGAAATCGGGAAAAGCGGCAAACTTGTACAGCGCCGCGACAAGATAATTCGACATTTTTGTTCCATTCGTTTCAGAGGATCGGCGCGTAAAGCCGGGTCCAAAATCTGGGCGGCTTATACCGGGTTTGACCGCAGAAGTAAAATGACAGGAGACCCAGCCCTTCTGAACTTGCCCACGAATGCACTTGGATGTGCCAGAAGCCATTGATATAGTTGCTTCCAATTCCATCATTCCCCAATAAGCGGAGGCTCGACATGAAAGGTGACAGGCAAGTCATTCAATATCTGAACGTGATTCTCAAGAACGAGCTAACCGCCATCAACCAGTATTTTTTGCATTCCCGTATGCTGAAGGACTGGGGCATGAAGAAGCTGGCAGACAAGGAATATGAAGAATCCATCGATGAAATGAAGCATGCTGATGCGCTTATTGAACGCATCCTGTTCCTTGAGGGACTGCCGAACCTGCAAGACCTCGGCAAACTGATGATCGGTGAGGATGTGAAAGAGATCCTCGAATGCGACCTGAAGATGGAGCACACCGCCCATACGGACCTTAAAGACGCCATCAAACATTGCGAAGATGTTCGCGATTATGTGAGCCGGGAGCTTCTGGAAAACATTCTGGAATCAGAAGAAGAGCATATCGACTGGCTGGAAACCCAGATTGGGTTGATCGACAAGATGGGCCTGCAGAATTATGTACAGTTGCAGACACCTGCTGCAGAAGACTGAACCATCAGCGTTGAATGAAAAAGACCGCCCATTAAGGCGATCTTTTTCTATTAAGGTTGGGGTTTAGACTATTCAGCCGCCAAAAGGCGCCTGTTTGGCAGTTCTTCCTCTACCAGGCTGTTGGCACAATCACGGCAGGCACCACAGCAAAACCCATTGCCCAATGACATATAGGCTTCTTCAGCGTTACTTACGCCACCTTCACGAACGGCCGAGCGAATTTCACGGTCAGTATATCCATTGCAAAGACACACATACATGCCAGCAACCAATCCCTATAATTGCGAACAATTCTTAGTATTAATATCAAGAAGAAAAAA
>JABXIV010000167.1 GCA_013372925.1 Alphaproteobacteria bacterium
CGGGTCTTCGGGAAACTGCGCTCCTTCAGATATGCTTCCATCACACTGTCGCGACTGGCCCCGATAACATATCGCCGGGTTTCGCCGGGCGTTTTAAGATCAACATCGGTACGCCCCTTAAGCCTGTAGAAATAAAGCCTATCCGAAGGGGCTACCTGCCCGATCATCTGGAAAATTTCGGCTCGCTCCGGGCTATGAAGCATTGCGTAGATCAGTGTATTTTTTTCGTGCACAGCTTTTGCGTACGCGCGGCTCCAGGGATAAATCCGAATAGAATAATCAAGCCCCGCCCGCTCCATCACCTTCAACACAAGCTCTGTTGCATCGCCAAGGATTTCGCCGTTCTCTCCGGCATAAGAATAGGGCCGCCAATTCTCGGTAACGACAGAAATCGTATCATTGGCCTGTACGCCAGAAAAACCCAGAAAAACGAACAAAAATAAGGCGCTGCAGTGGCGAAACCACGCATGAATGCGCGCGCAATAATCCCGACCTCGTATCATTTTATTCTTATTCATAAAGCCTTTGGCCCTGAACCTTGTTCCCCGGAATATAGCCAGATGATCCACCGCAAACAATGCTTTGCTTGCTGCATTCTATTAAAAAAACAACCAGTAGCATTAAAAACTCGCCAAAAAGCCTTGGTCTGGTTAGGCTGACCGCACATCACACTTGCACACAAGGGGAGGTCGATATGGCAAGTTTCAAACGGGCGCTGGTACTTTCTGGCGGCAATGTTAAGGGCGCTTATCAGGCGGGGGCAATCAAAGCCCTTTTCAATCACACATTTCCCGATGGATCCATGTTCACACCAGAAGCCATTTTTGGTGTTTCTGTTGGGTCAATGAATGGCGGTTTCCTGGCTGACCGTGCGGGCGCCGCCGTACTGGCAGGCAAAGAGCCAGACTGGCCGGAAATCGGGAACGAAATTGAAGCTTTCTGGCGCAACAATATCACCAGCTTCGGCTCCATCGGCAAAAAACGGGGAACGCTGGAACTGGTAGGCGACGTGTTGTTTGGCAAGTTTGATGGCCTAACAACCATGGACGGTGCCGCCGATCTGGCCCGCGCAAACATCCGCCCGGATAATCTGCGCGCAAGCCCTGCATATTACGCATGCGGTGTAACCAATATGGCCACGGGTGATTTTCTGGAAGCCAGCGTCCAAACCTTTGGCGACGACATTCTGGACTATGTAATCGCTTCAACACGGGAACCGGTTTCGATGCCACTGATGTGGATCAACAACATGCCAATGGCAGATGGCGGCATCCGCAACATCGCACCGCTTTCCCCTGCCATCCGTATGGGGGCTGAACAAATGGCGGTCATTGCCATGAAGCCGGAACAGATGACACCGGACTATGCCAAAAAGAATTTCCAGAACATCCTGTCGTTACTGAAGCGCACTATCGGCACGCTCACCAGCGAGATCATGAACAATGACCTCAATGAAGTGAAGCGCATCAACAAGGCCTGCAAGGTGGGCAACCAGATGATCGCTGAAGGCAAGCGCATCATCGAATTTATCGAAGTTCGCCCTGAAGAACGCTTGCCAATCCATGTAACTGATTTCAACAGCCAGGATATCCAGACGCTGATTGACATGGGCGAAAAAGAAGCCAAAGCACAACTTGAAAAAGGCTGGCTCACCGGTACTGACGACTAGTCAAAACGATGCACAGCCACAGGCAACCGCCTGTGGCTAGCCTCTTCAGCTTTCATTGAATTGATCCAGCAGTGTACGCAGACGCGCCAGCAGTTTGGCGCGCTGTTTGTCTGAATGTGCACCTTCAAGCTGTTTCCTGAGGTCAAGGGTGAGCGAGGCCAGGTCATTATGCCAATCTGGCTTCTCAACGCATTCCGGATCAATACGGCGGATCACACGGGTAAGCTGTGGCAACGCCTTGCCGTCGCTTAGATCAAAATCGTCATCCAGCTTGGGCACAATGATCTGTTCCGCAGGAATACCTTTGTCCACAAGCGCTTCATACATGGCCTGAAGGCTGGCCGAGCTGCCATGGCTCAGGAAGATACTGCGCCGTACTGGCAGGCGCTCGTCAATCCATTCCATCAAGCCGTCATGGTCTGCATGGCCTGAATAGGTATCGATGGTTCTGATGCGGGCCCGAACTTCCACGTCTTCCCCCTGGATCTTGATACGCTTGGCACCCTGCTCCAGCAGTCGCCCCAGCGTCCCTTCGGCCTGATAGCCAACAAGCAGCAGCGTTGATTGTGGCCGCCACAGGTGGTTTTTCAGGTGGTGCCTGATGCGCCCCGCATCACACATGCCCGAAGCCGCAATGATAATCACATTGCCGGAAAAGCGCGCGATTGCCTTGCTTTCTTCTGTTGTTTCCGTGAAGTGGAAACTGCTGTGGGCAAACGGGTTGCCACCATCCATATCCTCAAGGCTGTGGGCATGGGCCGTAAACACGGATGTCACCTTGATCGCAAGCGGTGAATCCAGGAACACCGGCACATGAGGAATTGCCCCACTGCGCAAAAGCGCCGCGATATCCAGCAGCAATTCCTGCGTGCGCTCCACCGCGAAAGCCGGGATCACCAGCGCCCCGCCCTGATGCATGGCATCATTGATTTCTTTTGCCAGAAGCTCCTGGCGCTCTTCCATTGGCAGGTCTTTGCGGAATCGCCCGCCATAGGTGGTTTCCGTGATCAGGTAATCCACACCGCTTGGTGCTTCCGGGTCTGGGTGGAACGCCTTATGGTCTGGGCCAATATCGCCGGAAAACAGCATTCTGGCCCCCTCACCCCCGTCCTGCACCTCAAGTTCAATCGAAGCGGCCCCCAGGATGTGCCCCGCGTTCCAGAACCGGGCCTTTACCACGCCAAGATCAAGCCAGCTTTCATACTCAACGGGGTGGATCAGCTCCAGGCTCGCATCTGCATCCTCGCCCGTATAGATTGGCTCCACCTCCGCGCGCCCACGCTGGCGGTTTCTGCGGTTCAACCGGTCCACCTCCATTTCCTGAATATGGGCGCTGTCGGGCAGCATGTAGGTGAGAAGATCGCGCGTGCCTGATGTGGTATAAATCGGCCCACTGAAGCCATGCTTCACCAGCTTCGGGATTAGGCCTGCATGATCCGTATGTGCGTGCGTCAGCAACATGAAATCGATTTGAGCGGGATCAAACGGGAACTTGTTATAGTTCAATTCCTTGATCGTTTTAGCCCCCTGGAACATGCCGCAATCCACCAGGAACTGGCAATCGTCCAGCCTGATCCAGTAGCATGAGCCCGTAACCGTGCCTGCAGCGCCGCAAAACTTCATCTGAAAGGTCATGGCCTCGCCTCCTTTTCAAGCGCTTCCGCAAGCAGCGGCGCCAATTCAATATCATTTGATTTATGAAGAATACCATCGCAGGACCGAAGCCGGGCAATGCCTGCGGCCTTCATCGCGGCAAAGTCCTTGTCGCTGCAAACTGCGTGAACGGCGACGGCCTCAATATGTTTCGCGCCCGCCTGCGTCAGAATTTCCGCACAGCGCTGCATGGTTGTGCCGCTTGAAACCAAGTCATCCACGATCACCGCCGCACGGCCCCTTGCCTGCCCCGCTTCCGGCAGCGTCACCCGCACTTCCCTGTCGCCAAAGCGTTCCTTTGTGGCGACCATATAATCAAGCCCTGCGGCCCTGGCGGCGGCCCCAACCCACTGTTCGGATTCACCATCCGGCCCCACAAGGATCGCGCCTTCCAGCGTATCGTCGGCCGCAACTTTTTGGGCGATCAATGCCGCAGCCGACAGCGCATCGGCGTCTCGCCCTGGGAAAACTTCGGATAAGGAAGAAACCCGATGAAGGTGTGGGTCAACGGTAACAATCCGGTCAAAGGCCGGCCCCAGCAATGTGCCCATAAGCCGCTGGCTGACAGCTTCACCTTCATGAAAAGCCTTGTCCTGCCGCATGTAGCACAGATAGGGGCACACCAGCACAATGCGCTGCGCCCCACCATCCCGAAAGGCTTGCGCAGCCTGCAGGATATGGATCAGCTTCGCATTCGGCTGATAAAGGCTGGCATAAAGGACCACTGTGCCGCTTTGGGGCACGACCCGCAGCAAGCTTTCGCCATCGGGGAATGTGTGAATATCAATCGAGTGATGCAACAGCCCCAGTTGATCGGCAAGACGTTTTCCCGGCGCTTCCTGCCCTGGGTAAATGTGAACAGATGCCTCCATTATACTTTGCCATCAATGGTATAGGCATCGCCCTCGTCCGCGAATTTCTTCGCAAAACCGAAGTCGGATTCAAAGCAGGCATGAATGCGGTAAAGCGGGTCACCGATTTCCACCACATCGCCAACTTTTTTGAAAAGATCAATGCCCGCACCAACGTCCATCGGGGCGCCCGCAAAACGGGCCAGCCGATTGATGCGAAAACAATCGATGGCCATCACCTTGCCTGCTGCTTTCGCCAGCACATCGAAGGTCAGCTCCCCCGTGCAGGGGATTTCCGTTTTTCGGCCCTGTGCATCAATGATGCGGTTCATGGCCTTAAGGGCTTCGCCATTTTCAAGCAGTTCACGCGCCCGGGCATAGCCAGAGCCACCTTTGAGGGCCGGGTCATTTTCCAAGAGCGCGCCAGCGAGCTGCAGTGATTTTTCGCGCAGGTCGGTTGGCGCTTCAGGCGCGCCTTCAAGCACAGCCATCACATCACGTGCCTCCAGCACGGGGCCGATCCCCCTGCCGATCGGCTGGCTGCCATCGGTGGTGACCACCTCAACATGCAGGCCTACTTCCCGGCCCACATATTCAAACAGTTTCCTCAGCCGCATGGCATCGCCATGGCTTTTCACCTTGGACGAAGGCCCGATGGGAATATCAATCAGCAGGTGCGTGGACCCCGCAGCCATCTTCTTCGACATGATAGACGCGACCATCTGCTCGCGCGTGTCGATAGAAAGCGGGCGTTCAACCGAAATCATCACATCATCGGCGGGCGACAGGTTCACATGCCCACCCCAAACAAGGCAGCCACTGCATTCATCCACCACGCGCTGCATATCGTGCATGGAAAGGTCAACCTTCGCCAACACTTCCATTGTATCGGCAGTGCCGGCCGGTGATGTGATCGCTCTTGAAGAAGATTTCGGGATTGGCAACCCATGCGCCGCCACGATAGGCACCACAATCATGGAGGTGCGGTTACCCGGTATGCCGCCGATACAGTGCTTGTCCACCACCACAGGGGCGCGCCAGCTAAGCTGGTTCCCAACTTTTGACATGGCCTTTGTCAGGGAAATCATCTCATCTGTTGTCATGAACCCGGCTGACGCCACCAGAAACGCGGCGATTTCCATTTCCGAAAGCCTGTGGGCCGCAAGGTCTGCCACGATTTCTTCAAGCTGATGTGCGTCCAGCGTGTGGCCGTGAATTTTTTCGCGGATATGATCAACGCTGCGGGGCTGTTCCGCCGGTGCGATGGCTGCTGTTTCACCACCTGCCACACCAAGGCGGGCAAACGCCTGCTCAGAAAGCCCAAGTTCATCATCCGCCACGATAGCCTGATCATCCACCACCATCAGGGACGACAAAAGAGACTGCCCGTTGTGGATCACCTTGATCTTGTTAAAAGGCTGATATTCCTCTGGCCGATAAATCGTGCAGGTTCTGGAGATGAAAGCCACATTAGCCCCATAGGTATCAATAGCAACCCGCTTCAATTTCAGCATCAAGCTTCCCCCGCGAAAGTAACAAACAGCACTATCTTCAATGAATTAAACGCTCACACCTTGATCAGCGTCAAGTGATCAGGTGATAATTGATATAGTGTTTTGAAGAACGCTGTGCTGCAAAGGAGGCTTTCACCCATGCCGGAAACCATGAAAGCAATGGTACTGGAACGCCCAGGCACCCCCTTGCGCCTTCAGGAACGAGCAATCCCCACGCCTGTGGAAGGCCAACTTCTGATCAAGGTGAAAGCGTGCGCCGTGTGCCGCACAGACCTGCATGTGGTGGATGGTGATCTGCCCGCCCCGAAGAAAAGCCTGATACCGGGCCACGAGGTTATCGGCGAAGTGGTCAACGCAGGCACCAGCAAAGCCTTCAAGGCGGGTGACCGGGTTGGGGTGCCATGGCTTGGCTGGACATGCGGGCATTGCCAATACTGCCAAACCGGCCATGAAAACCTGTGCGGGGATGCCAAGTTCACCGGCTACACGCTTGATGGGGGATTTGCCGAATATCTTGTGGCAGACGCGCGCTACTGCTTTCCGATCCCCGACAGCTACACTGATGTGGCGGCAGCACCCCTGATGTGCGCCGGGCTGATCGGCTATCGCGCCTTCAACATGATTGAGGGTGCCCAGCGTATCGGCCTTTATGGCTTTGGCGCGGCGGCGCACATCATCACACAGGTTGCCGTGCATCTAGGGAAAGACGTTTACGCCTTCACAAAACCGGGGGACGGGAAGGCTCAGGCCTTCGCCCGCAGCCTTGGGGCCTGCTGGACAGGGGACAGTGGCGAAGCGCCCCCACACGCGCTGGACGGTGCGATCATCTTTGCGCCAGTGGGTGCCTTGGTGCCTGACGCCCTGAAGCATGTACGCAAAGGCGGCACAGTCGTATGCGCTGGCATCCACATGAGCGATATACCCGCGTTCCCCTACAAGGACCTGTGGGGCGAGCGCGTGATCCGCTCCGTTGCCAATCTTACGCGTGAGGACGGC
>JABXIV010000296.1 GCA_013372925.1 Alphaproteobacteria bacterium
GAAGGCACCTTTGTGTTCCGCGTGAAAGAAGACAACACAGCCGAACGCCTGCTGGTAAACACTGGCGCGGCGACCGGCCGTGTGGTGGCAGTAACCGGCGGTATCCAGAGCGGTGACCGGGTGGTGGTGCGCGGTGGTGAACGCTTGCGTGAAGGCCAGCCGGTTCAGCTTCGCGATATGGCTTCCCTTGCGAGCGGTCGGTAACCCGTGCTCGCCTGTTTTGAGTAACTAAATGACCAGAAAGCCAAAAAACCATATTGGCGAAGCCTCGAACGAGCTCCATAATGCCCCGGAACATACGGATGGGCCCATTGATGGGCCTGTTCATGTGCCGGGGCTCTTTGCCGATGCCCTGCACACTGATGAGGGCCGCAAGGAAAACTGGGGGGCTGACGCCAATATGGATCGTTTCTTTGGTACCAAGGAACGCACGTTCTGGTCATTTCAGGCGCTGGGCTGGGCGGGCTATGGCCTTGTTCGGACCTTTCAGGCGCTGACGCTGCAATCAGACCTGCGCTTTCATTCGATCCTGATTTTGGCGGCGATCTTCATCGGCCTGTCTATGACGACAGTGATGCGCTATATCTATCACCTGATCCGCGAATGGCCCTTGCCAGCGATTTTGCTGTTCGTGATCGTGATCTGCGCCACCTTCGGCCTTACCTTCTCTTATCTTGAGATTACCCTCGGTCCCTTCCTTATCCCGGGGTTCGAACGGCAGGCAGGGTTGGGCCTGTTTGCGAACGCCATGTTTGAGGCCACGGCCCTTTTCGCATGGTCGGCCATCTATTTCGGTTATCACTATTATCAGGGTATGCAGGAACAGAAGGAACAGGCGCTGAAAGCTATTTCAATGGCGCATCAGGCACAGCTTAAAATGCTGCGTTATCAGCTTAATCCGCACTTCCTGTTCAACACCCTGAATGCGATTTCCACCCTTGTGCTGGAAAAGTCAGAAGAAGACGCAAACAAGATGCTGACCAAGCTTTCAAGCTTCCTGCGTTTCACGCTGGTGAACCAGCCAACGCAGCGCATCCCGCTTGATCAGGAACTGCATGCGCTGGGCCTGTATCTGGATATTGAAAAAGTGCGTTTTTCCGACCGGCTGAATGTTGAGTTTGAGATCGACGATCAGGCCCGTAGTGCGCTGATCCCCAGCCTAATGCTGCAGCCGCTTATTGAAAACGCCATCAAATATGCCATCGCCCCGGAAATTGACGGGGGCACCATCAAGGTGGAAGCCCGCGTGGAAAATGGCTGGCTCAAGATCGCGCTGAAGGATAGCGGCCCGGGCATTGATGACCTGAATAATATTGTCAGCCAGTCGGGCTCTGGTGTGGGCATTACGAACACCAAGGAACGGCTGCACCAGATTTACGGCGCAAACCATGTGATTATGCTTGAAAACCTTGAGCCAACAGGCCTTGGCATTTTCATAGAAATTCCTTGCGAACGCGACAGACGACCATAAACTTCAAAGCGGGCCAAAAGAGCCTGCGCCAACATGAAACGAGGATACCGCCATGGGGAAAATTCGAACCATTCTTGTTGACGATGAGCCGCTAGCGCTGCGGGGGCTGAAAATCAGGCTCGATAAATTCGACGATGTTGAAATTATCGGCACCTGCTCAAACGGTCGCGAAGCCGTGAGGGCGATCAAGGAACAAAAGCCTGACCTGGTTTTCCTTGATATCCAGATGCCGGGGTTTGACGGTTTTTCCGTGCTCCGCTCATTGGTGGGGGAAGCGGAAATTCCGCTTGTGGTGTTCGTAACGGCCTATGACCAATATGCGCTTGATGCGTTTGAGGCCCACGCGCTGGATTATTTGCTGAAGCCGGTTGAAGAAGACCGCCTTGCCGAAGCACTAACCCGCGTGCGCGAAGCGCTCAGCCAGCGGCTCGCGATTGAGCAAAATGCCCGCCTTGTGGAACTGATCGAAGGCATGGACGAGCCTTCAAAAGAAGCGCTGACCGCCATTCTGGAAAAGCCGACAGAGACCCATGAAGACCGTTTCGACCCGCACCTGCGCATCAAGGACCGCGGCCATATCACCATCGTAAGCGTGAATGACGTGGAATATATCGATGCCGCGGGGGATTATATGTGCATCCACGTGGGCGATAAAACCCACATTCTGCGCGAAACCATGAAAACCATGGAAAGGCGGCTGGATCCCAAGATTTTCCAGCGCATCCACCGTTCAACCATCGTGAACCTTGATAAGGTGCGCGAGGTGAAACCTCATTCGAACGGCGAATGTTTCCTTACCCTTGAGGGGGGCACGGAACTGAAGGTAAGCCGGTCCTACAAGGATGTGGTTGGGCGGTTTCTTTAGCCAATTTGGAATTTTAACCACTCATCCTTGGTGATTTCCCAAACCAGTGAGGCGCGGGTGGTGCCGTCGGGGCGGGTGCTTGTAATCTCGCCCTTGCGCGCAAAACCCAGATGGTCGAGCAGCTTCGCTGTGCGGATGTTATCGAGCGCGGCGGTCTCGCAAATCAGGTCCAGCCCCAAGGCATCAAACATCCAGCCGAAGCTGAGGGCCGCGCCCTTCACACCGCGCCCCTGGCTTTGCAGGCTTGGGTGCACAGCACCGCCTAGTTCTCCCGCAGCCCACTGGGGCCAGATGCAAAAGTCGCTATAGCCAACGATCTGGCCGCCCGCGTCCAGATTCAGGAACAAAAGGCCCACGCCTTCTTGCCGCTCGCGCATATGCGCCTCAATGAAGGCGCGCACGTTTTCCACTGTCAGGGGGCGGGGCAGGGTATAGATGGGGGCGAACACGCTGGGGTCTGAAAGGAAGGCATGGAAGGCTTCAGCGTCATCCGGACGGGCAAGCCGCGCTACCGCGTCAACCGTGGGGGATGAAGTGGCCGCACGCACGGCCTGCCGGATTGCTTCGGCTTTTTCATCCGAAACGGTATGCTTTGTGATTGGAATGCTGCTGCCTGCCATTTTGCCCTCCTTCATGCTTGTCTGAAGATAGGGCTGTGGGCTTTAAACTCAAACCTCTGGCATGTGTTCCATCAGGCGCGGGCCGATGCGCACGGGCTCAATACGTTTCGCAAGGCCGGTGCGGTCGTCGGTTTCCACAAAGGTGCCGCACACGGTGGCTTCGCCGCTTGCCGGGCTGAACCGTTCCTTGTTCATGCGCGACAGGAAGCGGTTGATGGGCTCGGATTTTTCCATGCCGATCACGCTGTCATAATCGCCGCACATGCCGGCATCTGTCTGATACGCGGTGCCCTTGGGGAAAATCTGGCAATCAGCCGTGGGGATATGGCTGTGGGTGCCCACCACCAGGCTCACCCGGCCATCCAGATACTGGCCCATGGCCATCTTTTCCGATGTGGCTTCACCGTGGAAATCCACGATCACGGCATTTACCGTAGCGCCAAGGCGGTATTTCGTCAGCACCTTGTCGATCGCCTTGAAAGGGCAATCAAGCGGGTTCATGAACACGCGGCCCATGGCGTTGATCACCAGCACTTTCTTGCCGCGCGGGGCATCATAAACGGCATAGCCGCGGCCGGGCGTGCCTTCGGGGTAATTTACGGGCCTGAGGATGCGGTTGTCGTTATCGATAACAGAAAGGATGTCTTTCTGGTCGAACGTGTGGTTGCCGCCAGAGATCACATCGGCACCCGCCTGGATAACGGCCCCGGCGATTTTGCCGGTGGTGCCAAAGCCTGACGCGGCGTTTTCCGCGTTAACCACAACAAAGTCCAGTTTCAGTTTTTCACGAAGGTCTGGCAAAGCATTGATGGCTGCCGAGCGGCCACTTCGGCCCATCAGATCGCCAAGAAATAATAATCGCATACGTACCCTGTTTTCTCTCAAGACCCATGGAGGTGCAGCCCATCAGGGCTATACGCTCATCTTACGGGGCAGGATCACGCCTTCTTCCGTAATCACACCCTGCAGCGGCCAATCGTGCGCTTCTCGGGGCACATGATCAACGATTTGCGCGCCAAAGGCAAAGCCAAAAGCCTTTATTTCCGTGTTTGCGGCCAAGGTGCGGTCATAATGGCCGCCGCCCCAGCCAAGGCGGTAGCAGTCTTCGTCATAGGCCAGAAGCGGCACGATCAGGGCGTTCGGTACCACTTCAGGGGCGTCCTCAGCCGGATGCAGGGTATTGAAGAAGCCGCCCTCAAGCGGATCGCCCACACCCCAAAGACGGAAGGTGAGGGGTTCGTCCTTCGCATGCACCACCGGGAGCGCAGTGCGGTATCCCGCACGTTCAAGCGCGCTCAGTAAAAAGCGGGGGTCAAGTTCGTCCCCCATGGGCCAATAGGCACCGATGATGGCGTGCTGTTGAAAGCTTCCCAGCAGACCCATACCGTGCTTGGCGGCTTTTTCGGCCGCTTCCATGCCGTACATCTCATGCGCGCCCATGCGGATGCGCTTGGCTTCTTCGCGCAGCAATTGTTTGTCGTGCTTGGATGTCATGTTTGGCCCTGAAGAAAAGAAGGGTGCGGGACCGCCTCTGCCGCGTTGACGTATGTATCCTCCGTCGCCTGATAAGATCAGGTGGGCGCCGTGATGGTAAGGGCCACAGCCCGAACCAGGGACAGCTCCCTAGGAGAAATTATAGCCCCGGGGATTACTTCGTATCTTGCGCACAGCGCAGAACCCGCGCCGTGTATTTAAGCGTTCGCGAGCTTTTCTGCAATAGCTTCCACGTCTGCAGACACTTCATTCAGCACTGCGGCCATGTCTTCTTCCGACAGCGCGCCCATCAAACCGGCCCCGCCCTGGCCCTCCATGCTTTCGTGCAGTTCGTCCGCAATCAGGATGGCAGCCATCAAAAGAAGCTTGTTCTCGGCCACGGCACCAAGCTTGCCGGAAAGGTCTCTCGCCTTGCTGTCTACATAGGTGGCCAGTTTGCGCAGGCGCTCTTCGCCACCTTCGCCGCAGGCCAGGTGATAGGTCTTTTTGTTCACCTCTACATTGATCTGGGGCATCTAGGCGTCTCCAACCATTGCTTCAATTTTTGTGATCGCGCCATCAAGTTCGGTACGGATGTCGTCGCGTTCCGCCTGCAGCGCCATGATGGCTTTCTTCAGCTCAGCGTTTTCACCCGCAACGGCATCGCCGCCCTGGCCATTTGCCGCAGTGCTGGCAGCAAGGCGGTCTTCAAGCGCCTCCATCTCATCCTGCAGCGTGGCATACTGGCGCTTCAGCAAGCTGTAATTCTGTTCAATCGCGGCTTTTTCTTCACGCAGGGCCTCAAGCGCATCGTCGCTATCTGCGCCGGTATCCCGCAGTGACAGGGTTGCCACCTGTTCGTGCAGTTTCAGGTTTTCCTGCTCAAGCGCGCCCACCCGGCTTTCAAGCGTGGCCTTTTCCGCCTGCAGTTTTTCCGAGGTGATTTTTGCGGCGCGCGCGGTGGCCACTTCCTGTGCCAAATGTGACATGGCGTTTTCGAGTCGCGTCCGGGCGCTTTCAAGTGCGCTGTTTTTTGGATCGTCGGTCATTATTCGGTCGTCCCCCTGCGGCGAAGCACTTGCGGTAAAGTGCGGCAAGCCGGATTCGGCTGGTTTCTGCCAAAGATAGGGGCGATTGGGGGGCGGCGTCAATCGCTCAGAAACGTGTACTTCGCTTTCATTCAGTGCCGTGGGGGCATCAATTCTTGCTAGATGGTTGACTAAAGCGGGCTTCCCCGCCATTTTGGCCCCGATTTTTGGCCCCAACGCAGCACGGGACAGCCACCAAGTCCCGGGCGCAACGATTAAGATGCTTTGACCATGCCCGATTCAGATATTCAGCAAGACGACCTCCTAAACGCAAAAATGGCGAACGCGATCCGCGTGCTTTCCATGGATGCAATCCAGAAAGCCAACAGCGGCCACCCTGGTATGCCTATGGGCATGGCCGATGTGGCGACTGTACTGTTCTCCAAATTCATGCGTTTCGACCCCAAGTGGCCAACCTGGCCAAACCGCGATCGCTTCGTACTGTCTGCCGGTCATGGGTCCATGCTGATTTATTCTCTTCTTTACCTGACGGGCTATGAGCACCCGACCATTGAAGAAATCAAAAACTTCCGCCAACTGCATAGCCCAACCGCAGGTCACCCTGAGTTTGGCGAATGCCCGGGCGTTGAAACCACAACTGGCCCGCTTGGCCAGGGCCTGGCGACATCTGTGGGGATGGCGATTGCCGAGCGCCTTTCGAACAATGAATATGGCAACGATATTGCCGACCACTTCACATACGTGCTGGCGGGCGATGGTTGCCTGATGGAAGGTGTGTCCCAGGAAGCGATCTCGCTTGCGGGTCACCTGAAGCTCTCAAAAATGATCGTTCTGTGGGACGACAACTCCATCTCCATTGATGGTTCCACCGATCTTTCCACCAGCGAAGACATGGCCATGCGCTTTGAAGCTGCTGGCTGGCATGTTCAGGCTGTTGACGGCCACGATATGGAAGCGATTGAAGCTGCGATTGCCGAAGCACAGCGCGCTGACCAGCCTTCCATGATCGCATGCCGCACCACAATCGGTTACGGCGCGCCAAACAAGCAGGGCACCTCTGCAACACATGGTGCGCCGCTTGGTGATGACGAGATCAAGGCTGCGCGTGAGTTCCTTGGTTGGGAGCATGAGCCGTTTGAAGTGGCTGACGATGTGCTGTCTGCATGGCGTGCGGTTGGTGAAAAAGGGGCAAGCCTTTCTGCTGACTGGAAAGCCAAGTTCGGTGCGCTTGACGCCTTCGTGAAAGAAGATTTCGAACGCCGCCAGAACAAAGATCTGCCAAAAGGCTTCACGGCTGCGATCAACGATTACAAAGCCAAGCTGGCCGCTGACCCTGTGAAGGTTGCGACGCGTAAAGCAAGCCAGATGGCGCTTGAAGTGATCAACGGCGTTGTACCTGAAACCATTGGCGGTTCCGCTGACCTGACTGGCTCGAACCTTACGAAGACCAGCCAGACAGAAGGTATCTCTGCTGACGATTTCTCTGGCCGCTACATGTATTACGGCATTCGTGAATTTGAAATGGCGGCAGCCATGAACGGTATGGCGCTTTATGGCCAGCATATTCCATACGGTGGCACTTTCATGGTGTTCACCGATTATGCGCGCCCTGCGATCCGCCTTGCGGCCCTGATGAAGCAGCGTTCCATCTATGTGATGAC
>JABXIV010000072.1 GCA_013372925.1 Alphaproteobacteria bacterium
GACTCCAAAATATTAACAACTTTTTAACCATACTCATAAAATCGCCTTATGCGAGTGTTTTTGGTAGAATTCCTATGAATCAAAGCCTTAAAGCGTTCTTGCTGTTTGGTAAGTGTTTGTTTTTCAGAAAGAATCAGTCAAGCTTTTTGGGCTTTGTTACGGAATAAGCGAGCAGTTGGTTGTATGGGGGCGGGTAGTATCGGGTGAATCTGAGCACCCGATACTGTCTCCTCACGGTTTTGGCTAGTTGTTCGTCTTCCTGATGTAGGTTGCCAAGGCGGCGATGTCCTTTTCCGGGGTTGTCGGATTTGTTTCGATCAGGACATCGGGTTGAACCGGGCTCATGCACCCCTCTGCGCCCGCCGGGCGTGTGTAGATGAGCGTGGGAACCGTCAATTCAATGCCAGTGCTGGCCAGAGCGAATTTCTCGATGCGGCCGGTTGAGCATGACCGCCCTCCGGTCGGTTGCCCCGCAACAATGGCCTCCCCTGAATCTTGCATGGCTGTCAGGAAAAGGATGGTCGATGAATAGCTGTAGGGGCCCGCAAGGATGTAGGCCTTGCCGGGGATGCGGTTGGGCTCGTCTTCTTTGATCGGAACCATCATGGCAAATGGGCCTTCCTGAACGGAGTCTTTCGGCCCCTGGATCGGCCCAAGCTTCAGGTTGCGTTCTGTCAGGCGCATCTTGAAGTATGACAGGAACGGGAAAGATTTTTGGGCAACATAAGGGGCAATGCCTAGTTGCCAGTAGTGATCAGTGCCGCCGCCATTGTTGCGTACATCAATGATCACATCCTTCACGCCGGCTTCATGGAATTGCTTCCAGGTTTCAGCCATGAACTCGAAAAATGCTTTTTCCTGTTCGGGCGGATAGACAAAGGCGTCTACGCGAAGATAGCCAATGTCACCTTCCAGAATACGGCGCTCGACCATGTCTTCCAGTGGTGGAAACGTAGGGCGCATCACTTTATGTGCGCCTGCAACCGTAACATGGCGGATACCCTGTTTGGTTTTGAGCGTTAGCGTATATTCGTTCGAGCCACCAAAAAGCTCCCAATGCAGATCGCTGAAGCGCTTTTCAACGTATGCTTTCCTGAATGCCGGGCTGTCACCTTGCGCACGGGACAGCATTTCATTGACGATCATTTTTGTGTCGGTGCCATTGATCGCGGTGATCACAGGGGCGTCCTGTGCGTTCACCTGAGTGGTTACCGATGCAGCCAGATGTGGTGTGCGGTTTTCATCCAACCACACGGTAATCGGCAAAACGGCCCCGCCACTATTCACATGGTCCTGCAGTCGTGTCTTCAGGTCCGGGTAATAAACAGCCGCGTGCGCATCCGCAAAAGCTGGGTTCAGGCGCGCGAACAGTTTCCACGCCTCCCTCAGCGACATGGGGTGGTCTGCTTCACTTTTGAGGTGCGCGATCTGGTCTTTGAGCGCCTTTTCGCTGACTGACCATGTGGCTTCGGGGTGTGTTGATGTGAAGATGCTGGCGGCTTGGTCAAGGTCTTGCCGCAGTTCCTCAGGGGTGACATGGCGCTCGTCAGTCGCCTCTACGGTGGCCGACATCAGCGTGCAGGCTGCCACCAGGGCGGCTTTCAGGGTTTTGCTGTCGTGAAACATTGTTTTCTTTCTTTTTCTCAGGTTTTTGGCATACGTGCCGTGAGCGGTTTCCGCTTTAGCGCGGTTTCCGCTTTCTCGATTATGCTTGTCAGGTCAAAGCCGATTTCCTGGCAAAGGTCGTCAACGGCCAGTGCAAATTGCTGGCAGAATTGCCACAGCTTTTCGGCCTCGGCCTGACCAGTTTCGGTCAAGTGAATCAGCTTGCGGCGGCCGTCAACAGGGTCTGACTTGCGAACCGCAAGCTGGTTCGTTTCCAGCATTTTTAGCCGGATGGAAATGAGCTGGTGGGGCCGCCCGTACGCGCGGGAAAGATCGGCAAGCGACATAGGCCCGCACCGCCACAGGTGCAGAAGGGAAGAGACTGCAAGCGCCGGGGTTTCAAACCCGTTCTGCTGCAGGTATGCGTCGCTATCGGCGGTGATGCGTTCAACAAGGCCCTCAAGCTGAAGGCCGATGAATGCCGGGCCGACCTCGCTTTGAAGGACGGACAGGCGGCTTTGATTTTTGTTCTCTTTGCTCATACGCAATATATTGCGCAATATATTGCGTAATTCAAGACCCTAAAGCCAGTTTGTTGATTTTTGGGTGTGTTTAAGGTGGCTGGCTTACTCAGCCAGCCAATCCAGCACCAGATTGTGGGCAATTGCGAAGGACGGCGGCACAAGGCGATAGGGGTGTTCACCGCGCTGGCTAGCCCTCACGTCATCTTTGGTGATCCAGATGGCTTCTTCCAGTTCGGAGGGTTGCAGTTGGATGTCACCTTCTTCCACCCAGGCTTCGCAGCCGATCATCAGGGTGGAGGGCCAAGGCCATGGCTGGCTTGCCTTATAGGTTACCTTGGTGGCTTTCAGGCCCACTTCTTCCCGTATCTCGCGGGCAACGGCCTCTTCAAGGCTCTCGCCCGGCTCCATATAGCCCGCCAAGGCAGAAAAATTGCCTTCAGGCCAGCCAACGCCCCGGCCCACCAGCGCCTTGTCGCCGCAGCGTACAAGCATGATCACAACCGGATCGGTGCGCGGAAAATGGTGGGTGCCACACGCAGGGCATTCGCGCTCATACCCGGCCTTTACCAATTTGCTCTCGGTGCCGCAATTGGCGCAAAACTGGTGGCTATCGTGCCACAGAAGCATGCTTTTCGCCTGGGCGATAATACCGAGAGAACCGCGGGGCAGCTCGCCAGCCTGCGTCAGTTTGAAAGCGATGCCGCGCCCGTCGCGAAATTTGGCGCCTTGCGGTTCAAAGAATTCTGCGAAGTCATCCGCGCTGCCGTCCAGCATCATGGCATAGCGGGGTGCGCCCTCTTCAAGGCCGAGAAAAATTGTGGTGGCAACCGGCAGGAAACGCGTCGCTGCCGGCTTTTGCCATGCGATATCGCCGATTTCATTGGTCAGGATACGGCTATCACCGGGTATCTTGATGCGTTCGCCATTGTCGCCTTCCTTGCTTTCGCCTACCAGCAACACGATTCGCGCGTCATCCCGCGCCATCCAATCGGTAAAAATGGTCGGATCGGTGCGTAAATGGTCTGCGCGGTCAAGCGGGTTGCCCGAAAAGGCGGTCTCTATGGTGGCTAAAGCCATATTTCGCTCCCTCAAATGCTGCTTCATTAACTAGGGCGCACATATTCCCCTTGCAAGTGAATAGAAGAATCGCCATATACACCCCCGGGAGAGCCGGCGGACATTCCGCTCGCCAATCCGGTCAGGTCCGAGAGGAAGCAGCCGTAACGAGTTAGGCATGGGTCGCATTGGCCCTCCCACCCTACTTCTAGAAGATGAGCGCGCGAGGAATTTGCGGGTTCATTTTTTTTATGCGCATCAGGTGCCGCTAAGGCCTTTTCCGCAGGGCCCAGACCTGCTAGTCATAATCCCTCAGTTTCGGGGAGATGAAGCTTTATGAGCGAGAGCGCACCACAAAAAGAAAAACCGGCGGAATATCAGGTTCTGGCCCGCAAGTATCGGCCTTCGGATTTCGATAGCCTGATCGGCCAGGAAGCGATGGTGCGCACGCTTTCAAACGCCATTGATACCGGCCGCCTGGCGCACGCCTTCGTGCTGACGGGGGTGCGCGGTGTGGGTAAAACCACCACAGCGCGGATTATTGCCAAGGCGCTGAACTGTACGGCGCATGACGGCCCCACCATCAACCCATGCGGTGAATGTGAAAACTGTAAGTCCATTGCCGAATCGCGCCATGTTGACGTGCTTGAAATGGATGCTGCCTCCCGCACGGGTGTGGACGACATTCGCGAGATTATCGAAAGCGTGCGCTACGCGCCGGTTTCGGCCCGCTACAAGATTTACATTATCGACGAAGTGCACATGCTCTCAAAGAACGCGTTCAACGCGCTTCTTAAAACGCTGGAAGAGCCGCCAGAGCATGTGAAGTTCATTTTCGCCACCACGGAAATTCGCAAGTTGCCGGTTACGGTGCTATCGCGCTGCCAGCGGTTTGACCTGAAGCGCGTGGAAGCCGATGTGCTGATTGCGCATCTTGCCAAGCTGGTGGAAAAGGAAGGCGCCAAGGCAGACGAGGGCGCGCTGAAGCTGATCGCCCGCGCTGCCGAAGGCTCTGTGCGAGACAGCCTCTCGTTGCTGGACCAAGCCATCGCCCACGGTGGCGGCGAGGTTTCCGAGAGCCAAGTTCGCGACATGCTCGGCCTTGCCGACCGGGCGCAGGTGCTGGATCTGTTTGAGCAGGTGATGAAAGGCGAGATCAAGGATGCGCTGACAACCCTGCGGTCCCAGTATGATGCGGGTGCAGACCCGGCCGTGGTGCTGAACGATCTTCTTGAGGTTACCCACTGGCTGACGCGCCTGAAGGTAACGCCTGAAACAGGTACAGACACACTTGTTTCGGAAGCAGAACGAAAACAGGGCGGCGACATGGCCAGCCAGCTTGGTATGCCACACCTGACGCGCGCGTGGCAGATGCTGCTGAAGGGCGTGGGCGAAGTGAAGGTTGCGCCAAGCCCGATCGCGGCGGCAGAAATGGTGCTGATCCGCCTTGCTTATGCATCGAACCTTCCTGCCCCGGCCGATCTGGTGAAGAAGCTTCAGGCAGGTGGCGGTGCCCCGGCAGTGGGTGGCAGTGCGCCTGTGGGCGCTGGCGGTAACGTGACGGCCTTTGGCGGCCAGCAGGTGCAGGCTGGCACGCAATCAGGGCCAACGGCGCAGCATAGCGCGCAGGTGGTGGCGTTAAGGGCTGATGATCACGGCGATCACCCCATGCACCCCATGCCGATCGATTTTGAAAAGCTGGTCGCCCTTTTTGAGGCGGAGCGTGAGCCAACGCTTGCCGTGGTTCTGAAGGACCATGTGCGGCTGGTGGACTATAAGCCCGGCTCGATCACCGTAAATACCACGCGCCGGACGCCGCCTGATTTCGTTATGCGGGTGAAGCAGTGCCTGAAGGCCTGGACTGGCGAAGACTGGCAGATCAGCATCACTAAAGAGGTTGAGGGCGACGATACGCTCAGGACCAAAGAGATCAAGCGCGACAAGAAGCGCCGTGACGAGGCAATGCAGGAGCCAATCGTGAAAGCGCTTCTGACTGCTTTCC
>JABXIV010000173.1 GCA_013372925.1 Alphaproteobacteria bacterium
AGGGCGCGTGCTGCGCGCATCTGGTTTGACGTGATCATAAGCTATCCATTCTAAAATATGCGTATTGCACTATACAGAACAAACATTGATATTTCAAATATCAATATTAAGCGTAAATGGTGGTAGGCGAAGGCCAGAATAAAAAGAGGCCGCCCCGGGTATGGGGCAGCCTCAGAACAAGCGGTGCATGTATGCCTGCTGGCAGATTAGTGCGCAGGCTGTGGTGCCTGGTCACAAACCTTCGTGCGGCGGAAAGGTGGCCGGCCGGAAGCGGTGGCTTTGTAATCCGGCTTGAAGGTGCAAGCTCCGGGCTTCACCGTATCAGTGGCTTCTGCTTCCACCTTCTTGAAGCTGAAGGATGGTGCCTTGTTCGGCTTTGCTTCTGCGGCAGATGCCAGCAGGGTTGCCGATGCCGCTGCAAGCAGGGCTTTCAGTTTTATGTTCAACATATTTTGTCCCGTTTTTTATTCAGAGGCTGATTGTTTATGCTGCCTATATAGGCAAGCACCCGCGTATTTCCAGAGCAAACGGCTCAGCTTTTGTTGAAGCGCCTTTTGGTCTTGAGGGCGCTTTTGATCATCTTGCCAAAAGCCTTGTCCCGCGACCGGCGCTCAGCAAGGGTGCCGCTGTTGAAAGCGTCTTCGGCGACCAGCTTGCGCCAGCGCCGCACGCGGTCAGCATCCAGTTCACCGGCTTCAACCGCAGCGGTCACTGCGCAGCCGGGTTCACTGTCGTGCTGGCAATCGGAAAAGCGGCAGGAGGCCGCCAGTTCGACAATGTCGGAAAACACTTCATCCAGCCCGGCCTGCACGTCAGCCAGTTGCAGTTCGCGCATGCCCGGCGTGTCAATCAGCCACCCGCCTGAAGGCAGGTGGTGAAGCGCGCGGCCCGTGGTGGTGTGGCGGCCCTTGGCGTCATCTTCACGGATGCCTTGGGTTGCGATGTCGGTGCGGTTGGTCAGCGTGTTTACGAGCGTGGATTTCCCAACACCCGAAGACCCCACAAGGGCGACGGTCTGCCCGCTAGCGCACCAGGGCAAAAGACGGCCCACGTCTTCCGTATCCAGCGCATTCACGGTTTCCACCATCTGTACGCTTTTCAGTGTCCAGGCCTCGGCCACATAATTTGCCGGGTCATCACACAGGTCCGCTTTGGTCAGCACGATTACTGGCGTCACGCCAGCCTCATGCGCCAGCGCCAGATAGCGTTCAAGCCGCGCGATATTGAAATCCTGGTTGCAGGAGGTAACGATAAAGAGCGTGTCCACATTCGCGGCGATCAACTGAACCTCGCGCCCGGTGCCTGCGGCCCGCCGCTTGAACAGGCTGTTGCGGGCCAAAAGCCTTTTCGGCAAATGGGATTCCTGGTCGATCAGCAGCCAGTCACCAACAGTGGCGCTTGTTGTGCTGTCTTCCGGGTCGGCCCGGAAGGCGGGAATGGTGGTCTCTAATTCGGGCCCTGCGATATCGAGCGTGCCACGGTGTGCGGCCATCACCCGCACGGGAATGAAATGGTTGAGGTCGTCTGCTTCCAGTTGGGAAGTGAAAAAAGCGTTCCAGCCGAAGGTGGCCAGATCGGAAATCTGAATTGTCATTGTGTATACACCAGCTTTTGCGTGGCATCTTTGGCCTGCGCGAATGTCATAAGGGTATCTCGGTCAGGCGCGGGGGCCGGAACCGGGCTATGGCTGGAGTGCACCGAACACATCACACAGAAAGCACGATCAATCGCTTCCGCGACAGCATCTACTGCGTGTGCCGGGTAACCCTCGCCAACGGGGCAACAATGACAATCACAAATCCTCCTTCGGTATGCTTTCACTGCGCAGGATTATGGCATAGTGCATGCCCTGCCGCAATCCTGCGCGTATGGCTCTTCATTCTGGCGTTATTGCCGTTTTATCTCCCGCCTTTTCCAAAGCAGATAAAGCGCAGGGATTACCAGAAGCGTCAGCACCGTTGCGCTGACCATGCCGCCAACCATAGGGGCGGCGATCCGGCGCATCACTTCAGACCCCGTGCCGGTGCCCAGCATGATCGGCAGCAGCCCCGCGATGATAACGGCCACGGTCATCATGATCGGCCGCACGCGCATCAGCGCCCCTTTGATGACGGCGTCTTTCAGGTCACTGTCTTCAAGGGTGCGGTTTTCTGACGTGGCTTTTGCCTTGGCCCTGTCCCATGCCTGATTGAGATAGACGATCATCAGAACGCCAATCTCAACTGCGACCCCGGCGAGGGCGATGAAACCAACGCCCACAGCAACCGACAGGTTGTAGCCCAGAAGGTAGAGAAGCCAGATGCCGCCCACCAGGGAAAGCGGCAGCGTGCCCATGATGATCAGCACCGATGTCAGGTTCTTGAAGTTGATGAACAGCAGCAAGAGGATGATCGTCAGCGTTACCGGCACAACGATGCTGAGCTTTTCTTTCGCCCGTTGCATATATTCATACTGGCCAGACCAGGCGATGGAATAGCCCGGCGGCAGATCGATCTGCGCGCGCACGGTTTCCTGTGCCTGTTCCACATAGCTGCCAATATCCACGCCAGTGATGTCAACATAGATCCAGCCGTTCCGCCGCGCATTTTCAGACCGGATGACCCCCGGCCCGCCCGATACGCTGATCGTGGCCACCTGCCCAAGCGGGATATGCTCGCCTTTCGCTGTGATAATCGGCAGGGCACGCAAGCGGTCCAGTGAATCCCGGTAGTCGCGTGGGTAGCGCAGGTTTACGGGATAGCGTTCCAGCCCTTCAACGCTTTCGGTCACCATCATGCCGCCAATGGCGGTGCGGATGATGTCTTGCACATCTGCGATATTAAGCCCATGGCGCGCGGCGCGCACCCGGTCGATATCTGCATTGATGTAACGCCCGCCCGTTACCCGTTCCGCGTAAACTGATGCGGTGCCTGGCACATCTTTCATCACGGTTTCGATTTGCTGGCCGATGTCGGCGATTACGTCCAGGTCAGGCCCGGCCACCTTGATGCCAACCGGGGTTTTGATGCCCGTCGCCAGCATGTCGATCCGGTTCTTGATCGGCATGATCCACACATTGGTCAGGCTTGGCACTTGAACGAGGCGATTGAGCTCGGCCTTCAGCTTTTCCATGGTCATGCCTTCGCGCCATTCGCTTCTGGGCTTCAGCTTGATTGTGGTTTCAATCATCGTCAGCGGGGCAGGGTCGGTTGCGGTTTCCGCGCGCCCGGCCTTGCCATATACGGTTTCCACTTCGGGCACCGATTTGATCAGCTTGTTGGTTTGCTGCACCACCTGGGCCATCTTGCCAACGGAAACCGCAGGGAAGGCGCTGGGCATATAAAGAAGATCGCCTTCGTCCATATCCGGCATGAACTCACCGCCGATGCGGCTTAGGGGATATAGCGCGCTCATGACCACCAGAAGCATCAGCACCATCATGCCTTTAGGGAACCGCAGCACCAGGCCAATGAAGGGCCGGTATGCAGCCATCAGCGCGCGGTTGATGGGGTTCTTGTGTTCAGGCAGGATTTTGCCGCGGATGAAATAGCCCATCAGCACAGGCACCAGCGTTACCGACAGGCCAGCGGCTGCGGCCATGGCATAGGTTTTGGTGAAGGCCAGCGGGTGGAACAGCCGCCCTTCCTGTGCTTCAAGCGCGAAGATCGGCACGAAGCTGAGGGTGATAATCAGCAGCGAGAAAAAGAGCGGCGGGCCAACCTCAACCGCTGTTTTGGTCACAATGTCCCACCTGTTGGCGTTTGTGACCTCTTCTTCTTCCATATGCTTGTGGAAATCCTCAATCATCACGATGGTGGCATCCACCATGGCACCGATAGCGATTGCGATACCACCAAGCGACATGATGTTGGCGTTGATCCCTTGCGTGTTCATCACAATGAAGGCCGCCAGAATGCCGACCGGCAGGCTGAGAACAACCACGAGCGCCGATCGCAGGTGAAACAGGAACACGGCGCACACAAGCGCTACGATGATAAATTCCTCAACCAGCTTTTCATTCAGCGTATCAACCGCCCGTTCGATCAGGTCAGACCGATCATAGGTGGTTACAATTTCAACGCCTTCAGGCAGGCTGTCCTTCAGGATGCCCAGCTTTTCCTTCACCAGATCGATGGTCTTGAGCGCGTTTTCGCCCCAGCGCATGATGATCACGCCGCCAACGGCTTCGCCTTCGCCGTTCAGTTCACCGATACCGCGCCTCAGTTCTGGCCCCATGCGGATGTCGGCCACTTCCCGAAGCAGGATCGGCGTGCCCATATCCGTGTAGCCAACGGGGATTGTTTCAAGGTCGGCGATCTCGTCGATATAGCCTGAAGCCCGAACCATATATTCGGCCTCTGCCATTTCAATCACCCGGCCCCCGGTTTCCTGGTTACCGCGCCTGATGGCCATCTTCACGGTGCTTAGCGGAATATTGTAGGCGCGCAGGCGGTTGGGGTTCACCACAACCTGATACTGTTTCACCATGCCGCCGATGGTGGCAACTTCGGAAACGCCTTCCACCGTTTGCAGTTCATATTTCAGGAACCAGTCCTGCAGGCTCCTGAGTTCAGCCAGGTCATGCTGGCCTGTGCGGTCTATCAGCGCATACTGATATACCCAGCCAACCCCGGTGGCATCGGGGCCCAGTGCCGGGCGTGCGCCATCGGGCAGGGTTGGTGCCACCTGGCTGAGATATTCAAGCACGCGGGACCGCGCCCAATAAAGGTCAGTGCCATCTTCAAAGATGATATAGACATAGCTGTCGTTGAAGAAGCTGTAGCCGCGCACGGTAACCGCGCCCGGCACCGACAGCATGGCGGTGGTCAGCGGATAGGTTACCTGATCCTCGATCACCTGTGGGGCCTGCCCGGCATAGGTGGTTTTCACAATCACCTGCACATCCGAAAGATCGGGGATGGCATCAAGCGGCGTTCTGGAAAGGGAATACACCCCCCAAAGCGTGAAAAGCACGGTCAGGATCATCACGAGGAAACGGTTCTGGACCGACCAGCGGATAAGATTGGCAATCATG
>JABXIV010000118.1 GCA_013372925.1 Alphaproteobacteria bacterium
CATGATGTCGTAGCGGGCCTTGGGCATTACCGGAATTTCCTCGCGCTTCAGCGTTGGATGAAAGCCAAGCCCCAGAAAGCCGATGTCCAGCCGTTCACCGATTTCGCGTGTGCAGCGAAGATGGCTGGACGTTTCGTCGCAGGTCTGATGAATGTTTTCAAGTGGCGCGCCTGACAGCTCGAATTGCCCGCCCGGCTCCAGCGTGATGGAGGCGCCATTCTTTTTGGCTGCAATCAGTTTGCCGTTTTCTTCAACCGGCGCCCATTCGTCATGGCCGATAAAGGCTTGAAGCACATCGCGGATGCCTGGCTCACCATTGGTGCCCTCATACAAAAGGGGCGCCTTGGTTTTGCGGTGGAAAACAAACTTCTCGTGTTCGGAGCCAATACGCCAGCTGGAACGATCCGGCTTTGATCCTTGCTCCAGATAGGAAACAAGCTGTGCCTTCGATTCGATGATTGGGCTGGCCATATAGGAAATCCTTGATGCGACTATCGTGCTAGAAAAGTAGGCCCTAGATAAGCTGCAATCAAGAAATGTAAACCCCAGTCACGCGTAAGTGAGGCTTAACAAAGCTGCATAGCTGGTATGAAGAAGGCAGAAAGGCCCGGTTTTCTGGGCCTTGGTGCATATTTTTTAGCCGGGAAAAATTTAACCTTCCGGCTAGTGCGACCTTTTGCCATAAGGCACATTGATTGCGCAGGGGTTTTCTGACAGGTCCATGCCGTAAATATGAATGGTGGTGGCAACAGAATCCGTTGGGTTGAACAGCCGGTGGATCCCCTTGGGATTCGGGTCGACCGTTGCGATCGCACCTGCGCCAGCCTCAATCACGCCGTTTGAGCGCACGCCATTTGGCTCATCCGCCGCCGCGTCATATGTCTCGCAGCCAATTTTACCGGAAACAACACCCACGCAGCCCCAGGCGTTGTGGCCATGGACCGGGGTTTCCGCACCGGGAAGCCACTTGAGCTGTAAAACAGAGAAGAAACCAGATGGATGTGTGTAAAGGAGTTTGCGGCAATATCCCCGCTGGTTGGCTGGCGTATCTTCGAAGTCATCAAGCTGCAGCTTCGGCAGTGTTTCTTTCAGTAACTTCTCGACCTCGGCCTTCTGGTCGTTGGGGGCGGCACAGGCTGCAGTCGTGCACGCCTTTTGTATAAGGTCTGAAACGCTACAGGACGTTGCGGCAGGTGGAAAACCTTCTTTCGGCATGTGGCCCTCTTTAAAATACTAATAATAAGTAATTTACGAGGACACTATACCAATATATTGGTGATAATTGTTTTCAAAGTTTCGGTTAACTTGCGCATTTAGTGAAAATTTTTTCTCTTAAAGGGCGCTATTTCACCAATCCCCTAATGCAGATTGCCACAGGCTGATGGCTGCCATAGCTGCCGTGTCAGCACGCAGGATACGGGGGCCCAGCGAAACAACCACGGTGTTGGGGCGTGACCGGATTAGCGAACGTTCATGATCATCGAACCCGCCTTCAGGGCCAATCAGAATGCCCCAAGGGCTTGGGGCTACCTTATTGTCAGCAGCCAGAAGGGCTGTGTGCGCCGGCGTGCCGGACAGGTCTTCATCGCAGAACATGATTTTTCTATCACTTGGCCAATCCTGCAAAAGTTTTTCCAGCTTCACGGGTTCCCCAATCGTCGGGACATTCATGCGTTCACACTGTTCTGCAGCTTCCACCGCGTTGGCATGCAGGCGATCGGTTTTGACACGGTCTACGATGGTGCGGCGGGTCAGCATGGGGATCATGTGGCTTACCCCGAGTTCAGTGGCTTTTTGCGCCATGAAATCGATCCGTGCTTTTTTGATGGGCGCAAAGGCAAGCCACAGGTCAGGTTCTGGCTGCTGATCTTTGACTTTTTCACTGAGGCGCAGCGTAACGGCTTTTTTTCGCACATCGGCTATTTCTGCCGCCCATTCACCGTCTTGGCCGTTAAACAGCGATACCTGCTCGCCCATTTTGGCGCGCATCACATTTGCCAGATAATGGGATTGGTCGGAATCGAGCGTAAGCATTCCGTCACCCGGCAGGGATGCTTCCACAAATAAGCGGTGCTGGATTTTCTTGCTCATACTGACCTCACGCTCGAACGGCTGTATCTGTTGCCGCTTTTATCATGATCTCTGGCTAGGAACAGAGGAAAATGGCTTTTGCTACTATAAGAGTTTCTTGACCATGTAGCGGACCAGTTTGCCGTTCTTGAGCACTGCTGTTCCCACCTGTTCAAACCCCATACGTGCATGAAAGGCATCAGAGCCGGGATTGGGGGGATCAATATTGACTTCGCAGGCGATGGTGTCCCTGCCGCTCGCGCGTGTTTTTTTGAAAAGGTCTTCGTAAAGGGCACGGGCCAAGCCTTTGCCGCGCGCGTTTTCTGCCGTGATAATGCGGTCTATATAGACAAAGCTCGGGTATCTGTCCTGAAACCAAGTGAAATTGGGGCTGCTGTATGTGGCGCTTTCATCGAAGGCAATAAGGAAGGCCTGCGCCGGTGCAATGCCATAGGCATAGCATGCGTTTGAGACCATGGTTTCTAGTTCAGCGTGGTTAAGCGACGATGTTTCTCTTTTGTGATCCTGATTCAACGAAAGGATTAGATCGTTATCTAGAGTGTTGAGAGGTTTGAGTTCCACGCAAGTCCTCCAAAGTCCTTCTGAAGCATAGATTTATCATCAATTATGCCTATGGATTAGCTATATTTCAAATTTTAGGCGTTCAGTGACTCTATACAACTAACAGGGTAATGTAAGCACGCTGAGATAAAGCAGATGACACTAACAAGCCACATGGCTAAGCCGCGAACGGCGGCGATTTGTTAGAAGACAAGGCCCCTAAAAGAGGGGCGGGAACTGGTTGGGATGTCATGATACAGAAAGTTGCAGGCGGTTTTTCGCCGATGCCGCGGATTGCGGTGCACTCGCATACCCAGGGGGCTGGGGAAGTAAAACATCACGGAACTGAGCGCACTGATCGCGATGCACTTCGTTACAACGGGGCGCAGGAGCGTGGGTTCGCGTTCGGGCGCACACGGCATGTTGCTGTGCCGGTGCAAGTGCCAACGCCGGTGGAAGTGCCAACAGCAGAGCAGGGTGGCGATGCTGGTTCTTCAAATGCAAGCGCGAACACTACTCAGGAAAGCGCTAACAATCAGGCAAGTGGCACGGGCGGCAGCGTAGATGCTGACCTCGTAAATTCAGCTATAACGAATGCTGATCTTTCGATTGGTTCATCTGCAGATGTGGATGCGAATAGCCAGGCCACTTCATATGGTGGTGATACGAATGCAGTGGTGGTTACCAAGGGTGGTAGCTTCAACATCAATATCACGATCACTGAAGGCTCAGGCAAAGGCAGCAAGGGCACTATCAATTTTGAGGAAGGCGGAAGCTATAGTTTCAGCCTGTCGGACCATCCGGGTGCAAAATATGCGATTGTTGGCCTTGAAGGCGGCAATGGCATCACTAATCCGCACAATCTGAAAGGTACGATTTTCCTGAATGCAGCCACGCAGCAGAATGCGGCGCTTGTGAACAAGCTGGATGAATTCCTTTCCAAGCGCGACGAAATCAGCAGCAAGGTAGCCGAAAAGTCCAGCAAGCCTGAAAAATCTGGCAAGATTACAATTGAAGATCTGGAACAGTTCAATCTGCTGGCGACACCGGATGTCGGTATCCTGAATATTCAGGATGATCGTTTTGATCACTCGAAATTCACAAACAAGGAAGTGTTGAGCCTTAAGGTTGCAGCCAAGCTGTCGTCTCAGGACGCTCTGAATTCGGTTCGTGAGGATGACGAAAAAGATGAGGGTCGTGGTTTGAAACTTGGGCACCAGAAAGATGGTTTTGCATCCTATGGGCGCGGGCTAAAGCTGGGCCATGAAACAGCACCGGGGATTTTGGCTTATTACGTTTAAGTCTGATCACGAGATGGATAAAAAAGCCCCTGATGAATATCAGGGGCTTTTGTTTTAGGCGATGATCAGCGCATTAAAAAGCAACAATACTTTCCACGATTGCGCGGGCGTCCAGTCCTTCGGGCAGGCTGCCGTACGCCCCATATCTGCCGAATGGGTCCAGCCGGGTTGCGATATAGGCATCGGCTACATGGCTGGGGGCACGTTCCATCATCAACTTACCAGCGGCGAGTGTTGCCAAGCGCTCCGTCAGCCAGCGCCCTCGGGCTTCCTGTATCATGCCGCCAGCGATGCTATCGGTCAGTTCGGCCAGTGCGTCGTCATAGTGGCTGGATTGGCCCTTTACTTCGGATAGCCAGCCAATGCTTGCTTCGAGGCTTTCGCGCTCGCGGGTTGCCACGCGCAAAAGATCCAGGCACATAACGCTGCCTGATCCTTCCCAGATGCTGTTTACAGGTAACTCACGGTAGATACGCGCCAGTACGCCGTCTTCCACATAGCCATTGCCGCCAAGGCATTCCATCGCTTCGTAGCCCAGCGTAGGCCCACGTTTGGTTACCCAGTATTTGGTTACGGGGGTCATCAGGCGGGCGTAAGCTGCGTTCATTGGGTCATCCATGCGCTCATAGGCGCCAGCAAGGCGGATTGAAAGGTGTGTGGCTGCCGCCACTTCAAGCGCCATGTCTGCCAGAAGGGCAGTCATCATCGGTTGGTCGATCAGCTTTTTCTGAAACACCGTGCGGTGGCGCGTGTGATGGACGGCGCGGCTCAGCGCCTGCCGCATCAGACCGGAGGACCCAAGCGCGCAATCAAGGCGCGTGTAATTGGCCATGGTCATGATGTTGGCGATGCCGCGGCCTTCATCGCCAATCAGGATGCCTTCGGCGTTCTGGAACTCTACTTCTGATGACGCATTCGATTTATTGCCCAGCTTGTTCTTCAGACGCTGGAACCGTAGGCCGTTGATGCTGCCATCGGCCCGGAACCGCGGCACAAGGAAAACCGAAAGCGCATTGCCTGTTTGCGCCAAAACAAGGAAGGCATCGCACATGGGGGCTGACATGAACCATTTGTGCCCAGTGATGTGATAGTGCCGTCCGGGGCCGCCGCCATCAATGGGTTCGGCCTTGGTGGTGTTCGCACGCACATCTGTACCGCCCTGTTTTTCGGTCATGCCCATGCCGATAGTGATGCCGCTTTTTTCTTCCATGGGGCGGAAGGTGGGATCATAGGTATGCGATAGCAATTTCGGCAGCAGTTTGGCGAATAGGTCCAGTTGGTTCTGAAGGGCAGGGATCGCCGCGTGGGTCATGGTGATGGGACAGATGTGGCCGGGTTCAACCTGGCTCATCAGATAATGTTTTGCAGCCCTTGTCGCACCGACGCCCAGGCCTTTTTCCCGGCCATCTGTGGCCATGCCATCAAACGCGCCGCAGTGGATGCCTGCGCGTTTCGAAAGGTCCATGAAATGATGGTAAGATGGGTGGAATTCCACGGTGTCCTGCCGGAAGCCGCGGGTGTCATGGCTTGAAAATTCAGGCAGGAACTTGTTTGCCAGGAGGGCCTGGTGAAAGGCTTCTGCCGTACCGAGCGACCCGCCAAAGCCGCTCAGGCTCGCTGCTGCCCAGCCCGCGCCCTCTGCCGTGATGGCAGCCTTGAGCATGGGGTCTGTCTCGAACAGGTTGATACCGTCATATTCGGGTGTTTGATTGAACACCTCGTGCGTTTCAAAACCGGTTTCCATCACATACCCCTCTCTCTTTTTTCCCTTACCTCACAAGGTAGCGCTGTCGCTGCAGATTGGAAGCCTGAAGGATGATTTCGTGTGAGGTGTAAAAAATTATTGACATTCCTGAGTGGCTTACCTATCTCA
>JABXIV010000054.1 GCA_013372925.1 Alphaproteobacteria bacterium
ACCGTTATGGGCCACGTTGACCATGGTAAGACCTCGCTTCTGGATGCCCTTCGGAAAGCCAATGTGGTATCTGGTGAAGCCGGTGGCATCACCCAGCACATCGGTGCTTATCAGGTAAGCGTGAACGATAACAAGATCACATTCCTTGATACGCCTGGTCACGCCGCCTTTACCCAAATGCGGGCTCGCGGTGCCAGCGCAACCGATATCGTTATTCTTGTTGTGGCCGCCGATGACGGTGTGATGCCGCAAACAATCGAAGCGATCAACCACGCCAAAGCGGCAGAGGTTCCAATCATCGTTGCCATCAACAAGATGGACCGTGAAGGCGCGAACCCAGACCGTGTGCGCAACGAACTGCTGCAGTATGAAGTGGTGACAGAGACCTTTTCTGGGGATGTTCAGGAAGTTGAAGTGTCCGCCAAAACCGGCATGGGCCTCGATAAACTGAAAGAAGCGATCCTCTTGCAGTCTGAAATTCTTGAGCTGAAGGCTAACCCGAACCGTGCCGCTGAAGGCGTGGTTGTTGAAGCCAAGCTTGATAAGGGCCGCGGCCCTGTTGCGACTGTTCTGGTTCAGCGCGGCACGCTGAGCGTTGGCGATATTTTCGTGGCTGGTGCCGAATGGGGCCGGGTACGTGCGCTGATTAACGATAAAGGCGAGCAGGTTACTGACGCGGGTCCAAGTGTACCGGTTGAAGTACTTGGCCTGAACGGCACGCCAGACGCCGGTGACGAGTTCGCCGTGGTGGAAAGCGAAGCCCGTGCACGCGAGGTTACGGCTTACCGTCAGGACCAGAACCGCAAGAAACGCCAAGCGGCTGCCGCTGCACCTAAGACGCTTGAAAGCATCTTCACCCAAATGAAGGAAAACGAAGGCCTTCAGACATTCGAAGTTGTGATCAAGGCAGACGTTCAGGGTTCTGTAGAAGCCATTACGCAAGCGCTTGAGAAAGCCGGCAACGAAGATATTCAGTGTCGCGTGATCCACGGGGCCGTTGGCGGCATCACCGAGTCGGACATCACGCTTGCGCAAGCGAGCCATGCACTGGTAATCGGCTTTAATGTGCGCCCGAACAAGCAGGCGCGTGAAGCGGCTGAAGCCGAAGGCATCACCATCAAATATTACTCGGTTATCTATGACCTGATTGATGATGTGAAGGCTGCGATGGCTGGCCAGCTTGGTCCGGAATATAAGGAAAACGTTGTTGGTCAGGCGGAAATCCGCGAAGCCTTCCAGGCTGGTAAGGCTGGTAAGGCAGCAGGTTGCTTTGTGGTTGAAGGCTCAATTCGCAACGACCTCAAGGCCCGTATCCTGCGCGACGATGTGATCATCTATGAAGGCCAGATTGACAACCTGCGCCGCTTCAAGGACGACGTTAAAGAAGTGCGCGCCGGTCAGGAATGTGGCCTGACCTTTGAAAATTACCATGACTTCAAGGCGGGTGACGTTCTTGAAGTGTATGAACTGGAAGAAATGGAGCGTACGCTTTAAGCGACTGCTTCTTCTGGTGACGTGTTTGGAGGGGTGGCCCAAGGCGGGGCCGCCCTCCGCTGTTTTAAGGATGAATTTATGTCCAAGTCTCAACATTCCGGTGGGCCAAGCCTGCGCCTGTTGCGTGTGGGTGAAAACGTGCGCCATGCCATCTCCAGCATTCTGGCGCGCGGTGAAGTGCAGGATCCTGATCTGGCGAAAGCATCTGTCACGGTTTCCGAAGTGCGTATCAGCCCGGACCTGAGGAATGCCACGGTGTTTGTAATGCCACTTGGCGGCGACCCTGACCTGAAGGTCACCAAGGCGCTTAACAAGAACAGCGCCTTTCTTCGCGGCGAGATGAGCAAGGTTGTGCATATGAAATATATGCCGCGCCTGAAGTTCAAGCTGGATGAAAGCTTCGATGAGGCAAGCCATATCGACACTCTGCTGCGGGACCCACGTGTTACGCGCGACCTTTCCCATGAGGATGAGGAAGAGTAAGCGTGGCCCGGCGCAAGAAAGGCATCAAGGTTGATGGCTGGCTGGTGATCGACAAGCCGCTTGGCATCACCAGTTCCAAGGTTGTTGGCAAGGTGAAGTTTATCACCAAAGCGCAGAAAGTGGGCCACGGCGGCACGCTGGACCCGCTGGCGTCCGGCATTCTTCCCATCGGCCTTGGTGAAGCCACCAAAACCATGCCCTACATTGTAGACGCCTCGAAGGAGTATGCCTTCACGGTGAAATTCGGCACTGCGACCGATTCGGACGACCTTGAGGGCGAAATCATCGAATCTGGCGGCCGAATCCCGACAGAGTCGGAAATTACCGAGGTTTTGCCTCGCTTTACCGGCAGTATCGAGCAGATCCCTCCGGCCTATAGCGCCATCAAGGTGGATGGCCAGCGCGCCTACAAGTTGGCGCGAGACGGTCAGGAAGTGGAGCTGAAAGCAAGAGTTGTTGAAATTCAATCACTTACTCTGGAATGGTTTGATGCCGAGAAGGGCAAGGCGGCTTTTCATGTCACCTGCGGCAAGGGCACCTATGTGCGCTCGCTTGCTCGCGATATCGCCAAGGCGCTCGGCACTTGTGGTCATGTGGTGACGCTACGCCGCCTTCGCGTTGGTCCGTTCGGGCTTGAGGACGCGATTTCACTGGAAAAGCTGGAGGAGTTGGGCCATAGTGCGCCCGCTCAGGACTATGTAAGTCCGATTACGACAGCGCTGGACGACATCCCGGCGGTTGCCGTGACGGATGAGGAAGCGAAACGCATTAAATGCGGGATGACCCTCCTCAAGCCTGAGATCAAGCAAGGAACGCTTGTGTTGATGTTTGGTGACGTGCCGCTGGCGGTCGCTGAAAACACTGATGGCACCATACGCTCCTTGCGGGTCTTCAATATGTAACTTTTTTGTAGGAGAAGACGATGTCGATTACTGCTGAACGGAAACAAGAACTGATCAAAGAATACGC
>JABXIV010000039.1 GCA_013372925.1 Alphaproteobacteria bacterium
GGGCATCGGTCAGCAAAGGGTCAGGAAGCGAATATTCCTTCGTAGGAATGTTTGTATGTCGCCAACGTCCCCTTCTGGCAGAAAGCCGCCAAACGTCAGGCGAATATCTTAGATGACCTCAGTGCGCGCCATCCGCAGGGCCATAACCGCCGCCGCCGGGGGTCTCGATTTTGATCATGTCGCCCGCTTCAACCGTCACACCGTCTGATGCCTTCAGCGTTGTGGTCTCGCCGCCCTTGCGGACAAGCGTTGTCTGCCCCGTGCTGTTATCCGTTGCGGACAGATGCACCGAATTCTATGCTGCGACTATGCGTGATTCTTGGTTTGGTAATCCGTAATTAAGGCTTCGATCGGTATCTGCCATTTCGTGACAATCGCCCGAATGTTATTCAGGTTCAATTTACGGCGTTTTTGAAGCAGTTCCGTTGCCCGGTTCTGCCCTACAATTTCAGCAAAATCACGACGCACAAGGCCGCGTTGTTCCATATGGAATTTGATTGCCTCGATGGGGTCTGGCGCGTCGATGTGATGATGTTTGTCTTCATAGGCAGCAATAAGCGTGGAAAGTACCTCGAGATCATCGGCCTCAGGGCTTCCGGGTTCGGCCAGCATAAGTTGCTCAATCGCTTCAAGAGCCGCTTCATAATCAGCTTCAGTGCGAATGGGGGTTATGTTTGTCATCATCACACTCCTTTGGTTTGCTAAATCGTTTCAGCATTGATCTTGTCATATTGCTGATGTGTTCCAACAAACCGTACCAGACAAATCGTATAATCACGCGAGGTCATGACAACCAGTCGATACTTGTTGCCCGCGATGTTAAAGACCACGCGGTTATTTTTGAGAATGGACGCGCTGCGGTATTGTTCCTTGATCTCGGCCGGGCTGTTCCACTCGGCTTTAGATGCTTCGGTATACCACGATTTTAGAGGCTGTTCCGCATCCTGATACTCAGGCTGCTCCCAAAACTCTTTTAGTTTTTTACGTGATATCACTCTCATGGCATCATATTCCCATATTGGGAAAACTGCGTCAATGCATTAATTCCCATTTTGGGAAGTCGGCGGGCAAAGCGAAGGTGCATGTTAATCATTTTCACCTGAGTATCGCTGCGCTTTGGGGGCAGGTCAGGCGACTATCGGCGCAGCCTCAACTCGCGTCACCCGTTGGGCCATAACCGCCGCCGCCGGGGGTTTCGATTTTGATCATGTCGCCCGCTTCAACCGTCACACCGTCTGATGCCTTCAGCGTTGTGGCCTCGCCGCCCTTGCGAACAAGCGTTGTCTGCCCCGGTTGTCCGGGCTCTCCGCCCGCAAGGCCCGGTGGGCCCGCCTGCCGGTGGCCGGAAAGGATCGATACTTCCATTTCTTCCAGAAACCGGATGCTGCGGGTGATGCCGCACCCGCCCCTGTGCGCGCCTTCGCCGCCGCTGTGGGCGCGGATGCCGAATTCCTCAATCCGCACCGGATAGCGCCATTCCATCACCTCAACATCCGTCAGGCGGCTGTTGGTCATGTGGGACTGGATCGCGTCTGTGCCGTCAAACGTTGGGCCTGCACCCGTGCCGCCCGCGATGGTTTCATAATATTGGTGCGTGGCGTTGCCGAAGGTCAGGTTGTTCATGGTGCCCTGTGCAGCGGCCATGGTGCCGGCGGCCAGAAACAGCGCGTTTGTCACCACCTGGCTTGTTTCCACGTTCCCGGCCACCACGGCGGCGGGCGGGGCGGGGTTCAGCATGCAGCCCGTGGGCACGATCAGCCTGATCGGCTTCAGGCACCCGGCGTTCAGCGGAATGTCTTCCCCGGTCAGGGTTCTGAAAACATACAGCACCGCCGCTTTCGTTACCGCAAGCGGCGCGTTGAAATTGCTGTTTTGCGCGGGGCTGGTGCCGGTGAAATCCACGATCACAGAGCGGCTCATGCGGTCCACGCTCAGGGCCACGTGCACCTCTGCGCCGCAATCCATGGGGTAGGTGAAGGTGCCGTCTTTCAAGCGGTCGATCACCCGGCGCACGGCTTCTTCGGCGTTGTCCTGCACGTGGGCCATGTAGGCATCCACCACATCGCGGCCGAAATCAGAAGCCAGCTTTTTCACAAGCGCCACGCCGCGTTCGTTCGCCGCCACCTGGGCCTTCAGGTCTGCGATATTCTGGTCCGGGTTGCGGGCCGGGAAGGGGCCTTCCGCCAGCCTGTCCCGCACGGCGGCTTCGCGAAACGTGCCCTTTGATACCAGCAGGAAATCGCTGAAGCGGATGCCTTCATCCTCAATGGTGCGGGAATTCGGCGGCATGGAACCGGGCGAAATGCCCCCCACATCCGCATGGTGCCCGCGCGATGCCACATAAAAATGCGGCTTGGGCTCCTCGCCAAAGAAAATCGGGGTGATCACGGTGATGTCCGGCAAATGGGTGCCGCCCGCGAACGGGTCGTTCAGCATGAACACATCGCCTGGTTTGATGGTGCCCCCCCGCGCCTTCATGATGCTGGTCACGCTTTCGCCCATGCTGCCAAGGTGCACCGGCATATGCGGGGCGTTGGCGATCAGCTTGCCGTCGCGGTCGAACACAGCGCAGGAGAAATCAAGCCGTTCCTTCACATTCACCGAATGGGCTGTCTTCGCCAGCACGCCGCCCATCTCCTCCGCGACCGACATGAAAAGATTGTTGAAAATCTCCAGCATGATGGGGTCGGGGCGGGTGATATCGATCGCGCGCATGGTGCGGGCGCTGGTGCGTTCGAGCACCAGTGTGTCATTTGCCTGCAGGTGGGCGGTCCAGCCCGGTTCAAGCACCGTGGTGCCGCCGTTTTCCAAAATTATGGCCGGGCCGGTGATAGGGGTTTTTGGCGCCAGTGTTTCGCGGCGGAACACCGGCACGTTCTGGCGCTTGCCTTCTGTGAATACCGGGGTGGTGGTCTCGGGCGATGTGCTGGTGCCTGTGGCGATGATATTCAGCGCGGCGTTTGCCCCGCCACCCGAGGCTTCCGCTTCCACGGCCTCCACATAAATTGGTTGGTCAGGTTCGGTAAAGCCGAACTGCTCCTTGTGGGCCTGCTCGAATGTGGTGCGCATTTCGTCATGGCACGCAAATGGCACAACTAGTGTGCTATCTGTGCCATTATATTTGGCACGGACCCGCAGTGAAATCGTTTGCTCGGCCACGGGAACGCCCTGCGCGGCGAGGCTTTCCCGCGCTTTTTGTTTGACGATTTCTATTGCTTTTTCAAGGGGTTCTGCGGCGGCCAGGGGGCACTCTGTCGCCTGGTCCATGATCACCCGCTGGTCGGCAAGGCCCATGCCAAGTGCTGAAAGCACGCCCGAGAAGGGTGGCACGATCACTGTGTCAATTCCCAGTGCGTCGGCGGTAAGGCAGGCGTGCTGCCCACCCGCGCCGCCGAAGGTCAGCAGGCTGTATTTTTTGATGTCGTGCCCGCGCTCCACAGACACCCGTTTTATCGCCCGCGCCATATGTTCAAC
>JABXIV010000181.1 GCA_013372925.1 Alphaproteobacteria bacterium
GCATTTGCCTTGGCGTGTCCTGCGTGGCGGCGCTCGGCTTCGGCACGCTCAGCTTCCTTGCCTTCTTCTTCCACCGCTATCACGGCCTGACACCCGGCGAGGTTGGTAAAGTATTTGGCACCATCTCTCTGTTTACCGGTCCTGCTGGGCTTTTGCTAGGCGGCTTCCTCGCCGATCACTGGCTAGCGAAGGGCAAGAAGGATGCACATGTGCGCGCGCTTCTTGTGGCGCCGCTGGGGTATCTGATCCCCAGCTTGATCCTGCCGTTCATCGCCGACACAACAACCGCGTGGTGGGTTTTGGGTCTATCGAACCTCTTTATCAACCTGCCGTCAGGTATTGCTTTCGCGTCACTGCAGATCATTACACCGAACCAGATGCGCGGCCAGGTGATCGCCATGTATGTGCTGTGCACCAGCATTATCGGATACGGGGCAGGCCCGCTTCTTATCGGGGCCTTCACGGATCATCTGTTCGGCAATGAGATGATGTTGAACTATTCGCTGGCACTGGTGGCTGCTATCACAACGCCAGCATCGATCGGCCTGCTATTGTGGGGGCGCAAGTCATACGCCAAAGCCTTGGAAGAGGAAGAAGCCCGGCTTAATGCACACTCTGCCGAGGCATAATTTCAGCCCGATCTGATGCCCTGCGGTGCTTCACGTGCCGCAGGCTCAACTGATGCAATTGATGCAGATCTTCATCCAGCACCTTTCGGTTCTGGTAAATCAGTTCCTGAAACTGGCGATCGCCTGCCATCATATGCGGGTTGTCGTCCAATAGGGCCGAACCGGCGGCATTCAGCCCAAGGGCCAAACCTAATATTAGGGTACTCATATCACTCACTATCCTTACTGCAAACTCTGGCCAGTTCACTGGCTCTTTTTGCTATGCGGCGCTTTTTAAGTGCTCTTCGTTACCACCGGGTTAATCCGTATGGTTAAAAAAGAGGGCAGGCTCATGTAGCACCTGCCCGTCTGCCATTATTCTTCACCGTGGGAGAAAGGAAACAATCTCAGAAAGCGAAGGCACGGCAGTCAAGTTTCTCTCGCGTTAATCTTCCGCGTTAGTCTTCCAGGGCCCTCAGTTCACGCTCCAGACGGAAACGCTTGCTTGTCATATAGGCTTCCATTTCTGATGTGCGGCGCTCGATATCCCGAAACCTGCGGCGCAGCTCTGCTGCGGTGTAATCCGGGCTCTTGCGTGTCTGTTTCCAGAACTCTTCCTCACGCTCATCCCGATAAAGGTCTCCCGGCTTTGGGTCGAGGGCCATACCCAGAATGAAGTAACCAATTAGCAGCCATGGGAATGTAACCAGAATGCCGACAATGGTAAGAACCCGCACGACGCCAACCTTGATATCGAAATAGTCGGCAACACCTGCACATACTCCCATAACCTTACCGGCCTGCGGGATTTTGTAGAGCTTGGTTGGGCGTTCTTTAAAATTTGTCATTGTGACGGCTCCTCCAGTCGGGCACTTCATCATCCATGATACGTTCCATGGTACGAAGGCGGTCTTCCAGGCGGTCAGCGGCAGTGCGCAGATCACCCAGCGATGCTTCATCTTCTGCCGTAATTCCCTTCATCTGCTTCCACTTCGTGATGTAGTGGAAAATGATCCAGAGTGGCAGCACCACGACGATCAACAGAATTGGTATGGCTTCTTCCATCTTCAGGGTTCCCCTATCGTTTTATTGTTGTTGGGCGCCGATTATTTCGACGCCGATTTTTTTGCAGGTGCCTTCTTCTGTGCACCACCGGCAGCTTTCGCTTTCAACGCTGCGAGCTCATTTTCGATCTCGTCGTTGGATTCCAGTTCCTTGAAGGCATCTTCAAGGTTTTCACCGCGACCAATCGCCATGGCTTCAGCTTCACCCTCAAGGCGGTCCAGGCGGGCATCCACTTTGTCGAACCGGTCAAACGCATCCTGGATACGGTTGTCATAGAGGTTCTTGCGAACACGGACCTGATTGGACGCCGATTTATGGCGTGCTGCCATACTGGCTTTCTTGGCGCGGGCTTCACGCAACTTGGCTTCCAGCTTGATCACATCTTCTTCGTTGCGGCCAAGTGCTTCAGAGAGATGCTTCATCTCTTCTTCAAGGTGAGCCGCCATCTCAGCAACTTTGGCTTTTTCGATCAAGGCACCCTTGGCAAGGTCATCCCGGCCTTTGGAGATTGCGAGTTCCGCTTTCTTTTCCCAGTCAGTCTGGGCTTGCTTCACTTTCTTGATGCGGCGTTCGATGTCTTTCTGGTCTGCAATTGTTTTGGCAGCAGAAGATCGCACCTCAACAAGCGTATCTTCCATTTCCTGGATTACCATACGGATGATTTTTTCAGGATCTTCCGCCTTATCCAGAATGGCATTGATGTTCGAGTTGATGATGTCTGTCAGGCGGGAAAAAATACCCATTTTCTTACTTCCTTTCGTATGTCCTCGCTACGTGCCCCAGGCTTGTTATTATTGGCCATTTTTTGGGACATTCTCCCCGATCTCAGCTTTGCTTTTATATCGGGCGGGTTGTCTCGGCCCCGGCTTCCCTCTTGCGGGGAATTTACCGGGGCCAGAATGAACTAGTTCAGACGGCGCTGACGATTGATGCGGCGCTGACGGCGGCTAAGCTCTGGCAGGCGATGATCCGATTGACGGATCAAGCTGCTGCCCATAACCACACCAGCGATTTCCATCCCCTCGCGTCGTGTCCCGGGCGTTACCGGCATTGTCTGGAGCATCATTGTCATTTTTCTCGTCCTCTAGTTCTTGTTTCGCTGTCTTTGTCGTTTTTCTTGTCAGTCTTTTTATTATCTCGCTGACACCTTCCCTTGTTTGCAGAGGGTGTGCCAGTTTTTGAAAAAAATTAAGCCTTTGTTTTTATTGTATTTTTAATTTTACCCCTTGCTTTCTTCAATGATGAAGCATAAGTAATTACTAACATTTAGTATTTTTCACCAACTATCGGCATATGGCAAAAAAACAAGATCAAATCATCGGTGATTCCCCCGCCTTCCTGGACCTCATGGACCAGATCAGCCGGGCTGCGCCGCTGGACCGCCCTATGCTGGTGATCGGCGAACGGGGCACAGGCAAGGAACTGATTGCAGCCCGACTGCATTACCTTTCAAACCGCTGGAATAAAGCCTTCCAGAAGATGAATTGTGCTGCCCTGGCCGAAACATTGTTGGAGAGCGAGCTGTTCGGCTACGAGCCCGGTGCTTTCACTGGCGCGAGAAACCGGCGCGCCGGGCGCTTCGAGGCCGCCGATGAAGGCAGCCTGTTCCTGGATGAAATCGGTACCATGAGCATGAGCGCACAAGAAAAGCTGCTGCGCGTTATTGAATATGGCGAGTTCGAACGTGTTGGCGGAACAGACACCATTACCGTGGATGTGCGTGTCATTGGTGCCACCAACATTGACCTTCCCGCCGCTGCCAACGCGGGGGAGTTCCGTCACGACCTTCTGGACAGGCTGGCCTTTGACGTAATCACGGTACCACCCTTGAGGGAACGACGCGAAGACATCATGCTTCTGGCGGAACATTTCGGCATGGCCATGGCACGCGAACTGGAATGGCTAGTGTTCCCCGGTTTCTCGAAAAAGGCTACGGAAGCGATGATGGACTATCATTGGCCCGGCAACGTACGGGAGCTGAAGAATGTGGTGGAGCGCGCCATCTACCGCGCGTGGGACGGCGAGCAACCCGTATGCGACATTATCTTCGACCCCTTTGAAAGCCCCTTCAGGCCACCCGTCAAAACCAATCGAAAACAAGTCGCTGCCTCACCCACGCCCGGCCCAATTCAGGGGGAAGCAAAAACGATCGACAAGTCACCAGACGGCCCTTTCGACCTGCGCGAGGAAGTGGCTGCCTTTGAGAAAAAACTTTACGAGCACGCTATGGAAGAAAACCGCTTCAACCAGCGCGCCGCTGCCCCATACGCAGGCCTGAGCTACGATCAACTTCGTCATGGACTGAAGAAACACGAGCTTCTTTAAAATCGGGCTCACCTGAGCGATCTCGGCTTGACCATCCCCATGGCCGCGCCCATAGTGCCGCTCATGTCAGAGAATATCTTCATCAAAAAGCGCAAACGGCAACGCAAGGCTGGCGCGATCAATCTGTCGCTCAAGCATCTGCTGGGGCTTGTCCTTCTCAGCCTCGTAACCTATGGCGCCTTCCGCTTCTGGGTTGGCAACCCGATGGAAAGCTTATGCGGGGATAACTGCGAAAGCATGTACAGCTTGCTGGCATGGATACTGGCTTTCGCCATGGTGTTTGCGGCCATCATTGCCGCGGGTGCTCTAATCGGTGTGATCATTGCGCTCATCAAGCGCAGGAACACCAGAAGTGACGCGGATTTTGCAGCACGATTTGGTGCAGACGCGCCAAGTGAACCTGCTGGCGAAGATACGCTCCCTCCTAAAGACTAACCCGCACTACCTGCCTGTTTACCCGCTGGTCGCGGTGACCACTTCTTGGCTTTTGGCTCTGCTTCTTCGCGCTCCTCGGGCGTCAGGCTTGTATATTCTGTCACACCCTTTTCCATCAATCGTTCACCGATGATCGAGCAGATCACGATGATGGCAAGCAGGTCATAAAAATAGTCAAATGTGGCGATATTCACGGTCAAGCCACCGGCTGCGTATCCTACCAGTGAAAGCTGGCAAGCGTAGCACAGATCACTGAGCCACCGGGTTTCATTATATTGTCGGTAGCGCTTTGATGCCGTACCGCCCGAATACCACCCGGTAAACAGCATGGTCAGCCATAAGATCAAACCGGTATATCCATGCTCTGCCAATACCTCGAAATAAATCGAATGTGGCGCCCGAGCCGTTTCACCCGGCGTCATATACAGCTCCTGAGCACGAGGCACATAAAAGACATCGTACCCGCCGCCTTCAATCGGGTTATCATCCGCTAGGTTCGATGAAAATTTCCACATCACCACCCGCCCGCGGAAACTGGCATCTTCTGTGGTTTTCTCACTGCTTTCGATACGATTTTTCCAGCTATCCGGGGCGAAATAATATCCAGCGAACGCGATCGGGATCATAACTGCAAGCACAGTGAATTTGCGCTTCGTTTTCAGGATCAGCATGAAAATAACAGCGGCCAACGCCGCAAAACCGCCCCGAGACTGTGTCCCCACCACAGAAATGGCAAATGATAAGGCCAGCCCAAGCGCAGGCCACCGGAGCATCTTGACCGGAGGATGCTGATAGAAATAGAGGGCAATCGGAAACGACATGGCCATGGCAACGGCAAGCTGGTTGTTGTCAGTCATCATACCACCAGCGCCCTGAACACGCCCGCCCCCGCCGCTCAGGATCGTGGAACCCGCTCCTTTAACGGAAATAAACGCCATCGAAATTATCAGGACATACAAATAGGCCTTTAGCCGGTTGGGCGACTGCATCACAAGCATGATCACAAAGGCAAACAGGATCACCTTGAAGGCATGCGAAAATTTACCCATCGAAAGCCCGGGATCAAACGCTGCAATTGTGGTGATCACTGTCCAGATAAAATAAAGCGCGATCGCTATTACTATCGGGTGCGCTGGCAAGGTCTTCTTTTCCCGCTCCAGCACCATACCGCCGAGTGTGAAAATCGCAACAAAGTTCAAGAAACCGAGATTTTGCGCAAAGCCATAAGTATAGTTGTGCGGGTTCATATGCGATAGCCAGTCCCACAGCAGAACCCCGACATAAGGCTTGAAAAGCGCCACAGGCATCCAGCCAAACATGATCAGGGCCACAAGTATGTCACGCACAGTTTCGAACCTTCCGCTTCAGCGTATGGGATTGGGCGCATTGTGCAGGCAACCGCCTCCATGCGCAAGCCAAAGCCGCCCTTTCGCTTGACAGAGACTGATTGAACCATAGCATGGTGCAGCATGTTCAGATCAGGAGAGAGATAATGCGCGCCTTCCGCCGACTATTTGCGCTTTGCACATTTGCCATGGCAGCCAGCGCCGCCGGCCTTGCCCAGGACGAGGTGAACCCGCAGGTTACTGATGCCGTGACAACACCGGAAGCGGCCGACACCGTGATCTGGGGTGGCCCGATTTATACGGCAGATGACGCCAATCCTACGGCTGAAGCGGTCGCCATCAAGAACGGTGTTTTTGTCCATGTTGGCAGCCGCGCCGAAGCCGAGGCAATGATCGGCAGCGACACGACCGTACTATCACTCGATGGTGCAGCACTATTCCCGGGCTTTGTTGATGCGCACGCGCACCTGCACGGCATTGGTGAACGGGAACTGACACTGAACCTGGAAGGCATCAACAGCCTCGAAGAAGTGAAGCAAGCCGTCGCTGACTGGCGCAGCAAGGAAACGCCTGCGGTTCTGATGGGCCGCGGCTGGATCGAAACACACTGGCCCGAAAAGCGCTTCCCCACCCGCTGGGACATTGATGCAGTTGTTGCAGACATTCCTGTCGTACTAACACGGGCGGACGGCCATGCCCTGGTTGCCAACACAAAGGCGCTGGAACTTGCGGGTGTAAGCGGTGAAACCGAAGCCCCCTATGGCGGTGAAATCATCAAGAACGCCCTTGGCGAACCAACCGGCATGCTGGTTGATGCGGCCATGTCCTTGCTGGCTGGCCTGATGCCGGAACCAACGCAGGCGGATATTGACCGCGCCCTTGTAACAGGGGCCGATGTTTATGCCCGTTATGGCTGGACCGGCCTGCACAATATGTCGGTTCCCATGACGCGCGTTGAAGCGCTTGAACGCCTCGCTGATGGCGGTGACGTGAAAATCCGCGTCTATAATGCCATTGAACCACAGGATGCCCCTGCCCTGTTCGAAAGCGGCATGCGCCAAAATGGCGATGGCCGCATCGTCACACGGGCAGTCAAACTTTATATGGATGGTGCACTTGGGTCACGCGGGGCCGCCCTTCTGGAGCCATACTCAGACGCTGCTTCAAGCGGCTTGTTGCTCACCACCAAGGAAGAAACCATGCCGCTACTGCGCCAAGCGCTCGGTTCCGGCATCCAGATCGCCATGCATGCTATTGGTGACCGCGGCAACCGCCTGCTTCTGGACTGGTTTGAGGAATCCTTTAACGACGTACCCTCCGTTGAGCGTGCCATTGCAGAGCCTCGCTGGCGCGATGAGCATACCCAGATCGTGAACACCGAAGACCTGCCGCGTTATGCACAACTTGGCGTGATTGCATCCATGCAGCCAAGCCATGCGATTGGTGACCTGCACTTCGCGCCGGACCGGTTGGGCGATGACCGCCTGATGGGCGCGTATGCCTGGTCCAGCCTTATTGCCAGCGGTGCAATTGTCGCGGGTGGTTCCGACGCACCAGTGGAGCGCGGCGACCCAATGATCGAATTTTATGCTGCCGTATACCGTCATGACCTGAAGGGCTTCCAGGATGAGAACTGGCACGCTGAAGAAGCTGTAACCCGAGGTGAGGCGCTGAAGATGTTCACGCTGTGGCCAGCCTATGCATCCTTTGCGGAAGACCGCTTGGGCAGCATCACTGTGGGCAAGGAAGCAGACCTGACCGCCTTCGACACTGACATCATGACGGCGGTGCCTGCCGACATTCCGAAAACGAAAGCGATCCTTACGATAGTGAAAGGCAATATTGCCTTCTTGGCGGAATAAACCTCTGGCGGATTACTGGCGGGTTCCTGTCGGGTCTTTGGCTCGGAAAATTCAGCTGTCTGGCGTGGCCTATTCACACTACATTGGATAGCACCATGGCAGCAGAAATAACGCGACAAGGACAAATGGCATGAAATTAAAATCGATCCGACGCAAGCGGGGTTGGTCGCAGGAGCAGCTGTCAGAAATCAGTGGGATCAGCGTGCGAACCATACAACGTATCGAAGGCGGCGAAGCCCCGGGCATGGAGTCCCTGAAGGCACTCGCAGCTGCCTTCGGTCAAAACATGGAAGAATTTCAGGAACTGCTGGAAACCGGGCAAGATACCGCAAAAAGCAAAGGTGGTTTGCTTCAGTATGGCTGGAAAGGCCTGTTCATTCACTTGGGCGTCTTTATGGCCGTGATTTCCTGGCTACTGGCGCTGGCCCGGTTCTCCGCTTTTGAAGAGAGCTTTGTTATCTGGGCCGGATTTGCCTGGGCCTTCTGGATCGCATACCACGCTATCACGTTGATCTCTGCAAAGAAGGAATAGTCACCCTCTCTGGTGATCCATAGTCACAGGGCGCCCATCTGGCGCCCTTTTTCCTACCGCTTTGTGATGATGATATCTTCGCCGGTTTCCCGCCGCACTTTTTCCCGCCTGGCTTCGGCAGCCAGTTCCATCTGCAGCGGGCGCGCGCCACCAACCCAGCGGTCCATCACGGTGGAAGCCACCATATCGCCTGTCACATTCAGTGTGGTGCGGCACATATCAAGGATACGGTCCACCCCCATGATCAACACGATGCCTTCAGCCGGGATGCCCACCGATGTCACCACCATCGAAAGGATCACAATCCCCACCCCTGGTGTTGCCGGTGTCCCGATGGACGCACCAACCGAGGTGAGCACAATCAAAAGATACCCCGAAAGGCCAACATCAATACCGAACACCTGCGCAAGGAAGACTGCCGCAACGCCTTGATAGAGCGCTGTACCATCCATATTGATAGTGGCCCCGATTGGCACGATAAACTGGCTGACAGATGGCCTGATATCCAGCTTGTCTTCCGCTGTGCGAATAGAAAGAGGCATCACTGCCGCCGAACTTGAGGTCGAGAAAGCAAGAAGCATCAGCTCCTTGATCTTGATAACGAATTCAAACGGGTTTCTTCGCGCCAGAAGGGTAACCACCAACAGATAAAACACAAACAGAACGGCAAGGCCCGACAACACCGTCAATACATACACCGCCATGCCCACAAGGGCCTCAAGGCCAATCTTGGATGTAAGCTGTGTCATCAGCCCGAACACCGCCAGCGGGGCAATCAACATGGCCCAGCGTACAACCATCATGCAAACAGCCTGCAGGGAGCCAAGAAGGTCAAGAAGCGGTTTCGATTGCGCAGGTTCCATCATCACAAGGGCAATACCCACGATCACAGCAAACACCACAACCTTCAGCATGTCCATATCTGTCATGGCGACAAGGGGGTTGGTGGGGAGAATGCCCAGGATTTTATCGGGGATATCACCGAGCGAAATCACTTCCGCTGGGCCTGTCGCCACTACATGTGACATATCCCCAAGCGAAGCCTTCACCATTTCCGCATCCACATAAAGGCCAGGCTTGATAAGCATCGCAGCAGTCAGGCCAATGGTAATCGCAATCGCCGTGGTGCTGATGAAATAGGGCACGATCCGCATACCCAGCCTTCGAAGCTGCTCCAGGTTCTCGCTCGCGGCTAGTCCCCGTATCACGGAAGCAAAAATCAGCGGAATCACGATCATCTGGATAAGTGCCAGAAACAAGCGTCCCGGCAGCGCCACCCAACTGATCAATGTTGCGGAAACATCGGCAGGCAACAAACCCGCCGACGGCCCGGCCGCATAGCCAGACATAAGCCCCATGACCATGCCGATAATGACCTGCAGCCACAGATGCCGCCGAACAAGTATCCTGAGTTGGCTGCTCAAATACTTCAGCGACCGTGGATGCAACATCTCAACCGGATGGTGATCTTGCCCGTCATCAGCCATTGCTGGGCTCTCCGTTTCGTCTTGATTTATTGCCCAGATAGTCGGTGGAGAGTGTGTTCTTTGTCAACAGGCCCGAGGCCACAAAAAAAGGCCGCAGACACATCTGCGACCTTTTCTGCGTACCTTATGGCCCGGCCGTTAATCGGCAGCCGCAGGCTTGTATTTGTCAAACCAGGCCAGAATGTTCCCGATCTTCTGGATCAGGTTTGAAGGCTTGGCTGCAATGCCGTGGCTGGCCCCAGGGATGCGCACCATCATGCTATCCACTTTCTGAAGCTTCAGCGCCTTGTAATACTGTTCTGTCTCAGACATAGGCGTGCGATAGTCCACTTCCCCGGTCAGCAGCATCGTTGGCGTTTTGACATTGCCCACGAGGCGCAGCGGCGACCGCTGCCAATAGTTTTCCTGATTTTCCCAAGGCAGGCCATCGAACCAATATTGGGTGAAGAACGGGCTGAAATCAGATGTCAGAACAAAGCTGGTCCAGTTGATTACCGGCTTCGCTACAACTGCGGCACGGAAACGGTCCGTTTTGCCCACAATCCAGGCAGTCAGCACGCCGCCGCCGGAACCGCCGGTTACATACAGCTGATCTTCGTCAATATAGCCCTGGCCGATCACATGGTTCACTGAATCCATCAGATCGTCATAATCGTTCGACGGATAATTGTGGTGGATGGTGTTTGCGAATTCCGCGCCATAGGACGTACTGCCCCGCGGGTTACCATAAACCACCACATACCCGGCAGCAGCATAGGCCTGAATCTCTGAGGAGAAATGCGGACCATAGGCCGTGTGAGGGCCACCGTGAATTTCCAGAACCATCGGGTATTTCCTGGACGGGTCAAAACCAGCGGGCTTCGCAACCCACGCCTGGATTTCACGACCATCTACACTTGAAGGGAATTTAATTTCCTCAACAGACGCCATCTGCTTGTGGCCAAGCACATCATTGTTCAGATCGGTAAGCGCATTCACCTGCGAAATGCGGTCCACAATCGCCAAATCTGCCGGCCGATCTGTGCGACTGAGCGTGAACACAACCCGCCCATCGCCTGTCGCGCGGAAGCCACCGCTTGTGTATGGGCGGCCCAAAGTGGTGCCACCGAGAGCGTCGGTCATCACGCGGCCACCGCCCACAAGGTTTACGTATGCGACAAGGGATTTACCGTTGTTGTCATAATTATAGTAGATACCGCGTCCATCCGGTGCCCACTGGATTTGACCAACATTCCGGTCAAGCGTTTCCAGCAGGTTTCGGCTGCCGCTACCGTCTGCATTCATCACATAGAGCGACGCATTCTGGTGGGACATGCCATTGTCATCATTACCCCGATAGGCAATCAGTTTGCCGTCCGGGGAAATGTGCGGCGCGGTATCCGGGCCCTTGCGGTTTGTCAGGGTTTTGATCTCGCCGGTATCGATATTCACGCTATGAATTTCCGATTCCCGCGGCTGCATATCCCAGTCTTCCAGACGGTTCGCCGAAAACAGAATATGCTTTGAATCTGACATCCAGGACAGTGTGCCTGTATGGTTATAGTCACCGCTTGTCACCTGACGCGGTGTGCCACCATCAGCGGGAACCACAAAAACATGGGTAAACCCACGCGGCAGATAACCAGCGCCATCCGCACGATAGACCACCCGGTCAACCACCTTGGCATTGCCTGCCCATTCAGCCCCTTTTGGCTTTTTAGGCATGCTGAAAAGGGGTTTCGCATCGCTTGGCACAAAC
>JABXIV010000239.1 GCA_013372925.1 Alphaproteobacteria bacterium
CGGATTGGCTCTGCCATTGCTCGTCGTGCCAAGGCTTTCAATCTGGCTGTGCACTACCACAAGCGTACACGGTTGCCGGAAGAAGTGGAAGCCGACCTGGAAGCAACTTATTGGGATGATCTTGACGAGATGCTTAGCCGGATGGATTTCGTGTCGGTGAATTGCCCACTGACGGAAGAAACCCATCATTTGCTGAACCGGGACCGCATGAAAAAAATGCAGCCGCACACGGTGATCATCAACACGGCTCGTGGTGAAATCATTGATGAAGAAGCGTTGGCTGATCTTCTTGAAGTAGGGCGGATTGCAGGCGCAGGGCTTGACGTGTTCGAGCAGGAGCCAGAGATCAATCCAAAGCTTCTTGAGCTTGATAACGTGGTTCTGTTGCCCCATATGGGCTCCGCAACGTATGAAGCACGCATGGCGATGGGCGAGAAGGTTTTGATCAACATCCGCACCTTTGTTGACGGCCACAGGCCGCCCGACCGCGTGGTTCCTTATTGAACTGAAGAATATGAATTTGATACGGCCGCACATAAGTGCGGTCGTTGGCCATCAAGGCCAGAAGCAAAACTGTATAAAGTAGAAAAACGGCCATGACCGACCAAAAGAACATCCGCAATTTTTCGATCATTGCGCACATTGACCACGGCAAATCCACGCTGGCGGACCGCCTGATTCAAAACACGGGCGCATTGACCGACCGGGAGATGAAAGCGCAGATCCTCGATTCTATGGATATCGAACGCGAGCGGGGCATCACCATCAAGGCACAGACAGTGCGCCTGGAATATAAAGCCAAAGACGGCCAGCATTATACGCTGAACCTTATGGACACGCCCGGCCACGTGGATTTTGCCTATGAAGTGAGCCGCTGTCTGGCTGCATGCGAAGGGTCAATCCTTGTTGTTGATGCCAGTCAGGGTGTGGAAGCCCAGACGCTGGCGAACGTGTATCAGGCGATCGACAACAACCACGAGATTGTGCCGGTTCTGAACAAGATTGACCTACCAGCCGCGGAACCTGACCGCGTGCGCCAGCAGATTGAAGATGTCATCGGCCTTGATGCTACAGATGCGGTTGAGTGTTCTGCCAAGTCTGGCCTTGGCATCGAAGATGTGCTTGAGGCGATCGTCGAGCGCCTGCCGGCCCCTGAGGGGGACCCCAACGCACCACTGAAAGCCATGCTGGTAGATAGCTGGTATGACGCCTATTTGGGTGTGATGGTGCTTGTGCGTGTGATCGACGGCAAAATCAAAAAGGGCCAGACCATCAAGATGATGGCGGCTGACGCCGAACACAAGATCGAGCGCGTAGGCGTATTTACGCCAAAAGGCGTCATGGTGCCTGAGCTTGGCCCAGGCGAGGTTGGCTTCATTACGGCGAGCATCAAGGAAGTGGCCGACACCCATGTGGGTGATACCATCACTGATGTTGCACGCCCCTGTGCCGAACCGCTGCCGGGCTTCCAGCCTAGCCGTTCAGTGGTGTTCTGTGGTCTGTTCCCGGCGGATAGCTCCGAGTTTGAGCGCCTTCGGGATGCGCTTCAGAAGCTTCGCCTGAATGACGCCAGCTTCGAGTTTGAGATGGAAACATCGGCAGCCCTCGGTTTCGGTTTCCGCTGTGGCTTCCTTGGCATGCTGCATCTTGAAATCATTCAGGAGCGGCTGCTGCGCGAGTTTGACCTTGAGCTGATCACCACAAGCCCGAGCGTAATCTACAAGATCCACAAAACCGATGGCACGATGATTGAGCTGCATAACCCTGCCGACATGCCGGATGTTGTGCGGGTGGATCATATTGAAGAGCCGTGGATCAATGCCACCATTCTGGTGCCGGATGAGCATCTTGGTGCCGTTTTGAAGCTATGCGAAGACAAACGTGGCATTCAGGAAGACCTGACCTACGCAGGCACCCGTGCCATGCTGAAATACAAACTGCCTCTGAACGAAGTGGTGTATGATTTCTACGACCGCCTGAAGTCAGTCAGCCGTGGTTACGCGAGCTTTGACTATGACATGAGTGGTTATGAAACATCTGATCTGGTGAAAATGTCCATTCTCGTGAATGGCGAGCCAGTGGATGCGCTTTCCATGCTTGTACACCGCAGCCAGGCCGAAGGCCGTGGGCGTGCCTTGTGTGAGCGCCTGAAAGACCTGATCCCACGCCAATTGTTCAAAATTCCGATCCAGGCAGCGATCGGAGGCAAGGTGATTGCGCGTGAAACCATTTCTGCAATGCGCAAAGACGTAACGGCCAAATGTTATGGCGGTGACGTAACCCGTAAGAAAAAGCTTCTGGAAAAGCAGAAGAAGGGTAAGGCCAAGATGCGCATGTATGGCAAGGTGGAAATTCCGCACAATGCCTTCATCGCGGCTTTGAAGATGCGCGAGAACTAGAGCCTTTTAATAGGCGTTGGAACGGGGTGGTGCGCAGGCAAAGCGAATCACCCCCTTTTTATGCTCTGAAAGCGGTGTTTTAGGGCATGATTTCGGTGCCCGAGAAAGCAAATGCCATCTGCTTTCTGATGGATTGAGGCAGATGGCGGAATGCATCTTCCGATTTGGGTTGATCGGCTATGGCCTCAACCAACGTCTCACCCATACAAATTGTGCGCGAAAAACCCCTTGAAATTTAAGACGAATTTGCTGCCTGCATTCATTACTTGAAAAAGGACTGATGCGGTACAAACGCAAAATTTTTTCATCAGAGTCCAGCTTGTTGATTTTTTCCACCCTTGTTTACCCGTTGTTAACAGGCTTCATTCTATAAAGAGGATGCTGATACAGCCTAATAGCTCCCTTGATCTGACTGTGTCGCGCGGAACCGCATGTCCTCCCCCGATTGCGGTTCCGCTTTTTTATGCGCAACATGCGCCTTCCCCTTGCATGCTGACCAAAGATGACTTTCAATAGCGGTAATCAATTTAGGTGGGGTGAAGTATGCCATTGATTCGACTGATATTTTTGTCCGGTTTCCTTTTGGGGCTATTTGCTGTTCCAAAAGCAGGCTTGGCGCAGGTGGAGATTCAGGATCCGCGTCAGTTGGCTCATGACATATATGTCGGTATCAACCGGGAATCGCCGCCAGCCTCTGTTGCCATGAAATTGGCTGAAGTTATTCAGGTTTACCGTTTTCGCTGTACCCGCGTGACCGACTATCAGGTGTTCGTGTTGCGCCCAAATCTCGTGGATATCAAAGCCAAGTGCAGTGGTGATCCCTTGTATGGTGTTACCGTGGCGTCGAATGGGTATGTCGCTGTTTATGGTGGCAACGGTATCGTTGCGGCGCTGGACCGGCGGGATGGCCTGATTTACAGCTTCGCTGCCGATGGCCAGCTTGAGGCGGATTCGAGCTTGTCTGCAGACGATGCGCTTGAAGAAACTGTCGAGCGCCTTCGCTTGGGTGACAGCTATAACCTGATGTATGTGCTGGCTATATTCGCGGTGCTGCTTGCCATCGTGATTTTGATGGCCGTGGTTTGGCTGAAGATGTGGCGCCGCCGCAGCGCGAAGTCAAAACAGCACCGCAAGGTGAAACCGATGGCGCGGCATACGGTCAGCGTAACCAGCGACGTGAAGGACAACCTGATCAAGGAAAGTGGCCGTGTGGCCGCCAATATCTATCGTCACCCTTCTGGGACCTATATCGCGCGGGGGAAAAAGGGCAAGCGCCGCTTTTTCCGATCCCGTTTTTGGGCGGCTATGTACCGCAGTTTGGGTGTGCGTATGTTTGAAACAAGCGCACCGCAATTGATCGGGATGTATGCAGCAAGTGCATCAGAGCCCGAGGCTACAGACGCACCCTAGCGGCGGAAGGGTGGTGTCCAGTCCAGCCCGGTGGTGATGGCGATCAGGTGGGCCGCGAACACCAAAAAGCCGACGAGCCCGAAAAACTGGATATAGAAGGGCGGTATGATCGGCACGACACCCAGTTCGTGCTTCTTCTCACGCCACCGGCCAAACAGCCATAGAAGGGCGCAAGCGATCAAGCCTGCAATAGTCCATCTGAGCGACATTTGAAAAAGCCTTACTCTGTTCTCGGGGAATAATCAGGTTTGCCGTAATGGTATCCCTGCGCGAAGTCAACGCCAAGGGAGCGCAGGAAATCTGCCTGGAACCTGTTTTCAACATGCTCACCGATGGTTTTCACACCCAAATCATTGCACAGGCGCACAATGGATAGCAGGAATGTGGGGCGGTAGCCCGGCGAATTCATATCATCAACATAGCTGCCGTCGATCTTTACAAAGTCGACATTGAAGGCCCGCAGGTATTGGTACCCCGCTGCGCCAACACCAAAATCATCCAGGCATATGCGGTAACCGTTTGCTTTCAGGTCATTCAGGATAGCCTCGACCCGTTCCAGATTTTCAATGGCGGCTGTTTCTGTTAGCTCCAGAAGAATATGGCGGGATACGTCATTGCCTGCCGTCAATTCCTTGATCAGATTATCCGTGAAGCGGCCACTATCAAGCGTGCGTCCGGAAATATTGATCCCAAGCGTAAGTGGCGTGCCCAGCTTTTTCATCTTCCGCACATAGTCGATAGCCTTGTGGCACAGGGCGATATCGAACTCCTCAATAATGCCGACATCTTCCGCGAAACGGATCACATCAAGAGTGCTGCTGTCGCCCATGCGGTCATCAAAGCGGCTGAGGACTTCGTTGTGGTGCACTTCGTTGGTGGATAGGGACACCACAGGCTGGAACGCCATTTTAAAGGATCCGGATTCGATCATGTGCCGAATTTGAACAACGCGGCGCTGGGCTTCCGTCACCATATCCTCATAGGCAACGGAGAGATTCTCAAAGCTGACAGATTTGGGGTCTTTGCAGAACTGGTTCAACACATAGCTGAGCGTGCGAAGGATCTGATCCTCTGAGCCTTCCGTCAGATCAGAAGCCATTGTGGAATAGGCTGTCTTGAGCTGAACGTTTTCGTCTACTTTCTTTAGCGATGATCCCAGTTGCGACCCATCTGATTTGGCCCGGTGCAGGAAGGCAAAGTGCTTTTCGTCAATTTGCCCGGCGATCTCGCCATCTACAGAAAGGGTTTTCAGGTGTGCTGCCACTTGCTTGAGCAGATGGCGCATATATTTGGGCCCGAATTTCTTCTTGGCGTCTTCAATGCCCTCAACCTCAATTGCGGTCATGTAAAGATTATTGCCAGCCGGGTTTTCCTTCATGGTTCGGGTTGCCATTTCCATGAATGTTTCCCGCTGCATCAAGCCGGTTTCCGGGTCTGTGGCAATGTCTACACCGCCTGCGCCGCCCAAGGGCGCAGCCCTTAATGCAAGAAATGTGTGGCTGTCTTCACCGGGCATCTGCAGGGCGAAAAGCCTCAAGGCAATGCTGCGCCCGGAACTGGATTTGAACCTTAGTGGAATAGGGCCGATCCGCCCCTTGTGCGCCAGGTGCTGTTGCAGGGCGCGGAAAACGTCCCGGTCTTCTTCATCAATCTGATCAATGAGTTGTTCGCCGATCAGGCTTTCACTGGTGGAGCCGATGCGTTCAGCAGCACCGCCTTCGAATACGATTTTTCCTTTGTCATTCAGCTCGAAGAATATTTCTGCTGCGGCAAAGGCAAAGGCGACGAATCGCTCACGTTCCTTTTTGATCTCGTCTATCGGGCCAGACATAGCTTTCCTGAATAATGCGGCGACGACCCCCCGTCGGGTGAACTCCTTACTTCCTAC
>JABXIV010000046.1 GCA_013372925.1 Alphaproteobacteria bacterium
ATACTGGATCAGGATCAAATTCAGGATCAGGTTCACAAAAAGGGATGCTGTGGCAAACTTCACCGGTGTTTTTGTGTCTTCCCGGGCGAAATACCCAGGCGTCAGGGCCTTGGCAATAACATAGGCAGGAAGCCCCACAGCATAGGCGAGCAATGCTGCTGCTGTTTGTGCGGTTTCTGCGCTTGTAAAGGCACCCCGCTCGAACAGCGTTGCAATAACGGGCCCTGGAATTGTCGCCAGTGCGGCCGCGGCAGGAAGCGTGAGGAACAGTGAAAATTCGATGGCTTTGTTTTGCTGGCGGAGGGCCGCTTTTTCATCACCCCCAGCAAGCAGGCGGGAAATGCTGGGCAGCAAAACGGTTCCGGTTGCTACACCAATGACACCGAGTGGCAACTGGTTAAGCCTGTCAGCATAGAAAAGCCAGGAAACAGACCCTTCAGGCAGCATGCGGGCAGCAAGAAGAACATCAATCAAAAGATTGATTTGGATGATGCCTGCACCGATGGCGGCTGGGGCAATCACGCGCAAGAGTTCACGCACGTCTTCGCTGGGTTTGGGCAGATGAAACAGTATTTTCAGGCCGGCCTTTTGGGCTGCCCGCCAAAGCCAGAAAAACTGTGCAACTCCGGACAGGGATACAGCAGCGGCGAGTGCCCGCGCGGCGCCGATTTCCGTTTCACCGAAGGCAATCAGGGCCCCAATCATGAAAAGATTCAGCAGAACAGGCGCGAAAGCTGCTGCAGAATAGCGCTCCACGGCGTTCAACATGCCTGCATAGAAGGTTACAAGGGAAATGAGCGCAAGATACGGAAAGGTATAGCGGCCCAGTTCCACCGTCAGGTTGAACTTTGTGGCGTCGCCCTCAAAGCCACCTGTAAGGCCGAGCATCACAGGCACCATTGCGGCTTCCATAATCAACAGGAAGACAAGAAGAATGGGCAACAGCCACGCAAAAACCTTGCCCGCAAAATCCAGCGCCGCTTGCTTGCTTTCGGGCGTTATGTCTTTGCCTAGAGCCCTTGAAAAAAGAGGTACAAATCCGACTGAGAAAGCGCCCTCTGCAAAAAGTCGTCTAAAAAAGTTGGGCAACTTGAAGGCAATAAAGAAGGCATCCGAGGCCATGCCTGCACCCAGATAGCGTGCCATGAGCATATCGCGCACAAAGCCGAAAAGGCGGCTTAGCAGGGTGAACCCCCCAACGGTTGAGATGCGTTTTGCCAGGCTCACGCTGCCGTCTCCGTGTGCTTGTTTTTGCGCGTAAAGATTTGTTCGCCTTTGGCGGCTTTCAGAAGCTTGTCTTCAATGTTCCTGAGCCTGACTTTGTTGGTAACCTTCTGGCCCAACAGGTCCCGCACGTAAAAGACGTCAATTGCTCGTTCGCCATAGGTTGCCACATGGGCAGAAACCAGTGAGAGTTTCAGCCGGTAGAGCGCATAGGCCATGTCATAAAGAAGGCCCGGCCGGTCTTTGGCGTTCACCTCAATAACAGTTGACCAGTTCGATGCCTTATTATCGATCAGCACGACAGGTTCCACTTCAAAAGCGGCATCCTTGGAGCCAAAAACCCGCTTTTCCTTCAGGCGTTCCTTCAGTTTCACATTGCCCTTGAGTGTTTCAAGGATGGTTTCCTCAAGCTTGTCCAGCTGGCGGCGGCTATCGAAGGCATTGCCGTCCATATCCTGCACTGCGAAGTTGTCCATGGCGAGGCCGTCGCGGGATGTATGGATTTTTGCACCCATAATGGTAGCACCCGCAATGCCGAGTGCACCTACAATACGGGCAAATAGGCCGGGGTGATCTTGTGTGTAGACAGACACTTTGGTCATGTCCTGGAACTGCTCAACCCGGGCGGTAACACCAAAACCAGTACCATTTTCGTCTGTTCGCTTCATCAACCGGGCATTCTGGGCAAGCGTTCTTGGCCCTTCTGCAATCCAGTAGGCATCGTTCATCCGCTTGACGTGGGTCTCGAACTCTTTCTTGGTCCAGTTCTTGAGTGTTTTCCGAAGTTCATCCTGCTTGGCTTTCACCCGTTCACTGCGTGCTTTTGTTGCGTGCCCTACAAGCAGAACCTCTTCCGAGGCATAATAAAGCTCGCGTAGAAGCTGGCCTTTCCAGCCGTTCCACACGCCGGGGCCAACAGCCCGAATGTCCACAACAGTGAGCACTAACAGCAGCCTTAAGCGCTCAGGGCTTTTTACCAGTTCGCAGAAATCCAGAATTGTCTTGTGGTCTGAAAGGTCCCGTTTGAAGGCTGTGTTGCTCATCAACAGATGCCAGCGAACAAGCCATGCCACGGTCTCGGTCTCCGCCGGGGTCAGGCCCAAACGAGGACATAGTTTCTCGGATATTTCCGCACCCAAGACGGAGTGATCACCGCCCCGGCCTTTGGCAATATCGTGCAATAGTACGGCTACATAGAGCACTTTTCGGGAGATTACCTTTTGGATCACATCGGTCGATAAGGGGTGGTCGTCTTTCAGTTCCCCACTTTCGATGCGGGGCAATAGCCCGATGGCCCGAATGGTATGCTCATCAACCGTATAATGGTGATACATATCATACTGCATCTGCGCCACCACGCGGCCAAAATCCGGTATAAAGCGGCCGAAAACCCCGGCCTCATTCATTCGGCGCAGGTTTATCTCGCCTTCCTTGCTGCTTGTCAGCACAGAGAGGAAATATTCGTTGGCTTCCGGGTCACGGCGCACTTTGTCGGTGATGCGGGAAAGGTTTTGCTTGATCAGGCGTAGCGCATCTGGGTGGATATCCAGCCCTTTGTCGTCTGCCACGGCAAAAATCTTGAGCATCAGTACCGGGTTTTCTTTAATATCGTCTGGCCCAACAAATGTCAGGCGGCCCGCTTCCACGGCAAAGTCTTGTACTTTTTTGGTGCGCCGGAACCGTGCGAGGAAGGTGCTCTTGTGCTGGCGCTCCTCAAGGACAGCGCAGAAAATCCGGGTCAGGTCCCCCACTTGTTTGGCCACAAGGAAATAGTGCTTCATAAAGCGTTCAACGCCAGAAGCCCCAGGGTGATCCTTGTAATGCAGCTTGTCTGCCAGCGTTCGCTGCATGTCGAAAGTCAGGCGTTCTTCCGCGCGTCCGGCGCTATAATGAAGCGCTACGCGTACGGTCCACAAGAAGGATTCAGCTTTCCTGAACTGACGGTTTTCATGGATGGTCAGCATGTCATCGCTGATCATCTTGTCTCGCGAGATACCGCCATAGAGGTAACGGGCGATCCACCACATGGTTTGCAGGTCGCGCAGGCCGCCTTTGCCGTCTTTGATGTTCGGCTCAACAACATAGCGACTATCGCCCATTTTCTGGTGGCGTTTATCCCGTTCCTCAAGCTTGAGTTCGACAAATTCCGGGCCGGTGGTTGCGACAACCCGGCGAATGAAGCGCTTGGCTGCTTTGTGGAAGAGCTGTTCTTCACCCCAGAGGTAGCGGGATTCAAGGAGCGCCGTACGGATTGTCAGGTCCTCTTTTGCGAGGCGTGAACATTCTTCGGGTGTTCGCGTTGCGTGCCCAACTTTTACGCCCAGATCCCACAGCACATACAGCATGTATTCCACGACACTTTCGGCCCAGGGCGTGGATTTGTAGGGTATCAGGAACAAGAGATCCACATCTGAAAAAGGCGCCAGTTCGCCGCGGCCATAACCGCCTGTAGCTACAAGGCAAAGCTGTTCGGATGCTGTGGGGTTGGCAAGCGGAAACACATGCTCTGTGGCGAAGTCATAAAGCGTCCGCAACAGCTGGTCCATCAGATAGCAAAGCGATTTTGCGGCGGTCCGGCCGTTTTCGGCATCTTCATCGAACCGCCGCTTGACTTCGTTCCAGCCTTTTGTGTGCGCATCCTTCAGGATTTTCACCACATCGGTCTGGCAATCCGCCGCGTTCTTCTTTTCGGCAAGCTCATTCAGGGCAACCACAAGGTCTTTTCGGTTGATGATGGCGCGACGGTTGCGAATGGCGGTCATGGTGCTTCCTTGGCAAAGTTTGTCAGTCTTGAGGCAACATGTCCTTCAGGGCGTATATCAGGTCGAGCGCTTCTTTGGGCGTAAGCTGGTCAGGGTTGGTATCCGTCAGCTTCTCTTCGATCTCTGATGGCCCACTTGGTGCCGGGGTTTGGTATGAAGATGGTGTAGATTGGAAAAGCGGCAAATCATTGACGAGCCCGGTGGCCTTGTCGCCCTTGTCGCTATTCTCAAGATGATCGAGCACCTGGCGCGCCCGATCGATCACGCGGTGGGGCAGTCCGGCGAGTTTGGCGACCTGAATGCCGTATGATCGATCAGCAGCCCCTGAGCCAACTTCGTGCAAAAAGACAACTTCACCCTTCCATTCCCGCACTTTCATTGACCGCAGGGAAACAGCTTCAAGTGTTTCTTTCAACGCTGTCAATTCATGATAGTGGGTGGCGAAAAGTGCACGGGACTGATTGATATTATGCAGGTTTTCAACGGCTGCCCAGGCGATGGAAAGGCCATCATAGGTGGCCGTGCCACGGCCGATTTCATCAAGAATCACAAGGGACCGCGGTCCAGCCTGATTGAGAATGGCAGCGGTTTCAACCATCTCGACCATGAAGGTGGATCGGCCATGAGCCAGATCATCCGACGCGCCAACCCGGCTAAACAGGCGGTCCACCACGCCAATATGAACCTTTTCCGCGGGCACGAAGGCGCCCATTTGCGCGAGCACGGCAATCAGTGCGTTCTGACGCAGGAATGTACTTTTACCGGCCATGTTTGGGCC
>JABXIV010000254.1 GCA_013372925.1 Alphaproteobacteria bacterium
GGTCGAAAAAGAATAAACACCCCTCACGCAAGAGACGCGCGGGTGTAGCTCAGTTGGTTAGAGTGTCGGCCTGTCACGCCGAAGGTCGCGGGTTCGAGCCCCGTCACTCGCGCCACTTGCCTCTCAGATATATGATGAGAATATAAAACGCGTTCCGGCAATGCCGGGCGCGTTTTTTATTTTGCGCGCAAAAAAAAGCCCAAAAGAGCCAAAAAACCGCATGGGTTAAGCTTTTCATTAAGGAAAAGCATGCCTATACTCGCCCCCTCAAGCGCTTAGGGCAAATTCCCCCTTTACTGATCGAAGATCGGTCATTAAAAGGGCGCTGTATTTAGGGCCAATAACCAAAAAGGGACTCCCATGGAGTCGTTGCTGATACAATATTTTCCGATCCTGATATTCCTTGGGATCGCCATTGCTTTCTCACTGGTTTTTGTCGGCGCCGCAATGCTGATCGCAAAACAGCGTCCAGACAGTGAAAAGCTTTCCGCATATGAGTGTGGCTTTGAAGCGTTCGAGGACTCTCGTCATCAATTCGATGTGCGCTTCTATCTTGTCGCTATTCTCTTTATCATTTTTGACCTTGAGGTCGCCTTCCTGTTCCCATGGGCAGTTTCGCTTGGGGAAATTGGCATGTATGGCTTCTGGTCGATGATGATCTTCCTTGGCGTACTGACCGTAGGTTTTGTTTACGAGTGGAATAAAGGAGCGCTGGAATGGGAGTAACACCCGCTAAAAATCCAGGCGCGTATAACACGCTGTCTCCAATTCCGCCGTCTGGCAGTGACGAACTGCTGGAAGGAATCAATGGCGAGCTTTCAGAAAAGGGCTTTGTGGTTACAAACCTCGAAGACCTTGTGACCTGGGCTCGGACTGGTTCTTTGTGGTGGATGACATTTGGTCTTGCTTGTTGTGCCGTTGAAATGATGCATACCAGCATGCCGCGCTATGACGTTGAACGCTTTGGCTTCGCGCCACGTGGTAGCCCACGTCAGAGTGACGTTATGATCGTTGCAGGTACGCTGACGAACAAGATGGCGCCCGCGATGCGTAAGGTGTACGACCAGATGTCAGAGCCTCGATACGTTATTTCTATGGGGTCGTGCGCCAACGGTGGCGGCTACTATCACTATTCTTATTCGGTTGTTCGTGGATGTGACCGTATTGTGCCGGTTGATATCTACGTTCCAGGATGTCCTCCAACAGCGGAAGCGCTTCTATATGGCGTATTGCAGTTGCAGCGTAAGATTCGCCGCACCGGGACAATCAACCGCTAGATCGAGTATGAGGCGCCGCCACCAGTTGGGGGCGCTTCACTGTGTGCCTGCGGATATCAAGCCGCACATCAAAAAGGAGCGCGCCAGCGCATGACTGATAAGGCATTAAAATCACTGGGCGATCATATCGCAACCAGTCTGGAAAACGAGGTGATCTCCACCAGTGTCGCTTTTGGCGAACTTACTGTGGTGGCGCGGGCCGAGCATGTTCAAAAAGTGCTTACGTTCCTGCGCGATGATCAAGAATGTATGTTTAAACAGCTGACTGACCTTTGCGGCGCAGACTATCCTGAGCGCATTCGTCGGTTTGATGTTGTTTATCACCTGCTGAGCGTACAGCTCAATCAGCGTATCCGCGTGAAGGTGGAAACCGATGCAGACACACCCGTGCCTTCTGCAATTGACGTGTTCCCGGCGGCGAACTGGTACGAGCGTGAAGCATGGGACATGTACGGCATTTTCTTCGCCGACCACCCGGATCTGCGCCGCATGTTGACGGACTATGGTTTCCAGGGGCATCCGCTTCGGAAGGATTTCCCGCTCACAGGCTTTGTTGAGTGTCGTTATTCGGAAGAAGAAAAACGCATCGTATACGAGCCAGTAAAGCTGAAGCAGGAATTCCGGAATTTCGATTTCATGAGCCCTTGGGAAAGTGCGCAATATGTGTTGCCTGGCGATGAAAAAGCCGATGAAGCCGCTGAAAGTAAAGAGGGGGCTAAATAATGGCTGAAGTTGATATCAAGAACTATTGCCTGAACTTTGGTCCACAACACCCAGCAGCGCACGGTGTGCTGCGGATGGTGATGGAGCTGGACGGTGAAATCGTTGAGCGGGTCGATCCGCACATTGGTCTTTTGCACCGCGGTACTGAGAAGCTGATTGAGCATAAGCAGTACCTGCAGGCAATGCCGTATTTTGATCGCCTGGATTATGTTGCGCCGATGAATCAGGAACACGCATTTGTTATGGCTATTGAAAAGCTGGCAAATGTGGAAGTGCCTGAGCGTGGGCAGTATATCCGTGTGCTGTTCTCTGAGATCGGCCGTATCCTGAACCACCTTTTGAACCTGACAACCCACGGCATGGACGTTGGTGCGCTGACCCCTATTTTGTGGGGCTTTGAAGAGCGTGAAATCCTGATGGAATTCTATGAGGCGGTTTGCGGTGCACGTTTGCACGCAGCTTATTTCCGTCCTGGCGGTGTTCACCAGGATCTGCCAGCCGGCCTTGCAGACCGTATCATGAAGTGGACTGAAACGTTCCCGAATACGCTCGCAGACATGGAAGCGCTGTTGATCGACAACCGTATATTCAAGCAGCGGAACGTTGATATTGGTGTGTTTGATGCTGATGAGGCGCTTGCGTGGGGCTTTACTGGGCCGATGCTGCGCTCCACTGGTGTTGCATGGGATCTTCGCAAATCAGAACCTTATGAAGTTTATGATAAAATGGACTTCAAGGTGGCGATTGGTAATGCAGGCGATTGTTATGATCGCTTCATGCTCCGAATCGCTGAGATTCGCGAGTCTCTTAAGATGATTCGTCAGTGTCTGAACGATATGCCGGAAGGTCCGGTGATGTCGATTGATACGAAGATCGCGCCACCACGTCGTGGCGAGATGAAGCGGTCTATGGAAGCCCTTATTCACCACTTCAAGCTCTACACGGAAGGCTTTAAGGTGCCGGAAGGCGAGGCGTATGCCGCAGTAGAGGCGCCAAAGGGTGAATTTGGTGTGTATCTTGTTTCTGATGGTTCGAACCGTCCGTATCGCTGTAAGATCCGGGCGCCAGGGTTCGCACACCTTCAGGCTATGGATTACCTTCTTAAAGGCCACATGCTTGCTGACGCTCCGGCAGTACTTGGGGCAATGGACATTGTATTTGGTGAGGTGGACCGATGAGTACTGCGCCAGAGAAATTTGTGTGGACTGCTGAAAACGAGAAGGCCGCACAAGCGCACATCGCAAAATACCCTGAGGGGCGGCAGCAAAGTGCTGTGATGCCGCTTCTTGATATGGCGCAGCGCCAGAATGGCGGTCATGTGACGCAAGAAATCATGCAATATATCGCAGACTATCTGGATATGCCGGCAATCCGGGTCCAGGAAGTAGCGACCTTCTACACCATGTATAACCACAAACCGATTGGTAAGCACCATGTACAGGTTTGTGGCACAACGCCATGCTGGCTTCGCGGTTCTGACGATATCATGTCAGCTTGCAAGAAGAAGCTTGGCATCGAAAAGGGTCAAACCACAGAAGACGGCATGTTCACGCTTAGTGAAGTGGAATGCGCCGGTGCTTGTGTGAACGCGCCAGTGGTTGCTATCGACGACGACTACTTCGAAGACCTGACGCCGGAAACCATGGCTGAGCTTCTTGAGAAACTTGCCAAGGGTGAAGACGTGAAGGCAGGCCCTCAGATTGATCGTCAGACCAGTGCGCCATTTGGTGGCCCGACTACGCTTAAGGGCGATAAAGGGGAGGATGCATAATGCTTGCTGATAAGGATCGCATCTTCACAAACCTTTATGGTTTTGAAAGCCCGGACATTGACGCTGCTATGAAGCGCGGTGACTGGAACGGCACCAAAGAGCTTATCGAGAAGGGCAAAGACTGGATCATCGGCGAGATGAAAGAGTCTGGCCTTCGTGGTCGTGGCGGTGCAGGCTTTCCGACTGGCCTTAAGTGGTCTTTCATGCCGAAAGAAACAGACGGTCGGCCATCTTACCTTGTTGTAAATGCAGACGAGGGCGAGCCCGGCACCTGTAAAGACCGCGACCTGATGCGCCACGATCCGCACAAGCTGATCGAAGGTTGCCTGATCGCCGGTTTCGCAATGAATGCCGTTGCTGCATATATTTACATCCGTGGTGAATTTTTCCGCGAGGCCCAGGCGCTTGAAAAGGCGATCGACGAAGCCCGCGCGAAGGGTTTCCTCGGTAAGGATGCTTGCGGCACTGGTTACGCTTTTGATGTGTTTGTACACCGTGGTGCGGGTGCTTACATCTGTGGCGAGGAAACAGCCCTGATCGAAAGCCTTGAAGGCAAAAAAGGTCAGCCGCGTCTGAAGCCACCATTCCCTGCGAACGTGGGTGTGTGGGGTTGCCCAACCACTGTAAACAATGTGGAATCGATTGCCGTTGCGCCAACCATCCTGCGGCGTGGCGGTGCCTGGTTTGCTGGCCTTGGTCGCCCAAACAACACAGGTACGAAAGTATTCTCCATCTCTGGTCATGTGAACAACCCGTGTAACGTGGAAGAAGAGATGGGCATTCCGCTTAAGGAACTAATCGAGAAGCATGCAGGTGGCGTGCGCGGCGGCTGGGACAACTTGCTTGCTGTAATCCCGGGCGGGTCATCCGTGCCGGTTCTGCCGAAAGAGATTTGTGACACAGTGCTGATGGATTTCGACAGCCTTCGCGAAGTGCAGTCCGGTCTGGGCACTGCAGCTGTAATCGTGATGGACAAATCCACCGACATCGTGAAGGCGATCGCTCGTTTGAGCGAGTTCTACAAGCACGAAAGCTGCGGCCAGTGTAC
>JABXIV010000098.1 GCA_013372925.1 Alphaproteobacteria bacterium
GGAAGGCTATCTGGCGCTTCTGGATGCGCTGTCGCCCGAGCATGACTGGTCTGGCCTGGCGCGCGAGATTGCTGAAGGTAAGCTGCTGGCAGGCCATATTGAGGATGCCTGCGCGATCGCGGCAGAGGAGCGCAATGACAGCAACGATGCTTACTGGCTGCGCCTTGCCACTTTTTGTCGCGCCGTTCAGGGCGACAGGGTGGGCGTTGATTTCAGCCTCGGTATTCTTGAAGAGGTGAGCCCTGTCCAGCCAACCTTTTATCAGCTTACGGACCAGATTCTTGTTGAGGCCGAGCAATCATCAGGGGCGGTGCTTTCAACCGGAATGGTGCTGACAAACACATTGAAGGTGGATGTGCTTGAAGCCACGATGGCGCGCCTTGCCAAGGTTCAAGTGCCTCTGTTGGATCAAGAGGTTATCGACCCGCTTGCAGCAAAAAACATGCTTGAGATTCCGGGCGTGGCGCCTGCCGCCAAACTGCAGTTGATTTCCCGTGGCCTTACGGAAGGCTGGCTGGATGCCGGTTTGCTGCTTGCCTACCTGCGCCAGCTTGATGCAGCTCCCAGCCAGGATATGGATCTGGCTGCATTGATCGCCGCAGATCAAAGCTTTGATGCGGATGTGATGCTGATGGGCGCTGCAATGCATGCGGCCGATGAAATACAGCGCACGGAGGCTTTGGATTCCCTCAAGGTGCGGGCGACGGACCCTGCCAAGGCAACCTATATGTTGCCTGCGCTGGACTTGATCATCGGTGACGCTGAAGGCCCTGCTGCAAGTACTGCGCGGGAATTCAGGCTGGCGCTTTTGAACCAGGATGCGGTTGCCGCGAACCGCATGGCTATCGCGCTCAGGGCGTCCTCGGCTGGTAGCGATGTTGGGCTTGATGCCGTTTTGAAAGATAGCTGGCCTCTGATGGCGGTTGCGGGCCTGGTGTCCGCGCCAGAGGTGACGCCTGGTGCTCTGTCGCTGTGGTGGCAACAGCAGGTTGACGATGACACGCGTTTTGCCAAAGCGTCCCTTTTGTTCACAGTGCTTGAGGCCCTCGGTCACACGGTTCCCGAAGATGTTTGGGTATGGGCTGAGGCCGGTTCACCGATCGCGGATGGGCCAAGCATGTCGCCCGCACTGTGGCGCAGGCTTTTGGTGATGAAAGCGCAGGGTGACAGGGCCGGTGTTTTGTCGCTTGCCTACAGGATGACGGCATCAGGCACTGTTTCGGCATCTTTCGCCGGGTCGCTCATCGGAACGCTGAGGGAGTTGGGGTTTAAGGATGAATCCCATGTGCTGGCGGCCGAAATGCTCGTGCGGCGAGGCCTATAGGGCCCTATGACTGACGCGTCGCTCATTGATCAGTTTCTTGAAATGCTGGCGGCGGAAAAGGGGCGCGCGAAAAACAGCCTTCAGGCCTATGAACGCGACCTGACAGACTTTGCCGAACACAGCACCTGCAAACTGATTGATGCTGATGCACAGGATATTCGCGATTATCTGGCTGGGCTGTACTGGCGCGGATTGAAGGCGGGCACTGTGGCGCGAAGGCTTTCGGCCCTGCGCCAGTTTTATCTGTTCCTTTATTCAGATGGCCTGCGCGGTGATAACCCTGCCAAGAACATCGAAAGCCCCCGGCCGGAACAAAAGCTTCCCAAAGTGTTATCCGAGGCAGACGTGGACCGTTTGCTTGATACGGCGGAACTACAGGCTAATGGGGGTGGCGTGGCTGAAAAGCGGCTGCATGCGCTTGTGGAAACCCTGTATGCAACCGGCCTGCGGGTGAGTGAGTTGGTCACTTTGCCCAAGCGTGCGGTGGGCCCCGATACGGCCATGATCATGGTGCGTGGCAAAGGCGGCCGTGAACGGATGGTGCCCTTGGGGGACAAGGCGCGCCATGCGCTCTTGGATCATATGGCCGCGGTTGCTGTATCGCCTTTTAAAGACTCGCCTTATCTGTTTCCTTCCCGTGGGAAGGAGGGCTATTTGACCCGGCGACGTGTGGGGCAGTTGATGAAGGACTTGGCTGTGGCAGCGGGCGTGATGCCCAGTGCGGTAAGCCCCCACAAGCTGAGGCATGCATTCGCAACCCATCTATTGGCCCACGGCGCAGACCTGCGGGCCGTGCAACAGATGCTGGGGCATGCGGATATTTCCACAACGCAGATATACACGCACGTGCTTGAAGAACGGCTGAAAAGTTTGGTGCTGACGAAGCATCCCATGAGCGATTAGATAAAAGAGGGGGAGGGGAGCGATGATCAGGAAAATAGGAACAGCCCTTCTGGCACTTGTCGTCCTTGCCTACGGTGTTTTCTGGATTACGGCGCCGGGGAACGGTGACCCTGAGCAATATGGCGAGGTTGCCTCAGGCTATGATGTTCGCATTGTGCGTGATGCTTTTGGTGCACCCCACATTTTCGGTAACCGTGATGTAGACGTGTCCTTCGGGCTTGCTTTTGCTCATGCAGAGGATGATTTCGCGACTATTCAGGATGTGGTGCTGGCCACCCGCGGCAAGCTTTCAACACTGAAGGGCCCTGATGCTGCCAAAACCGATTATCTGATCCAGTGGATGAACATCTGGGGCGTGGTTGATGCGGGTTATGAAACACGCATCAGCCAGAAAACGCGGGACCATGCCGAAGCCTATGCCGACGGCCTCAATTATTATGCATCAGAAAATCCCGGCAAAGTGGCGACTGGGGTTTTGCCTTTTACGGGGAAAGATATCGTCGCCGGTTTCACGTTCAAAACACCGCTCTTTTTCGGGTTCGATCAGGTTGTGGCAAAGGTGGTTGAAGGCGAATACGGCACGGGCCTTGATAGAACGGCCGCGCTTCAGGTGACAGACGCGCCGCAGCCGGACCTTGGCAGCCAGGGTGTTGCTGTGGCCCCTTCGCGCTCGTCCGATGGGCACACCCGCTTGCTGGTAAATTCGCACCAACCGCTAACAGGCCCGGTTGCCTGGTATGAAGCACGAGTGAAATCGAATGAGGGCTGGGACATGGCGGGTGGCACGTTTCCAGGCTCCCCCATCATTTTGCACGGCACGGGGCCGACACTGGGCTGGGCCAATACGGTAAACAAGCCCGATCTGGTTGATGTGTACAACTTGACGATCAACCCGGAAAACGAAAACCAGTATCTGCTCGATGGCGCATGGCGTGATTTTGACATTGAGGAAGCCGATATTGATGTCACCTTCTTTGGCCCTGTTCGCTGGACATTTCATGAGCCGATTTACCGGTCAGTGCATGGCTCTGTTTTCAAAACAGATAAGGGCGCTTTTGCTATTCGGTGGGCAGGCATGGATGAAATGCGCACAATGGAAGAGATGATCGCCCTCAATAAAGCGCGCACGATCAAGGACTTCGAGGCGGCGCTTGCGATGATGGCCATGCCCAGCATCAATTATGTCTATGCCGACAAGGACGGCAATATCGCCCACTATTATAATGCCATGATGCCCAATAGGGCCGAGGGGGTTGATTGGTCTGGGCTCGTTCCCGGCGATCGATCAGACCTTGTCTGGCAGGGTTATCATGCTTTTGGCGATATTCCCAAAACGGTTAACCCGCCTTCCGGCAGCGTCTTTAACGCCAACAACACGCCTTATGTTGCAACGGAAGGTGAGGGCAGCGCACGGCCGGAGGATTACCCTGCCAGCATGGGCGTGGAAACTGGCATGACAAACCGGGCGCTTCGCTTGGTTGAGCTTTTGTCAGCGGAAAAGGTCATTTCCGAGAAGGCCTTCCATACTATCAAGTATGACAATGGCTACTCGGCTAGTTCCCTTGTAGCCGGTATCGTAAAAGACGTGGGTGCCATGCCTCTTGACGCCGACCTTGATGCCGCGCGCCTGCACTTGCTTGGATGGGATAGGATGACGGACGTCGAAAACCGGCATGCTGCACTTGGTGTGCTGACCGTGACCCCTTTCATCATGGCGGACATGCGGGGGGAACCGCGACCGGACCTAAGGGACGCTTTTGAGAGGGCGGTTCAAATGCTGAAGGATAACTTTGGCAGGCTGGACGTGCCATGGGGGGACGTGAACCGGCTGGTGCGTGGGAAGCAAAACTGGCCGCTTTCCGGAGCCCCGGATGTGTTACGTGCGGTTTATGCCGAATGGAATGAAGAGGCGGGGCATCTTGAAGCCACAGCAGGTGATAGCTACATAATGTTTGTGGAGTGGGATGAAAATGGGGCGCAGAGCGTGCGGTCGGTGCACAGCTTTGGCAGTACCACGCTGGATCAATCATCCCCCCATTATAGTGATCAGGCGCCGATTTTTGCCGATGAGAGGGAGAGGGTGCTGCCACTGGATATGGCAGCCCTTGAGGAAGAAAAAACAAGCGAAAGGCATCTTGGCGGGCCAGAAAACTGAGAACTTGACATCGTGGGGGCAATCAAGGATTTTGCGCGCCACGGCGAAACGTGTTTTACTGGTCCCATGGACAGATCGCCTCAAAAAACGGATACGAATGATATGATGACGTTTCTAGAGTTTGAGAAGCCAATTGCTGAACTCGAAGGCAAGATTCGCGAGCTTCGCAGTTTCAAAGGTGGTGCCGATATTACTGCAGAGGTTGGTCAATTGGAGACCAAGCTTGGTAAGCTCCTCAAGGAAACGTATGCAGGGCTGACCCCAAATCAGAAAATGCAAGTGGCCCGGCACCCTGAACGCCCGCACTTTCATGATCTGGTTGGTCATCTGTTCGAAGATTTCACGCCGCTTTCCGGCGACCGCTCTTTCGGTGAAGACGAGGCCCTAGTTGGTGGCCTTGCCCGGTTCCGTGGTGAAGCCTGCGTGGTTATGGGCCACGAAAAAGGCTGGGATACGGAAAGCCGTATCAAGCACAATTTCGGTATGGCGCGCCCTGAGGGGTACCGTAAAGCTATCCGTTTGATGGATATGGCCGACCGCTTCGGCCTACCTGTTCTTACCCTTGTTGATACATCCGGCGCATACCCGGGCGTGGGCGCCGAGGAACGCGGCCAAGCAGAAGCAATTGCCCGTTCAACGGACAAGTGCCTTGATCTGGAAGTGCCGATGGTTACCTGCATCGTGGGTGAAGGCGGTTCTGGTGGTGCGGTTGCGATTGCAGCAGCCAACAAGGTGCTGATGATGGAGCACGCGATCTATTCGGTTATCTCGCCTGAAGGCTGTGCATCTATTCTCTGGCGCACGAACGAGAAAGCCACCGAGGCGGCAAATGCCCTCAAGATCACAGCGCAAGACCTGTTGAAACTGGGCATTATCGATGAAATCGTGGCCGAACCACTTGGCGGCGCACACCGCGATACTGAGCGGGCTATGAACATGCTGGGCGACGGTCTGGAGCGGTCGCTGCGGGACATGGCCGGTGTGGACGGCGCGCGCCTTAAGGAGCTGCGCCGCGAGAAATTCCTCGCAATGGGTGACAAAGGCCTCGCCTAGTCGCGACTCATTGAATTTCCTGAAAGTTGACGAGGCATAGGTGCATTCGCTGCAACCTATGCCTTAATACGTTTGTCATAAAAACACTAGATATTGGGCACTTAACTTTTCTTGCCACTTTATCTTGACGAAAATGCCAGTTCGATCTTATTCTACAGATCTTGCAGCGGCAGGGCGACTCGAACGGGGGAGTTCAGAGGGGCGCTTCGCTAAGTATTTACAATAATTATGAAAAGTCGATTTGTTCGACTTTTGTTCTTTGTTCGAGCACAATGGGGTGTTTCTCGAAGCAAAGAAGGAGTCAGTACCGCATGGCTAGGGCGGATAAGGGAGATATGGGCACAATGTTTGAGGTCACCCAGTTTGAGCACGGTGGGCCGGTTGAGATTGATCGCAGCCGGGATGCGCTTCTTACCGATTTCGGTAAGGCTACACTTGAAGATCGTTACCTGATGCCGGGCGAAAGCTATCAGGATCTGTTCGCACGGGTGGCGTCTTTCTATGGTGATGATGCTGCGCATTCCCAGCGTCTTTACAACTATATCTCCAACCTGTGGTTCATGCCTGCAACGCCGGTTTTGTCGAACGGTGGCACCAACCGTGGTTTGCCGATCAGCTGTTTCCTCAATGAAGCGCAGGACAAACTTGGTTCGATCGTGGATCTGTGGACCGAGAATGTGTGGCTTGCGTCCAAGGGCGGCGGCATTGGTTCCTATTGGGGTAACCTGCGTTCAATCGGTGAGACCGTTGGCGGCGTTGGTAAAACCAGTGGCATCGTGCCTTTCGTGCGTGTGATGGACAGCCTTACCCTTGCCATCTCCCAGGGGTCTTTGCGTCGTGGTTCCGCGGCGATTTACTTGCCTATCAGCCACCCTGAAATTGAAGAATTTATTGAGCTTCGCCGCCCAACCGGTGGTGACCCGAATCGCAAAACGCCGAACCTGCACCATGGTGTACTGGTTTCTGATGCTTTCATGCGGGCGGTGGAAGCTGACGAGGAATGGGTGCTGACAAGCCCGAAAGACGGCCACGCGGTGCGTTCAGTTAGCGCACGGGGCCTCTGGATTCGCCTGCTGACAGCACGGGTGGAAACTGGCGAACCCTATATCATTTATTCGGATACTGTGAACCGACAAATGCCTGAGCACCATAAGCTTGCGGGCCTTACGGTCAAGACATCGAACCTGTGCGCGGAAATAACGCTGCCAACCGGTATCGACCACCTTGGCAATGAGCGCACGGCTGTGTGCTGCCTGTCGAGCCTGAATCTGGAATATTACAAGCAGTGGAAAGACAATAAGGACTTTATTCCTGATGTAATGCGCTTCCTTGATAACGTGTTGCAGGACTTTATCGACCGGGCGCCAGATGAGATGGCTAAAGCACGCTACAGCGCCATGCGAGAGCGCTCTGTAGGGCTTGGCGTGATGGGCTTCCACAGTTTCCTGCAAGACAACATGATCCCGTTTGAAAGCGCTATGGCGAAGGCCTGGAACAAGAAGATTTTCAAGCATATTGAAAGCGAAGTGGATCGCGGTTCAGAAGCGCTCGCGATTGAGCGCGGGCCATGCCCGGATGCGGCTGATTATGGCATCATGCAGCGCTTTTCAAACAAAACAGCGATTGCGCCAACGGCGTCCATCTCTACGATTTGTGGCGGCGCGAGCCCTGGTATCGAACCGATTGCAGCCAACAGCTATAACCAGAAAACTCTGTCTGGGAACTTTATCGTGCATAACCGGGCGCTTCGCAGGCTTCTGGAAGAAAAAGGCCGGAACACGGATGACGTCTGGACATCTATCACCGTGAATGAGGGGTCTGTTCAGCACTTGGATTTCCTCACTGACGAGGAAAAGGCTGTTTTCAAGACCGCATTTGAACTGGACCAGCGCTGGGTTGTGGAACTGGCAGCGGACCGGGCTGAAAATATCAGTCAGGCGCAGTCGGTGAACATCTTCCTGCCGGCAAACGTTCACAAGCGCGACCTGCACCAGATTCACTATCAGGCTTGGAAAAAGGGTTTGAAGAGCCTGTACTACTGTCGCTCCAAATCCATCAGCCGTGCTGAGGTGGTGGCGACAGGCAGTTACAAGAAACGAAAGGCTGAAGAGGTTCAGCTTGAGCTTGGCGGCGGTTCTTCAACCGATTATGAAGAGTGCCTCGCCTGCCAATAAAGGCCTGGGCAAACTTCCACCTGGTAAAAGGCATCATTTTCCAGATGGAAATGCGTTAAGATTTTTCGATCGCGCCTTGAAGTTTCAGCAAAAGAGACTTCAAGGTGCTTTTCTCTGTAGCACTCAAGACCTTCACGATGGTACCGGCCAGATTAAATCGATACTCCGTAACCTCATCAATTAACGCAATGCCTGAACCAGTTAGCTGAATTGGCTTTGAACGCTGATCTTCTTCGCTGGAGACGCGCCTAACGAGGCCCCTTTCAAGAAGGCGGTTAATGCAGATGCTGAGCGCACCGGACGTGATTCTGACTTCCTCAAGCAATTTCCCAGGGGTTGCGATGAACGATGGCGTTTGTCGCCTAGCGCAGGCGAGGACGTCGTGTTCTGTTTGCGTCAGTCCGTGCTTCTTAAGCTCCACCAAGCCAACAGCATCCATGTTGGCTGCAACGCCGATCAGGCAACCAAGCAGGGCCGCATCAGCCACAGGCAATTCTGGATGAATTGCCTGCCACTGTGTTTCCGCCCGCCGCAGTAATTCAGGAAGTTGATTCAGCTTATTAATGACTGCACCCTTTGCCTTTGTGGATTCGTTTGGTCGGGAAGCGCATGTTACCCATGCCGGTGATGACAATCGCAGGGTCGCCAGCCTGTCCCTCTACAAGTAGTGAATCTGTTGTATCGTTCGCCCAGAATAGTGTCGAGGATGTTTCAAAAAACAATTCATCTGGTTCCTTTGTTTTGTTGGAAAGGTCATGCAGAAAAAGTCTGTTGCCTTTACATGTCACGGCCAGGTGCTGGCCATTTACCTCCAACTGATACTCACCAGTGATTGCAGCAGCTATCCGGTGATGGAAGGGACCAGCTTTTCTGTGAATAGCTTGTGGGAGTGGCACGCTTTCGCCAGCCAGCATTTTTTTCAGGTCAGTAATTGTTTGCACAATGGGCATGATGGCCAGGTTGCTTAGGACAACAACAGAAGTATCAGTTTTCTTGTTATAATAGACGTAGCTTCTGAAGCCCCTTTTGGCGCCGGCGTGTTCGACAATATTTTCTTCAAACAGCTGCGGTGCTGACTGGCTTCGTAAAAACAAGTCGAGATCGTCTATCGTGGAAAACACGTCGCCGGATTCGAATTGTGTAAACAAGCTTGTATCCGCTGCAAGAATACGACCCTCGTCCTCATACATCCCCGTCGCCACATTTTCTTCAGCCGGAAGGCGGTATGATGAGAAAGTCTTGGTCATGGACAAGGGTGAGAATACGAGACGCTGCATCACTTCCCGTGTTGGCAAGTGGTACCAGTCAGCTAGGGCAATGTCCGCCAAAAGGTAGCCAAAATTGGAATAGTGTTCCTGCTTGCCGGGTTCGAATAGCAGTTTCTGGGAGGCGATAAGCTCTCTTGTTGCCATGTCATCATACTGCCGCGGGCCAAACTCAAAGCGTTCCCCTCTTGGTAGCCCAGACTTGTGTGCAAGTAGCATCTCAATCGTCCAGTTCCGATTTATTTGAGGCAAATCTACAAAGGTGTGGAGGGGCTGATCTATCAGTTTGGGGTCAGCCAATTGATAGACAATGTACTGATTGAAAAGCTTCCTGACAGAAGCGATATGGAAACGACTATGTGTGTTCACACGCGCCCAAGCCGGAAAGACCGTATTGTTATAGGCTTTGCTTAAAAGGCTATCAGTGCCACGTTTAACAAGAACAACACCGTTGAATTGGCCTATTTCCGTTAGTGCCGTGAAGTAGGCGTTGATTTTTACTTGAGGCGATTCTGCATCCTGTGCATGGCCCGTAATGCTAAAAATATAGAGAAGGCAAAAGAAAAGAGGTCGGTACATATATGGTCTCACTCGCTGTTAATTATCTTTGTATAAAGATATATATCTTTATACAAAGATATCAAGCCAGGATAAGAGTGGATTACGAGCGAAGTTGATTTTTTTCAGGTGAAAGGGTGGACCTAAGTCTTTCTGAGCTGGAGCATTGTTAGGTAGCTGAGAAGTATTATCGTGACC
>JABXIV010000273.1 GCA_013372925.1 Alphaproteobacteria bacterium
AACTGGCGGGCATTCGCGAACGCAGGCGTGAATTATGTTTATTCACCAGGCGGGTTTTACGGCAACTATTCGCTGGATTTCCCTGTGTCTATGGGGGGTTACACCTTCTCCCCGAACCCCGACGAACCCATTTTGGTGCATATGGTTCATGTGCCCACAGCACCGGGGCTGACCTCGCGTGAGCAGCACAAAGCCGGTCGCTACGCCATGTACGGCACCCCGTTCGAGGACTTCGAGGACGCCGCCATCCAGCAGCTTACCGAAGCGCTGGGCCCCTATGGTTTCGATGCGGAGCGCGACATCGCCGCCATCACCGTGAACCGCTGGCCGCACGGCTATGCCTATGAATATAATGAGCTTTTTGACGGTGACTGGTCGCCCAAGAAAGGCCCGCATATCACGGCGCGGGCGCGTGTGGGCAAGCTCGCCATCGCCAATTCAGACAGCTCGGCCTATGCCTACGTGAATGGCGCAGTGGATGCCGCAATCCGCGCAACCGAGGAACTGTTCGGCACGGCCTAACGCGCACGCCCACATGTGGCACACTTTGCGGGCAGGGTGCGCCAAAACCACCCGGTGGCACACCCCATCGTGCCACCAGTGTGCCATTTTACGGCTGGGCGATTTCGTCTGCCCCCTTCTTTCCGAAAGGATTCTGTGCGCCACGGAATGTGTGCTATGATCCGGGATCGGGAGCCGGTGGGGGGAACCACGAGGCAGATTTTTATGCGCAGTTTGTGCACATTGATGCTTGGTTTGTTTCTGATCGCCCCCTATGCGGCGGCGGAAGACCCCGTGGCGAAAAAAAGCGTGGCCCCGATCCCCGGCAATGTCACAGAGGCCCCCCGGCCATCGCTGATACTGCTGACCGAAGAAAACCCGCCCTATAATTTCACCAACCCGGACACCGGCGAGATCGACGGCATCGCCGTAACCATCGTTCAGGAACTGATGACCCGCGCGGGCGTTGACTATTCACTTGCGCTGATGCCGTGGCAGCGGGCCTATCGCCGCGCGAAAGAGGTGGCCTCAACCTGCGTGTTTGTCACCAACCGCACGCCCGAGCGCGAAGAAAAATTCAAATGGGTTGGCCCCTTGATCGAGGGCGGCTGGGCGATTTTCAAACGGCCCGACAGCGACATCATTTTGCATGACGTAAGCGGGCTGAAAAACTATGTGGTGGCGGGCAAGCGCGATGGCGGCGCGATTGAGCCGATCGAGCATGCCTCGGGCATCAGGATCGTCACCACCAGTTCGGACGAAACCGCCGCCCGCATGCTGTATCACGGGCGGGCCGACCTGTGGGTTTCCGGCGTGACAGACGCCCCCATGGCCGCCCGCGCCATCGGCGCAGAGCTGCCCAAGCTGGCGCTTTTGTGGAAAAAGGCAGACCTGAGCCTTGCCTGCGCCAAAAACACGCCTGAGGCCGTCCTTACCCGCTTGCGCGAGATCAACACCTCGCTCGACGCCTTCCGCGAACAGGCCATCGCCACCCACACCCGCGTGTTGTTGGAGTAGGGGGAGGAGGTTTTCTTTAATCCCATCTGACTGTACCAATCACTGATGAGATCATCCACTTTCAGGTTGTTTTCCGTGTATGAACAGCGGGGTTATCAGTCTGCAATCTATAGATAGTTTATTGAATATCATTAGTAGTGTTGGTATATCAATGGTGTGAATATAGTTCTGAGGCATCATGCCCAAATCATCACGCCAAAGACCCTGATATGTGGAAAAAAGTAATTGTCGATACACTAAAGGCAAAGGTGCCTTTTAAAAACAACCTTCGCCAATTGCAGCGACGTTTTTTCCCATACCAATCTGTTGTGGCAAATGATGAATTTGCCTTTCAGCAAGGCCTGGAAATTCTGGATGCTGCTATCAGGCGGGATGTGCCTCTTGATACAATTCTTGAGTTTGGTACGGGCTGGGTACCGACAATACCGATGATTTTCAAAGCGGCCGGCGCCAAAAAGATAATCCTGACAGACATTGAACCCCTGATGGATGGTGCAACGATGCAGGAGGCTAAAAGGTTTGTGACGGGTAAAAGGGATCAAATTGCAGCCGCAATCAATTGTGCGCCAGAAAGCGTGGAAGCCAATTTGAACGCGCCAGACACGCTTTTCACCTATCTGTGTCCGTTTGATCCGGCCCACTTCGCACCGCACAGTGTAGATTTTCTCTATTCAAGGACAGTGCTGGAACATATACCCGAAGCCAATCTTTCCAACATTCTTGGCCAGCTAAAAACCATCATGAAACCAGACGGCAAGGCCATCCATATTATCGACAACAGCGACCATTTCGAACATACCGATAAATCCCTGTCCCGGCTGAATTTCTTGAAATATAGCGACGCTGCATGGCGATTGATTTGCGCCAATGGGCAGAATATTCAAAACCGTTTACGGCATAGCGATTACCTTAAATTGTTCCCCAGTGTCGGATATGACATCCATGAACAATATGCCGAGGTGCATGAGCCAACATTTCAGGCCATTGATAAGATCAAGCTGCATGAACGCTTTCACCGCTATAGCCCGGAAGATTTGGCTACAATTACCAGCACGCTTGTTTTGGGTGTTAGCAGGTGACGAACAGACCATCGCCTACTATACCCGCGGCTTGCTGGAGTAGGGGGCAGCGTAAAGCTATTTCGTTGAAGAGGCATAGCTGATATCAATTGAGACGATTGTTCGGCTTGGTATGGGGGAGACATTGAGCAAACCGGGGACAAAATCTAAGGTTTGGCAAGTGTTGAACGGGATTGTTCTTCCAATTCTTCTGGCTTTGTCTGTTCCAGTTATTGGCCTTTTGCTGAAGGACGTAGTTTCTTTCTATCAATACAAATCTTATATTTTTATCGGACTTGGCGTGTTCGCCATGGTTGTAGTTTTGTGGCAAGATTTCAGGAGTTTTTTTGGCTCTCCTGACTCGAAAGAGTGAGCGGGCAGTTAAAATAAAAAGCAACTTTTATCGTTTCGCAACTTGCCCCCACGCTTCCCATCACCCATGCTGGTGGCTTGTTAAAACAATCACCTCGGGGGAGGGTTTGAATGGGGCTCAGGTTATGTCTGGTTTTGGCGGCGATTGTTGCCGCCATTGGCCCACCGAATGCCTTTGCGGCCTCCCGCCTTTCAGATGCCCAGGAATCGCTTGCGCACCATCAGCACCATCCTGAATACCGCGACTGCATCACACATTGGGTGGATGCCTGCGGGGCGTGGAACGCCGATTATGTGCCGCCGCAAGCGCATGGGCCAACGCTCGCCGATACGCTTGACTGGATTGCTGCCCAGCTTTCCGGGCGCGGCGTGGTCCATCAATTTTACCATGACGGATGCAAAGTGGCGGTGGACGCAAAAGAAGGCACCCCTGTTCAGCTTATGTGGCAAGAAAATTCAGGTGGTGCGCTTGAAACCAGAACCAAGCTGGTTTTTCACCCGGAAATTCAAGGCGGCCCCAGTGCCGAAGGGTTGATGGGCAATGGCTACACCACGTTTTTTCAGCAGGATTACCGCCAACTGGGAACGGCAAATAGCCCAAAGCGGATCATCCATTATAACGATGCAACCTTGATGGATTTGGGGCAGCTTCGGGAAATTAAGAACTATGTGGGAACGAAGGATGAAGGGGGCCTTTATTTGGTCAACGCCCCCACAAGTTCGATAAAGTTCAATTTCAAGAAGAACGCTTTATCCAGAACCAATTATGTTGGCGCAGGCTTTTCGGATGCGGCTTCAGCCCTGACGGAGGGGCCGGTGGCGCTGGCCCCGGAGACAACCGATCATACGGCGTTTGGCGGCAGCTATGAGCTGTTTGAGAGCAAGGAAAGCCATCCGCAATATATCCTGTTGCTGCCAAGCCATGATATTGACTTTAACATCAAGATAACGAAGGCATTTCTGCATGCCATATCCTTGTGTGAGCCTGTGCGAGCCAGAGCGAGAAGGAGAGCGATAGATGACATCAACAGGCAGTGAAAGCGCCTATCCATCCTTTTCATCGCGCATCGCTTTTATCATCGTCACGGCCGGGTCTGCCGTGGGGCTTGGCAATGTGTGGGGCTTTACCTATGTGGCGGGCAA
>JABXIV010000047.1 GCA_013372925.1 Alphaproteobacteria bacterium
ATGCGCCAGTGGTGCTGATGCATGCGCAAGGAACACCAAAGGATATGCAGGAAGCGCCGGCCTATGCGGATGTGCTTCTGGATGTATTCGACTATCTGGAAGAACGTATAACCGCTTGCGAGGCAGCTGGTATTGCCCGTTCCCGCCTTATTGTCGATCCGGGCATCGGATTCGGGAAACGCGTTGTCCAAGACAACCTGGCTTTGATGAATGGCTTAGCGCTTTTCCATACGCTTGGTTGTCCGGTGCTGTTGGGGGCATCACGCAAGCGCTTCATCGGTGCAATCACGGGCGAAGAGGATGCTCAAAAGCGCATGCCGGGTTCCCTTGCTGCGGCGCTGAAGGGGGCGGAGGCTGGCATGCAAATTATTCGCGTGCACGATGTGGCTGAAACCGCGCAAGCGTTGAAAATTGTGCAGGCGATGCATGACACTGCCATGATGGGGGGCGTTGGCTGACGCCTTGGTTGTGGACGGTTTCAGCAGAAGCCGTTATTATCACGAACAATTTCTTTAATTAACTTATTCGCTTATTGGGGACGTGGGAATGAGCCGCAAGTATTTTGGCACAGATGGCATGCGGGGTGAGGTCAATAAAGGCTTCATGACGCCGGATATTGCACTGCGTGTGGGGTTAGCTGCAGGCCGCGCCTTTATCCGCGGTGATCATGTGCACCGCGTTGTGATTGGCAAGGATACGCGCCGGTCAGGCTATATGTATGAGCCGGCTTTAGCTGCTGGGTTTGCGGCGGCAGGCGTGGACGTGATTATGGTTGGCCCAATGCCAACACCGGCAGTAGCCATGCTTGTTAAATCACTGCGCGCCGACCTTGGAGTGATGATCTCAGCCAGCCACAACCCACATCATGACAATGGCATCAAATTCTTTGGCCCGGATGGCTTCAAGCTTTCGGATGAAAAAGAGCTTGAGATCGAAGACATGATCGACAATGGCGTGATGGACGCGCTGGTGCCTTCTGAAAAGCTTGGTCGGGCGACACGGCTTGAAGATGCCCGCGGCCGGTATGTGGAGTTTGCGAAGGCGACTGTGCCAAATGGTGTCACATTCGATGGCCTGAAGGTGGTTGTGGATTGTGCCAATGGTGCAGCCTACAAGGTTGCACCGATGGTGTTGTGGGAACTGGGGGCGGAAGTTATCCCGATGGGTGTTGAGCCAGACGGCTTCAACATCAATAAAAACTGTGGGTCCACGCACCCTGAGGCCATGTGCCAGCGCGTTGTTGCGGAAGACGCGGACCTTGGGGTAGCGCTTGATGGCGATGCGGACCGCCTGATCCTGTGTGACGAAAACGGTACTATTGTTGATGGTGACCAGATAATGGCGCTGATCACGCGCAACTGGCATAAGCGCGGCATGCTCAAGGGCGGAGGCCTTGTGAGCACAGTGATGTCAAACCTAGGCCTTGAACGCCTTCTGGAAAACGAAGGACTGACGCTTGAGCGCACCAAGGTCGGTGACCGCTATGTGGTGGAGCGTATGCGAAGCAGCGGGTTCAATGTGGGTGGCGAACAGTCCGGCCATATTGTGCTTAGTGATTTTGCGACCACTGGTGATGGCCTGATCGCTGCACTGCAGGTGATGACCGAGATCGTGCAGTCAGGCCACAAGGCATCGGAAGCCTGCAATCAGTTTGAGCCAGTGCCACAGCTTCTCAAAAACGTGCGCTATGCGGGCGGTGACCCGCTGGGCACAGACAAAGTGAAGGCGTCTATCGCGGCGGCCGAGAAGGAACTGAACGGCAGTGGCCGCCTTGTGATCAGGAAATCGGGTACGGAGCCGGTGATCCGGGTCATGGCGGAAGGCGATGACGAAACACAAGTGCACCGCCTGGTTGACCAGATTTGTGATGAGATCAACGCCAGCGTTTAAGGGAAAGGCCCAAAGGCATGGAACATAAATCGCAGCAAATGGGGCGCGTGCTTATTGTCGCGGGATCAGACAGTTCCGGTGGCGCGGGCCTGCAGGCTGACATAAAGACAGTGACCATGCTGGGGCAGTATGCGTCAACTGCTGTCACTGCGGTTACAACACAAGATACCAAGGGTGTCTCAGGCGTGGAAGCAATGCCATCGGGTGTTGTTGCGTCGCAAATGCGGGCTGTGCTTTCGGATATTGGCGCAGATGTCATCAAAACCGGCATGCTGCATGATGCCGCGGTGATAGACACCGTGCTGGCAGTGATTGACGATGTCGCCTTCGATGGTGATCTGGTGGTGGACCCGGTGATGGTGGCAACAAGCGGTAGCATGCTGCTGCAAAAAAGCGCTATTGCTTCGCTGAAAACACTGATTTCGCATGCAAGCCTGGTGACGCCGAATGCCAATGAAGCCGAGGTGCTAACGGGAAGGATGATCAATTCAGTGGATGATATGATCGCTGCCGCGAATGACATTCTGGAAACCGGTGCGGAAGCGGTTCTTATAAAGGGCGGGCACCTTGAAGGGGAGACTGTCACCGATGTTCTCGTGAGCCCTGTCGGTGAATGCCGGATTACAAGCGACCGCATCGATACGCCTCATACCCATGGTACAGGGTGCACGCTGGCAAGCGCGATGGCAGCCTTGCTGTCGGCGGGCCTATCACTGGAAGCGGCGTTTGAAAAGGCGCACAGCTTCGTTCATATGGCGATTAAGGCGGCCCCCGG
>JABXIV010000151.1 GCA_013372925.1 Alphaproteobacteria bacterium
CCTGATGCAACAAGAAGGGCTTGGCCAACATCTTCTTTATAAGCGCAATCAGGATTGGGCGCACAAAATGAGTCTGCTTCTGAACAAGCCAGGTCGATTCTTTGTTGCTGTCGGCACCGCCCACTTGGTGGGCGACCAGTCGGTTATCGCTATTCTGGTAGAAAGTGGCGCACCTGTTTTGCGCACGCAATAAGGCCTCAGTAGTCGCCTAATCGCCCTTGTCAGCTTTCAAAGCCTTAATCTTGGCTCTCAGGCGGTCGATTTCCTTCTGTTGTTCAATGAACAGGCGTGCGCCCGCATCAAACGCCATAAAGGGGCGAGGCATCCAATTGCTTTGCTCTTCATCAGGATATTTGGCGAAATCTTCGATAAAAAGAGGTGCCTCATGCTCAGGAAAATACTTTTGGCGTATAGCCTCATTTCCGTCTTTGAATTGCTGAAGAAAATCTTGCGCTTCCTGTTTGGAAGGTTTGATCCCTTGGCCTTCAAAGTTCTTATCAAGCATCCTGACAAGGGCCATCCTGTAATGTTCCGCATCCGGCCCAAAACGCTCCAGTCGGTTTTGATTGAAAGCGGCTAGAAAGCGCTGCCCTAGTCTATTGAGTGACTGGTTCTGGCTTTTCGGCTGCTTCCAACTGCGACCTTCAGGCAACCCTGTCGCTTGACGAAAATCCACCATCAAGTCTCCCCCCAGAAGTCGCGATCGATCAAAAACCCTGACGTCAACAGACCCTTCGCCGAACGTATCCTCATAAAGGCGACAAGTGCGCCAGTAATCGAAGGCCAAGGGCAATTCTTCAGCGATCCTCAAATCAGGCTTCTTGCGGGACTGCCCTACTTTAAGGGCGGTAGAATAAAGGCTTGTTGCGGCTTGGTCCTGGCGCCGGATGTAAAAAATCACCCTGACCTCTTCGGCCAACTCCAGCAAAAGTGAAGCAAGCCGGCCGAGCTCCTCTGCCGTCCCAATCCTGCTGTGGCAGTGCTCATTGCTTAGAATGATGTTCTTCGGAGATGCTTTTGAAACTTCTGTTTTCAGTCGAGCTGCAAAGCCCTTCTTGAACGCTTCAAGCTGATCGCCATTGGAAACACCCACTTGCGCCAACAAGTTCTTGCGGCTGCAATCTCCCATAGTGTATGCCGCCAGCGCAGGCTGATTATCCAGCCCGGGCGAACGAGGAAACAAATAGCCTGCATCCGCCAGTTCAGCCCTGTTTGCTTTCAAGAAAGCCTGAATACTGGTGGATCCGGTTTTTTCAGCACCGATATGCAGGTAACAGGTTTTCGCTTTGTGCTCGCTCACATCTAATCCGCTCAATTGTCAATGCTGGCAGCAATAGCCTGCGCGGCGGCGGCAGGGTCTTCGGCCTGCGTGATCGGGCGGCCGATAACCAATACATCTGCGCCGGCACCAATAGCGTCTGCCGGTGTCATGATACGCTTCTGGTCCCCTGCTGCACTACCTGCCGGGCGAATGCCTGGCACAACAAGTTTGAAATCCGGAGACGTTGCCAAACGCGCCAGCTTGATTTCACGGGGACTGCAAACCATGCCGTCAAGGCCGCTTTTGTGTGCCAGAGCCGCAAGGCGCACCACCTGGTCAGCTACAACATCATTCACGCCGATGGCCTTCAGGTCGCTGTCGTCCATGCTGGTCAAAATGGTCACCCCTGCAACCCATGGCTTGTCATAACCATGTTTCGCCGCTTCTTCAGCAGCCGTTTCCGCCGCCCGCCGCATCATCTCGGGGCCGCCCTGCGTATGGATTGTCAGGATTTTCGGTGCCAATGGGGCCACTGCACGGATAGCGCCTGCGACCGTGTTCGGAATATCGTGAAACTTGAGATCAAGAAAGATCGGCATGCCCGTTTCGGCAACAGCCTTGAAGCCATCCGCGCCATTTGCACAGAAAAATTCCAGGCCAAGTTTTACACCGCCTACAACACCCTGAAGTTTACGCGCAAGCGCAACCGCCTCATTCGTCTCAGTCGTATCGAGGGCGCAAAAAATTCTGTCGCTTGGCTTCATTGAGTATGGTGTCGCGGCAGGCATACGGGTCCTTTCTTGGCAAACGGCCTTACATACCTGCAGGATTTACTCGTCTTTGCCCCCATTTGGCAAGGCCCGGTTGGCTGAGGTATCAACCGTTGTCGCTGCAGCTTCGTGTGCTTGGCCAGCTCTCACTTTGTGTACATCTTCAGAAAGCGCCGAAACCTGATCCTCCAGATACGTAGCGCGCCTCTCGGCCTGTCGGCGGCGGGTGAACCCTTTCAATCGCAACCAACCGGTTACGCCTGCTGCGAGCGATAGGCCAATAAAGATACCCAAAAACACCAAAAGAAACGCTGGTACCGAAAAGGCAACGTCGAATGGATCGAAGCTCAGAAGAACCGGGCCTCGGTTGTTCACTGAGAAGAAGACCAGAAAAAGCGCTAGCGCAATCCAGAAAAGTCGACGAATCAAGCTGGCGAAAGACTGAGCCATGACGAGCTTTCAAAACTGGTTTGGCGCTAAAAAGGACGCCCTCTAGGAATTCAGGCGCTCACGCAAATCCTTGCCTGTTTTGAAATAGGGAACGCGTTTTTCCGCCACTTCCACTTTTTCACCAGTGCGTGGATTACGACCAACGCGAGCAGGACGCTCTTTCACCGAAAACGCGCCAAACCCACGGAGTTCAACACGATCGCCGCGAGAAAGTGCTGCGGTAATTTCGTCAAAAATCTTAGAAACAATGCGCTCGACGTCCCGATAATATAAATGCGGGTTCGCCTCAGCGATTTTTGCAATCAACTCAGATTTGATCATCTGTGTCCTCCCCTGGGGGCCAAATTCTGGTGCACTCAAAACCCGGGCAATACAATGTGCTTTTTCTAAACGTGCCATTTGATTTGCCTCTCGTCAAGATAAGCCTTTCAAAGAAAAGAACTTTTAACAAAGAGAATCGAAAACACGCCTGATTCTTGACCAAATATCTCATTCATCGAACCAACTAAACGGTGGTGCCAATCTGTCTCAAAGAACAGAGCACAATATAAAAGGCCGCCCCGGTTGGAGCGGCCTTCTGATCAGTCCCAGTTGGGAAATCTGATTATTTGTCTTCTTTGGCTTTCTCAAGCGCAGCACCAAGGATGTCGCCAAGGCTAGCGCCGGAGTCTGCAGAACCATACTGCTCAACAGCAGCTTTTTCTTCTGCAACTTC
>JABXIV010000119.1 GCA_013372925.1 Alphaproteobacteria bacterium
AGAACCACGTGCTTGTCTGATGCATTCTCATAGAGATGCATGAATTCCTTCAGGATTTCGCTCAGGCATTCTTCTGGCGGCAGCTTGCGTTCCAATACTTCGTCTGCGGTTGCAAGAAGATCAAGAACATGGTCTTCCATTGCCCGATAGAGCATTTCCTGTTTTGAGGAAAAGTAATGATAAAGCAATGACTTGGAAATGTTGCATTCACGGGCAATCTGACCAATGGAGGCCTTGTGGAATCCCTCTTTAGAGAAGATACGCGTTGCCGCATCCAGGATCGCCTGCTTGCGCTCATCATAATCTGGCGATTGGGGCCTTGCCATAACTGCCTACTTCCTTGTTAGCTCAAAACGGCGCGACACTAGCAACTGTGCTGGGATCGGTCCAGCAGAAGTAGCGCCGTTTGTGTTTAATCTTCATCTATCCCGTTACCGTGTAATGACAAGGTTGGTACAAGTTGCTTGCGCCACTTCCTTGCCTTCACTGTCAAACAGTGATGCTTCGCAAAAACTGGCGCTCTTGCCGCCTTTGATGATGCGCGTTTTTGCTGTGTATCGCCCTGGCCAGCAGGGCCGAAAGAATTGCACCTGCAGGTTGGTGGTGGCGACGGCATCTTCCTGGCGTGTCATCGCCATCACGATGATCGCCATGGACAGGTCCAGGGCCGCAGAGACAATGCCGCCCATCACAACGCCGTTGTCGTTTATGAAGCTATCACCCAGATCAAAACTGATGCCTGCACTTCGGGTGGCTTCGTCATAGCCGGTAATCTGGGTACCTAGCAACGTCGTTACCGGGCCCCCCGCTAGCGGTTGGTTGAAGCTCTTGTTCGCAATCGTTTGCTGGATTGCATGCCAATCGGGGTTAGCTGTTGTCATGGCGTATCTCAACGATATTGAAGCGACCGGCAATGAAGGCGGCGTCTGTCAGGCTTGCGTTGGCGGCGGGGTTGGCCCCTGTACCATGAAAGTCGCTGAACGCTGCAGCCTGATTGACCATCAGTGAGCTTGTGAGGTTGCAGGAAAGCGAAACCCCGCCCTGAAGGGCTGTGGCCTCGGTTTTGCGAAGTATGGCTTCATCAGTGCTATAGGCACCAAAGGTCATGGCACCTTTTTCGCGAACCAGTTTCTCAATCAATTCAAGGGCATGATCGGTATCGCGTGTGCGGATAATGTAAAACAGGGGGCCAAATTGTTCCTGCCCGTAAACGGCGGTGTCTGATGCTTCAAGCACGCAGCAGGTTGGGGTGTAACTGCAAATCTTGCCAGTTGCCGGATTAACAATGGGGCGGGCCATCAGGGCAACACCTGGGTCATTCTGGCTGTCCTCTACGCGTTTCCGCACATCTGCGTTTACGATTGCGCCAAGGATGCCCATCGCGCGCTGATCGTCGGCAAGGAGGGTGGAAACCGCTTCTGTAATCTGCCTGACCGCATCGTCAAAAGTTATGTGGCCTTGGTCTGTCTGGATGCCGCCTTCAGGTATGAAAATATTCTGTGGGGTGGTGCACATCTGGCCGGAATACAGGCTCAGCGACAGGGCAAGGTTGTTTGCCATGCCTTTCACGTCATCGCTGCTATCGATCAGGATGTTATTGACGCCCGATTTCTCCGTATAGGTTCTAACCCCGCGGCAGGCTTCCTGTTCAATGCGGTTGCCGAATGCGGAACTGCCGGTGAAATCTATGATCCCGATTGCAGGGTGGGAGACCAGTGTTTCGGTGATGGGGCTGTCGGTGGTATCAACTGCCAAGGTTACCACGTTTGGGTCAATAGCTGCCTCGGCCAAAACCTCACGGAGCACTTCCACGGTGATCGCCAGCGGCAATATTGCGCGCGGGTGCGGCTTAACGATAACGCTGTTGCCTGTGGCCAGTGATGCGAATAGCCCGGGGTAGCTGTTCCAGGTGGGAAAGGTGTTGCAGCCAATTACAAGTGCGATGCCCTTCGGTCGGGCATGGAATGCTTTGTGGACTATTTGCGGTGGTCGCTTCCCTTGGGGCTTTTCCCAGGTGATGGGGGCTGGTATTCGGCTCAGTTCTTCATGTGCATAGATAACGGCTTCAAGCCCTCGGTCCTGTGCATGGGGGCCGCCGGCCTGAAACGCCATGGCGAAGGCTTGGCCAGTTGTATGCATGACGGCATGGCCTATCTCAAAGCTGCGGTGATTCAGGCGCACAAGTGCTTCGACAAGAATGCCGATGCGTTCTTTAAAGGGAACGTTCGCCCACGCGGTTCCCGCGGTTTGGGAGGCTGTAATAATGCCGTCGATATCAGGGGCAGGGTACTGGATGCCAAGGGGTGTGCCATATAACGCATTTTCATCACCAACCATTTCGCCGGTGGTTGGCTGATCAATTTCAAACGGTCGGTTCAGCAGTTTTAAAAAGGCAGCTTCGCCATCGTCTGGGGCGGAATCACCATAAATTCTGCGCGAGGGAATTTCAGAAAACGGGCTCCAGAAAGCTCTTGAGCGAGCAGCTTCAATAGCCTCGTCGATCATTTTTTTATGGGCTTCAAAAAAAGACACCTGCTTTTTACTCCTGCTGATTTTCCCGCTTTATCAGCGACTTCCCTGCCCTTGATGGGCGCTTTCCCGCAATTCCTGTGACGGAATGACGCATATAGTTATTGACAAAGATCAATGCGGCGTCAATAAAAGATTGAACGGTCGGTCAACGAATCGATCAGGAAGGGAAGCATCGTCAGATGCATGACGCTGGTGTCGAAATGGGAAGAGGACGCACCATGGATTATTCTGCGATCACATTCGTGGTTGAAAATGGCGTGGCGCATTTGTCGCTGAACCGCCCTGATAAACTGAATTCCGTTACCGCTGTGATGCTCAAGGAGCTTTGCCACGCACTGGATGTGGTGGAGAAGCAAGAAGACATCAGGGCTTTGTTGATCACGGGTGCAGGGCGCGGCTTCTGTGCCGGGCAAGACCTGAATGAGCGTGCAGTTGGTGCAGACGGTGAACGCCCTGACCTTGGTGCTACGGTGCGGGATGGGTATGCGCCCATGATTACGCGCCTTTATAATCTTCCTGTTCCCACGGTGGCCGCAGTAAATGGCATTGCGGCCGGGGCAGGGGCAAACATTGCGCTTGCTTGTGATATTGTGGTTGCCGCTGAAGGCGCGAAGTTCGTTCAGGTTTTCAGTAATATTGGCTTGATCCCGGATACGGGCGGTACCTTCATTCTGCCGCGTCTGATTGGTATGGCGCAGGCCAAGGCCCTGGCGATGCTTGCGCTGCCGGTCAAGGCCGCGGAAGCCGTTGAAATGGGCATGATCTGGAAAGCTGTGCCTGATGATGCTTTGGCTGCTGAAGCAAAAGAACTGGCGGAAACGCTGGCGCAAAGGCCAACGCTTGGTCTGGCGCTTACCAAGAAAGCTTTCCATGTGAGCCATAAAAGCAGCCTTCAGGAACAACTTGGGCTGGAGGCAGAGATGATGCGCCAGGCTGGCTATTCTGAAGATTACGCTGAAGGCGTATCGGCCTTTCTTGAAAAACGCACCCCAAACTACAAGGGGCGTTAAAGCGTGACGTTTGAACAGCAGGAACTTGCGCGGCAGAGCGCGCGCCATTTGTGGTCGAAGGGCGGCATGGAAAATGCGCTGGGTATCCGCATGCTGGATGTTGGGCCTGGTTATGCCAAGCTGGCCATGACTGTGGGCAAGGATATGCTGAACTTTTACGGCACGGCGCATGGCGGCGCGGTGTTCAGCTTGGCTGATAGCGCCTTTGCTTTGGCCTGCAATACTTTTGGTTTTGTTACAGTGGCATCCGGATGTTCGATCGAATTTCTCCGCCCTGGGCGTGAAGGTGAAGAGCTGACGGCGGTTTGCCGTTTGAAAGATCGCGCGGGAAAATCCGGCGTTTACCATATTGAAATATTAAACGGTGATGATGACCTTGTGGCCAGTTTTACTGGGCGGGCCCATCAGACCTCAACACCGATTGACTTTGAATAAGTTTCGAGGAAGGGAAGCCCATGAGCGAAGCATTTATCTGTGATGGTATCAGGACGCCAATTGGCCGTTTTGGTGGAAGCCTGTCTTCTGTCCGGGCCGATGATCTGGCGGCCGTGCCGCTGGCTGAATTGGCGCGCCGTAACCCGGGTTTGAAAACCGGGGAACTGGATGATGTTATTCTTGGCTGCGCGAACCAGGCAGGTGAAGATAACCGAAATGTCGCTCGGATGGCTGCCTTGTTGGCCGGATACGGCGAGAGCGTTTCAGGCTCTACCGTTAACCGCCTCTGTGGTTCTGGTATGGACGCTGTTTCAATGGCGGCCCGTGCGATCAAGGTAGGCGAGGCATCCACCATCGTTGCAGGCGGTGTGGAAAGCATGAGCCGCGCGCCGTTCGTTATGCCCAAGGCAACGCAGGCCTTTTCCCGAAACGCTGAAATTTATGACACCACGATTGGTTGGCGCTTTGTAAACCGTCTGATCAAGGATAACTGGGGCATCGATTCCATGCCCGAGACGGCCGAAAATGTTGCGGAAGATTTTGGTGTATCGCGCGAAGACCAGGACGCTTTCGCGCTCTTGAGCCAGCAAAAGGCGGAAAAGGCGATCGCGAGCGGCAGGTTGGCTGAAGAGATTGTTGGCCTTGAGGTGAAAATAAGCCGCAAGGAAACGCGCCTTTTCGACACTGACGAACATCCTCGGGCGGGCAGCAAGATCGAACAGCTTCAAAAGCTTCCTGCACCCTTCCGGCAGGGCGGTACTGTAACGGCGGGTAATGCATCGGGCGTGAACGATGGGGCTTGCGCCCTGATTGTTGCGTCTGAGGATGCTGCGAAGGCCCAAGGCCTGACGCCGATGGCGCGTGTTGTGGCAACAGCCACAGTGGGTGTGCCGCCGCGTATCATGGGCATTGGCCCGGCGCCTGCGAGCGAGAAGGTGCTTGCTATGACAGGGCTTAGCATCGGTGACATGGATGTTATCGAGCTGAATGAGGCTTTCGCCGCCCAAGGGCTGGCTGTTTTGCGCCAGCTTGGCGTTGCTGATGACGATCAGCGCGTAAATCCAAACGGTGGCGCCATCGCACTGGGGCACCCCCTTGGTATGAGCGGCGCGCGGCTTGTTCTGACAGCTGCGCGGGAACTGCAGAATACAGGCGGGCGTTATGGCCTTTGCACCATGTGCATTGGCGTTGGCCAGGGCATCGCCATGGTTATTGAGCGCGTTTAAGGAGGGCTGAGCAATGACAATCCAAGCAGATGCTTTATTGAAGGCCTCCCGCGATGAACTTCAGGCTGCCCAGCTTGAAAGAATGAAATGGTCGCTCGCGCATGCTTATGAAAATGTGCCCTTCTATCGGCAGTCTTTTGATGCGGCAGGCGTACACCCAAGCGAGTTGAAAAGCCTTAGTGACTTGGCAAAGTTCCCCTTCACAGTGAAGCAGGACCTGCGCGACAATTACCCGTTTGGCATGTTTGCTGTGCCAAGGGAAAATGTGGCACGCCTGCATGCTTCCAGTGGCACCACAGGCAAGCCAACGGTTGTGGGTTATACGCTGAATGATATCAGCACATGGGCTGATGTCGTAGCCCGGTCAATTCGTGCGGCTGGCGGCAAGGCTGGTGATATGGTGCATATTGCATACGGTTACGGCCTGTTTACAGGCGGTCTTGGTGCCCATTATGGGGCAGAGCGCTGCGGCTGTACGGTGGTGCCTATGTCAGGTGGGGCAACCGACAAGCAAGTGCAGCTTATTCAGGATTTCAAGCCAGAGATCATCATGGTAACGCCTTCCTATATGCTGGCGCTGGCTGATGGCTTTGAGCGCCTGGGTATTGACCCGTCCTCAACGTCGCTCAAGATCGGTATTCACGGCGCTGAGCCATGGACCGCAGAAATGCGCCAGGAAATCGAAGCGCGCTTTGGCATTGATGCGATGGATATTTACGGCCTGTCTGAAGTGATGGGGCCGGGGGTTGGTCAGGAATTCCGTGAAACAAAGGACGGCCCAACTCTGTGGGAAGATCATTTCTATCCTGAAATTATTGATCCGGAGACAGGAGAAGTGTTGCCTGATGGCGAAGAGGGCGAGCTGGTTTTCACCTCCCTTACCAAAGAGGCTTTGCCGATCATTCGCTATAGGACCCGTGATCTGACACGCCTGCTGCCGGGAACTGCAAGCACCATGCGCCGCATGGACCGCATCCGCGGGCGCAGTGACGATATGATGATTATTCGTGGTGTGAACGTGTTCCCAACCCAGATTGAAGATCTGATCTGCCAGGATACGCGCCTGTCGCCGCACTATTTCTGTGAAATTAACCGGCAGGGCAGGATGGATACGCTGACTGTTGTTACTGAGGCTGCGCCGAATGCTGCCGATAGCGACAGCATGGCGGCGGCCGCGCTTTCGCTGCAGAAGAAAATTAAGGATCTTATTGGCGTTTCCACCAAAATTGATCTTCGGGAACCAGGCGGTGTACCGCGGTCTGAAGGAAAAGCAAAAAGGGTGGTCGACAACAGGAATAATTAAAAGCCGAACAGGTTTCTTTAACTTATTGGCTATATATTGACTGACTGGTCGATTAATTATAAATTGTGATCATGTGTTCCGCGGAAACATTGGCGTCGTCAAGAGTAAGAGCGGACAAAAGCGAAATGAGGCTGTCAAATGTACACGACTGATTTGCGCACGAAAGAGCAAAAGCAGAAAGACCAACGGGAAGCGATTGCCCAGGTAGGCGAAGATGATATTGCCTTCCAGGCGCGGATTGATGACGACCAGTTCATCGAGCCGAAGGATTATATGCCGGAAGCTTACCGTAAAACCCTGATCCGCCAGATTGCGCAGCACGCCCATTCGGAAATTGTTGGTATGTTGCCTGAAGGCAATTGGGTAACGCGCGCGCCATCGCTGCGCCGTAAGTTGATCCTGATCGCGAAGATTCAGGATGAGGCAGGCCATGGGCTTTATCTTTACAGCGCAGCAGAAACGCTGGGTGTTTCCCGCGATGATCTTGTGCAGCAGCTTCATGAAGGCAAAGCCAAATATTCAACCATTTTCAACTATCCTTCCCTGAATTGGGCAGATATCGGCGCGATTGGCTGGCTTGTGGATGGTGCTGCCATCACAAACCAGATTCCACTGTGCCGCACGAGCTATGGCCCTTACGCCCGTGCAATGGTTCGTGTTTGTAAGGAAGAAAGCTTCCACCAGCGTCAGGGGTATGAGCTGATGATGGCGATGGCCAAGGGCTCTGAAGCCCAGAAGCAGATGGCGCAGGATGCACTGAACCGCTGGTGGTGGCCATCCTTGATGATGTTCGGCCCGCCAGATGAGGAATCTACGCACACCGCACAGTCTATGGCTTGGAAGATCAAACGCTTCACTAACGACGAACTGCGTCAGCGCTTTATTGATGCAACAATTCCGCAGGCAGAAGCGTTGGGCCTTACGGTGCCAGACCCTGACCTCAAGTGGAATGAAGAGCGCGGCCATTATGATTATGGCGACATTGATTGGGATGAATTCTGGTCGGTTGTGCGCGGTGACGGTATTTGCGCCCGCGATCGCATTCAGGCGCGTGTGAAAGCATATGACGATGGTGCCTGGGTTCGTGAAGCAGCCGAAGCTTACGCAGCAAAACAACAACAAAGTGCCGAAGTGGCTTGATGGAGGAATTGAGTATGAGCAACCAGTGGGACCTTTACGAAGTATTTATTCGCTCCAAGAACGGCACGTCGCATAAGCATGCCGGCAGCATTCATGCCGCGGATGCCAATATGGCGATCGACAACGCCCGTGATCTTTATACGCGCCGCAGCGAAGGAACCAGCATTTGGGTGGTTCGTTCGAAGGATATTACGGCGTCTGATCCTGGTGAAGCAGCGGCATTGTTCGAGCCTGCGGAAAGCAAGATTTACCGCCACCCAACCTTCTATGACATCCCCAAAGATGTTCCGAATATTTAAGGAGGCATAGATGGCGACGAAAGAAAACACACCCAACGCAGCCCTTTTGGATTACGTGCTGGGCGTTGCTGACGACAGCCTTGTTCTAGGCCAGCGTGTGTCAGAATGGCTTGGTCATGCACCTGCGATGGAGCTGGATATTGCCTGCTCGAATCTGGCGCTTGATCTGATCGGGCAAGCGCAGCTTTATTACGAATATGCAGCTGAACTTGATGGCCAAGGCAAAGATGCTGACGACCTGGCGTATCATCGCGATGCGCATGAGTTCCGTAACCATTTGTTGGTTGAACAGACGAACGGTGATTTTGGCAAAACTGTTATGCGCCATTATCTTTTTACGCTGTTCAGTAAAATGCGCGCCGAAGGTCTCGCCAAATCGTCCGATGAGAAGGTGGCGGCGATAGCGCTGAAATCAGTGCGTGAACTGGAATATCATCTGCGTTTTTCCTCTGATTGGCTGCGTCGGCTTGCGCTTGGTACAGATGAAGGAAACCGGCGCGTGAAAGAAGGCCTTGAAGACCTTTGGGCCTTTACCTTTGAAATGTTCAAGGACGTAGAGGCGGAAGAATCTCTTTATGAAGCTGGCGTTGTGCCGCGCCCTTCCAGTTTGAAGGACGCTTGGAACGAACAGGTTGCTGCGCTTCTGGAAGAGATTGCTGTTGCACCCTCCGCCCGCAAGGCGGCACCCACGAAGGGCAGGGTGGCAGGCCACCATACTGAGCATCTCGGTCATTTGTTGGCAGAACTTCAATTCCTGCAGCGCGCCTATCCCGGCCTTTCCTGGTAATGGGTGAAGGTATGGACGTGGCCCCAGAATTCGGTACTGAAGATCATGTCTGGCATGTGCTTGAGGGCGTGCCAGACCCTGAAGTGCCGGCCCTTTCAGTGGTGGATCTAGGCGTTATCCGCAATGTGGAAATGACAGGTGACAGCACCGTGAAATTGGGGGTGACACCAACTTATTCTGGCTGCCCAGCCACAAGCCTGATTACAGCTGCCATTGAGTTGGCGTTGAAGGACGCGGGCTATCAGCCGGAAACGGAGACTGTTCTGTCGCCGCCATGGACATCTGACTGGATGTCGGAAGAGGGGCGCAGGAAATTGAAGGAATATGGTATTGCGCCGCCATCGCCTTGTGGCACGCGAGGTGCGGAAATGGCGATCGCCTGCCCACAATGTGGGTCAACAAAAACCAAGCTGGTGAGCGAGTTTGGCTCAACGGCCTGCAAGGCGCTTTTCAAGTGTGAAGATTGCCTGGAACCTTTCGAATATTTCAAATGTATCTAAGTCGGGGATGAACCAATGAAGCATTACCATCCGTTGAAAGTTCAGAATGTTGTTAAGGAAACCCCTGACACTGTTTGCGTCAGCTTCGAAGTACCTGAGGATTTGAGCGATCTTTATAAATACGCTCAAGGCCAGCATGTTGGCCTGCGAAAGGATATCGGTGGAGAAGACGTGCGGCGGAGCTACTCCATTGCGTCCAGCGTAAACGACAACCAGTTGGATATCGCCATTCGCAAAGTAGATGGTGGCTTGTTCTCGACTTTCGCCAACGACGAACTGAAGGTCGGGGATGTTCTGGAAGTTTTCCCTCCTATCGGCAATTTCCGAACTGAGCTTGATCCAAATGCTGCCAAGAATTACGTGGCTTTCGCGGCGGGTAGTGGCATTACGCCTATCATCTCGATTATTAAAACGATCTTGGAAACTGAACCCAAAAGCACTTTCACGCTTTATTTTGGTAATCGGGACAGCCGTTCGATCATTTTCAAAAACCGCCTGTCTGACCTGAAGAACCGATATATGGATCGTTTTACGGTATTTCATTTCCTGAGCCGGGAAAGCAACGATATCGAAATTTATAACGGTCGCCTGAATGCAGACAAGGTTCGGGACGTTGTGTCCAGAATGACGCCAGTTGACGGTATTGATGACGCATTTATCTGCGGGCCTGGTACCATGATTGAAGAGGTGAGTGCGGTTCTTTCGGAAATGGGACTGGACCAATCCCGTATTCATCATGAGCATTTTGGCGTTGATAAATCTGTTGCCGCACAGGCGCCAGCGAAACCGTCCAAGGTGCAAGAGGGAGATGTTGACCTGACGGTGATTCGCGACGGCGAAAGCTTCAATATGAAAATTGGCAAATCCGAGAAGCCGCTCTTGGATACGATCGCTGATAACGGCGTGGATGTACCATTTTCGTGTAAAGGTGGTGTTTGCTGCACTTGTCGCGCAAAAGTTGTGAAGGGCGATGTAGAAATGGTACTAAATTATGGCCTGGAAGACGAGGATGTTAAAAAAGGATTCATTCTTACGTGTCAATCTTACCCTGTGTCGGATGATATCGTTCTAGATTTTGACGCTTAATTAAGTGTCTTGAGTTATCAAAAGCGTATGAAGTGAAAAATGGACGAGGAGGAGGTTAGTAAATTTATCGACTGATTGATCAGTCAATATACTATCCAGTCAACAGCCAGCTACGGATGATTAAGCCCCGTGTCATCCAAAAAGGGGACAGATGCTGTTGAGCAACACGGATAGGTTTACCGAAGGGGAAACTGTTCAATACCGGGATGGATTGAATCAAGTGTCATCAAGCAGGCGGAGTGGAACCGTCAAAGACATAAGATTTACCAAGAGGCGCCTAGCTTACCGGTAAAGAAAATGGGAAGTGAAATGAAACAACTTATGCTTACTGCATCGGCCACTGCCATGCTGGCTGTGCTGCCATCTAGCAATATCCTGGCTCAGGATGAAGATTCTGGTGGCTTTTTTCTTGAGGAAATCACCGTAACGGCGCAAAAGCGCTCTGAAAGCATGCAAGACGTGCCTCTCGCAATTACCGCCATCGCGGGCGATAAATTGCGTGAAGCCAACATTGCTTCGCTGCAGGATGTCGGCAACCGTACGCCGGGTATGGTGTTCGCGGCCTTTAGCCCAGGGCAACCAGAGATCGCAATCCGTGGTATCGGTACTAAGGAGGATGGTGCTTCCGCATCTGACTCAACTGTTGTGTCCATCGACGGTGTTTATATCGCTGCGCGTACAGCGCAAGTGTTTGACATCTTCGACCTTGAGCGTGTCGAGGTTCTTCGTGGTCCGCAGGGTACCCTGTACGGTAAAAACTCCATCGGTGGTTCTATCAACTTTGTAACCTCCAAGCCGACTGAAGAGACAAACATTCGTCTTCGCCAAACTGTTGGCAACTACGACACGTTTGATACAGGCGGGATGATTTCCGGCCCGATCAGCGACAAGTTCTTCGGTAAGTTTGCTTTCTCACGCCGCAAGCGTGACGGTTATATCGAAAACGTTCTGCCAGGCGAGAATTACGGCGAGAAGTGGGGCGAGCAAAATACCTTTGCTTGGCGTGCCCAGTTCCGTTGGCTTCTTAGCGATAACTTCGAAGCCTTGCTCTCGTTTGATGGTGCTGACGACAGCATGGGGGCGACCAACCGTGAACCAGTTGGCTCGGCTGGCCCGCTGCATGACTGTGGCTGTGCCTCAGACCCTGTTGCTGTGAATGAAGCACTGGGTGGCGCGGGTGATCCGTGGAACACCTTGGCTGAGACAGAAGGTTATACCGAGCGTGATGTTTTCGGTACGCACCTGAAACTTGATTACCACATGGATTGGGCAAGCTTCATGTCCCTCACTGCTTACCGTGAGAGTGACTTTGACTGGCTTGAAGATTCCGAAGGTCTGCCTCCATATCCAGGCCTGATTGACCTGACAGGGTCTTCCGGCAACCCGGGTATTCCGCTCACGGATTCTGCGAGTGAAGGCTTCACCTTCGATATCAATGACTCCGCGATTGAAGCATCGGAGCAGTGGATGCAGGAATTCCGACTGACATCTCCTGGTGGTGAGACATTTGACTGGCTTGTCGGTGCCTTCTTCAGTGATGAAGAGATCACTCGTTCTGAGACGTTTGAGTTCACCACTCTTGGTGGCCCCGCAGGTCAGGACGTTGAGACATCATACCAGACGCACAAAGGTACAAGCTGGGCGCTATATAGCCAAGGCACATACCACGTGAATGATGATCTGGGGCTGACTGTTGGCCTGCGCTATTCTTACGACAAGAAGAAGGGAACGGCTGAATCTGTACTGGATCCAGGTATTGGTCTCCTTCTCAAAGCCTTCGACAAGGTGGCATTTGAGGATTCATGGGAAGACTTCTCCTGGCGTATCGCACTTGATTACCGCATCAACGACTCTGTGCTTGCGTATGCCAACGTTTCCACAGGCTTTAAAAGCGGTGGTTTCACTGGTGGTGCATCCACAGCAGCCGTTGCAAGCACACCGTTTGATCCAGAGGAAGCAACCAACTATGAGATTGGTTTCAAGTCTGACCTTCTGGACCGTCGCCTGCGCTTGAACGTAACGGCCTTCTACACCGACTATAAAGACCTGCAGGTTACACGCTTCTTCCAACCACTTGGTGGTGACTTTGGTGAATTTATCACTGAGAACGCGGGTGAAGCTGAAATCAAGGGCCTTGAAGTGGAGTGGACTGCGCTTATCACGCGTGACTTCGAAGTGGGTGGTTCCTATGCATACTTGGATGCCACATATACCAACTTCCAGGGCACACCATCTGCGGCTGATCCAACAGCGAACTTTGATGGCAACCGCCTGCGTCAGGCACCAAAGAACAGTGCCAATGCCTATGCGCAATATACGCATGACATGTCTGAAAACGGCACGATTTCAGCGAAGCTGGAATGGCGCTACCAAAGCCTGAGCTACTATGATCCAGACAACAATGATCTGGCGACAATCCCAAGCTACAATCTGTGGGATGCTCGTTTAGGCTGGAAGTCTGAAGATGGTCGCTACGAGCTGGCTGCCTGGGCGCAGAACATCGGCAACGAAAAATACCGGACCCACGTATTTACACAGCGTGGTTCGCGTATCGCTTTTGCCCTGCATGGCATGCCACGGACTTACGGTCTGACGCTGACCTATAATTACTAAGGGATTTCTTTCCCCCCAAGTTATCAGGAGCATTTGGTGCATTGCATCATTTGCTCCTGATGCTCTCTGTAATTTCAATTTTCTGACAGGATCACCAGCCCTATGTCGAATGGCTTGTCGAAGGACGAACGCAAACAACTTCAGGACATCAAACCTTTTGTAAAACAAAGGGTTAGCATTTCTTTGACGCTGAGCGGCATTTTGCTTCTCGGCTATGTTTTGTACGCTTATTTGCTGACCGGTGATGGCGCTCTGGGCGGCCAAAAGGTTTGGGGCGAGATGACGCTTGTGATCATTGCATCCGTTGCAATGGTTGTTCTTGGCGTGCTGACCGCGGGCATTTACACGTGGTGGTGCCGTAACAGGCTTGATCCGAATATGAACCGTATTAGAGAGGGGAAACCCCATGAATAGGTTCGGCTTTATCTCTTTTTCTTTAGTGGCTTTCATTTTCTCTGTATTCGCCATCGCAGACCCCGCATTTGCGGCGGCCGTTTCTTCGGAAGGCGTTGAAAAACAGCCCCTCAATATGGTGGCCATTGGTACATTTCTGGTTTTTGTTGCAACGACCCTCCTGATCACATGGTGGGCGGCAAAGCATGTGCAGTCCCGGAGCGATTTTCTGGTGGCTGGTGGCGGGCTTAAGCCCTGGCAGAACGGAATGGCCATTGCAGGCGATTTTATGTCTGCCGCCACATTCCTGGGGATTACCGGGGCAATTTATTTCCGCGGGCAGGACGCGTTTGTCCTCGGTGTCGGTATTATGGTTGGCTGGCCCCTGATTTTGATGGTGATTGCGGAACGATTCCGCAACCTTGGCAGCATTACTTTCATTGATGTTCTTTCAAACAGATTGAAGGAAAAGCCGGTCCGCATCATGGCGTCGTGCATTTCCCTCAGCATCGTAACCTTTTATATGATTGCCCAGATGGTGGGAGCCGGGACGTTGATCCAGATACTGTTTGGCCTGGATTATATCTGGGCGATACTGATCGTTGGCCTGTTGATGACCATCTATGTTGCTTTTGGCGGCATGGTGGCCACAACGTGGGTGCAGATTATTAAAGCCAGCCTGTTGTTGCTGGGTGGCACCTACCTGACCTTTGCAATCCTTCAGACAGCGGGTTTTTCGTTTGATGCAGTGATGAGCCGCGCGGCAGATATAAGCCCGCTTGGTGAACGGATCCTGGGTACGGGCGGTTGGTTCAGCGGTGATCCGATTGCCGTGGCAACTGTGGCGCTGACCATGGCCTTTGGGGTGATGGGCTTGCCCCACATTCTGATGCGCTTTTTCACGGTTAAGGACGCATCAGATGCGCGCCAGTCTGTGTTCTATGCCACATCCATCATGGGGTATTTTTATATCCTGATCCTGATCATCGGGCTTGGTGCGGTTTTCCTGCTGGCAACAGACACCAGCATTTTTGATGAAAACGGTAGTTTGATTGGCGGTGCAAACATGGTGGCCATCCACCTGTCGCGCATTGCAGGTGGCGACCTGATGTTTGGTTTCATGGCGGCTGTGTGCTTTGCCACCATTCTGGCGGTGGTTGCGGGGCTGACGCTGTCTGGTGCGGCGACAATCGCGCATGATCTGTATTCTCAGGTTTTCTCTGACGGTCGATTGGATGACAAAAGTGAAGTGAAGGTAACGCGAACAGCAACGCTGGCCATCGGTGTGTTGGCGATTTTGCTTGGCCTTGCCTTTGAGGGCGAAAACGTGGCCGTTACGGCTGCTTTGGCGCTGGCAATTGGGGCAAGTGTGAATTGCCCGATCATCATTCTGGCGCTTTACTGGAAGGGCCTTACAACACGCGGCGTCGTGTGGGGAGGTTACCTCGGCCTTGCACTGTGCGTTGGCCTTATCGTTGCCAGCCCGGGCGTGATGGTGGCGGCCCTTGGGTATGAAGAGGCCTTGTTCCCCTATACCTATCCAACTGTGATCAGTATGCCGGTTACATTCCTGCTTGTGATGTTGATTTCCTGGTTCGACCGCACGCCACAGGCGATGGTTGACCGGGCAACATATCCGCGTCAGGCGCTGGAATCTGAACTGGGATCAAACATTGCAAAACCATCTGGACATTAAGGATTAGATGAACACAGCATTTGCAGAATTGGTTCAAACAAGTGCAACGGCAGCAGATCTGCTTGATGCCGTTGCACGCGTGGTCCGTGTTGTGGGCGAACCTGCCTTTGAAGAAAGGTTGATGCAGTTCCTGTCAGATGTAGTGCCGGTGGATCACTGTGTGATCTTTACTTATTCGGAAAGCGGTGAAGCGGGCCATTTGTTCACGCACAGCCGTATGCCAGCACATGACGCTGAAAAGCTTGCGCGCGCGTACGTTGAAAAGTTTCATGAAGACGACCCGAATTTTCGGGACCTGCAGGAACTGGACAATGTGCGCTACCATTCCTTCAAGCGTCGTCGCGGTATGAATGAAGACTATGACCCCGCCTACAAGAACCATTTCTTTGACCGGAGTGGCCTGATTGACAAGGCCGCAGCAGTCGGCAAAGTGGAAGATGGCAAGGTTTACTGCAATTTCTACCGTATGCAGGGATCTTGTGCTTATTCAGACGAAGAATGGGAAACCTTACGGGCCGTTATGCCGTTGGCAACCGGGCTCGTGGCAAAGCATTATGAACTCGCGAAAGCGCGAGGCCATGTCTTTCAGGATAATGGTAGCGAGAATATCGTCAGGAAAAGTATCGTCCACAATATGGTGTCGCACGATATCGAGCCTTTCCGAGTGCTAACTGAGCGGGAAAAGCAAGTGTGCGAACGCATTCTTCTTGGCTTCACGACGACGGGAATCGGGCTCGACCTTAATATCGCCCCCACAAGTGTCGCTACCTATCGGAAGCGGGCCTATGCGAAGCTTGGCATTTCTTCGCAGAATGAGCTCTTTTCCATGTGTTTGCGGGGGCGTTTCGCCTCGTAAGAATTTGTCCTTCATGGAAAGGACAGTGGGGTGGCACAATCCACCCTATATTGACTTTCAAGTTTAGTAACAGGAGACAGGCATGGCTAAGGCTTTTGCGTCATCAGCAGATTTGGGTGAAAAAGTAGAAACGCTTGAGGTCCTCGCGGACGGTGTTTATGCGCTGACAGCGGAAGGAGACCCGAATGTAGGCGCGATTGAGGGTGAAGATTTTCTGGTAGCCTTTGAGGCCCGCGCGACACCAGTGGCCGCAGGTGAATGGCTTGCCAAGCTGCGTGAGCATACGCAGAAGCCGGTAAAATACCTGGTTCTGTCGCACTATCATGCCGTGCGGGTGTTGGGCGCTGCGGCATTTGAAGCCGAAACCATCATTGCCCATGAAAAGACAGCTTTTCTGATCAACGAGCGCGGCAAGGAAGATTGGGACAGTGAATTTGGCCGCATGCCGCGCCTGTTCAAAGACCCGGATTCAATCCCAGGCCTTACCCACCCGGACATCACATTTAATGACCGTATGGAAATCGATCTAGGCGGTGACAGGGGTACGCTGGTGCTTGAGCATTGTGGCCGTGGTCATACCGCTGGCGACATTGTGGCTTGGCTGCCGAAGCAGAAAATCCTGTTTGCGGGCGATCTGGTTGAAGCCGAAGCCGCGCTTTATACTGGCGATGCTTTCCATATGGATTGGGCCTCCGGCACGCTTGATAAAGTAAAAGCGTATGGCGCTGAAGCCCTTATCGGTGGCCGTGGTGCAGTGGCAACGGGCCGTGACCGTGTCGATGCTGCGATTGAGCAAACGCGTGAGTTTCTGAATGGCATGATCCAACAGGTTGGGGGCGTTCACAAGCGCGGTGGCACGCTCAAGGAAGCGTTTGAAGCAACGCATGAGATGCTGGCGCCGAAGTTTGGTGCATGGCCGATTTTCGAGCACTGCTTGCCGTTCAACGTGCAGCGCCTTTGGGACGAATTCGATGGTACAGACTGGCCCCGTATCTGGACGGCTGAGCGTGACCGCGAAGTTTGGGCCCAGCTACAGGACTAATCTATCGCCATTGAGTATTTCGGAGAGTTCAGATGCCTTATGTTCCCCCGTCTTTTAAGCCCTGCGTTCCGGCAGCCGTCTCCTCTGGCGACGTGGAGCAGACAACGATTCTTGTAATCGGCGCTGGCCCCATCGGGCTTGCAACTGCCCTTGATCTGGGGCTTCGGGGGCATAAGGTTCTGGTACTGGACCGGGATACTCAACTTTCAGACGGATCGCGCGCGATCTGCTATGCCAAGCGACCGCTTGAGATCATGGACCGCCTGGGCTTTGGTGAAGCCATGGTTGAAAAGGGCGTAAGCTGGAATGTGGGACGGGTCTTTTTCAAAGACGACCCAGATCCTGTTTACAGCTTTGACCTGCTGCCGCTGAAGGATCAGAAGTTCCCCGGGATGATCAACATCCAGCAATATTACAACGAAGAGTTCAATATCGCGGAACTTGAAAAGCTTGATAACGTTGAAATCCGCTGGGGGAATGAGGTTTCTTCCCTTGAAAACAGCAAGGACGGGGTTCTGGTCACGGTTGGTACTGAAATGGGGCCCTATAAGCTCAAGGCGGATTGGCTTGTTGCTTGTGATGGCGCGCACAGCCCCACGCGGAAGATGCTGGGTATGGATTTCGAAGGCCAGACCTTCAAGGATAACTTCCTGATTGCTGATGTGAAGTTCAAGGCAGAAAGGCCACTTGAGCGGCATTTCTGGTTTGATCCGCCGTTTAATCCGGGGCAATCGGTGCTGCTGCATAAGCAGCCGGATGATGTTTGGCGGATTGACTTCCAAGTGGGTTGGGACATTGACCGGGAAGAGATCGTAAAGCCCGAAAATGTCACACCGCGGATCAAGGCTATGCTTGGGGACGATGTGGAATTCGAATATGAATGGATTTCCATCTATACCTTCAATTGCCGCCAGGTGAAGCAGATGGTCAAGGACCGGGTGATTTTCGCGGGTGATTCCGCCCACCTTGTTTCCCCCTTTGGTGCGCGTGGTGCCAATACGGGCTTTCAGGATGCGGATAACCTGGCATGGAAGCTTGATCTGGTGCTTAGGGGCCAGGCTGATGACGCCCTGATCGCAAGCTATGACGAAGAAAGATCCCTCGCGGCTGAAATCAATATTCTGAACTCGACCCGGTCAACCGATTTCATTACACCGAAAAGCCATGTTTCCACGGTTTTCCGGGATGCAGTGCTGGAATTGGCCAAAGACCAACCCTGTATTCGTAGCTTTGTGAACTCTGGCCGTTTGTCCATGCCGGTTCCTTACCCGTATTCCAGCCTGAATACACCGGATGGCGAAGAATGGAACGGGGGCGTTGAGCCGGGCACGAACTCAATCGATGCGCCGGTGACAGTGGGCGACAAGTCCGCTTGGTTCATCAATCAAATTGGCTGGGAATTCAAGCTGGTGACCTTCGTGGGTGAAGGCGGTCTTGCCGATGACGAGCGGGCTGCACTTAAAAAGCTTGTTGAAGGGACTGCGCCCTTTAGTGTGCTGCTCGTAGGGCCAACGGAAGACGCTGATTTCGATGTCTTGGGCGACCCGACAGGGTTGTTGGCTGAAAGGCTGGCGGCAGAAGCGGCGACGACTTATCTGTTCCGTCCCGATCAATATGTTGCCGCCCGGTGGGGTGCGCTTGATACATCAAAGGTGGCCGCGGCTATGCGGAAGGCGCTCGCTGGCGAGTAGGTCCAGCGGAAAGGAATGACCATGGGTTCTTTGACTGTTTGTGAAAACCTGGAAAATTATGACGATGTGTATCAGGTGATCATCGATATGCATCGCGGCATGACGGATGAGGAAAGCGAAAAAGCCAATGCAAAGCTTATTCTACTGCTTGCCAATCATATCGGTGACCTGGAAGTGATCAGGGAAGCCGCTGCGATCGTGCGTTCAAATACGCCATCGACAAAGGCGGAATAAAGGCCCGCGTGCTCACCCCTTGAGCGCAACACCGATGCAGGATATGTCTGGCACTGTGGTTCAGATGCAATCCTGAAAGGAAGTCACCATTACAAAAGGGCAGGGTAAGAAAACCGTATCTCTCGTTCTGGGAAGCGGTGGCGCAAGGGGCGTGGCGCATATTGGCGTTATCAAATGGCTTGAAGAAAATGGCTATGAAATTCAGTCAATCTGCGGCTGTTCTTCTGGTGCTGTGGTCGGCGGCATTTATGCTGCCGGTGAATTTGAAGCCTTTGAGGCCTGGATCAGGTCCATCAAGCGCCTTGACGTTATCAACCTGTTGGATATTGCCTGGAGTCGCAGCGGCTTCGTTAAAGGCGACAAGATTATCCGCGCCCTGACTGAGCTTGTGGGAACCCATAAGATTGAGGACCTTCCGATCAAGTTTACGGCAGTCGCGGTAGACATGGAAAACGAGAAAGAGGTCTGGCTGAACAGGGGAGACTTGTTCAGCGCCATCAGGGCTTCGATTTCCATTCCACTATTTTTCACGCCCTACAACTATAATGGTGCGATGCTGATCGATGGTGGTGTGCTGAATCCGGTGCCGATCGTACCAACCTTTGGGGATGATACCGATCTTACCATCGCGGTGAATCTGGATGCGGAAGAACCTGCAAAGGAACAGGTTCCAGAAACGCCGTCAAAAAAGGAAAGACCTGAGAACGGGTCCAAAATTCAAGAAGCTCTCGCTGCACTAAGCAAGCGTCTGTACCGTTCGGGGGCGAAAGACAAGGGCCAGCCAACCGGCGATATCTTTGGTGTGGCCCTGCAAGCCTTTGAAACAATGCAGGGGACTATTGCGCGGCAAAAGCTAGCGGCGTATCCGCCTGACCATCTGATCGAAATTCCAAGGAATGCCTGCAAGATGCTGGAGTTCGACCGTGCCGAAGAGTTGATCGAACTGGGATACAAGAAGGCTGAAGAATACCTTGGTGGTAAAAAATAATTATAGAAATCAAGCCTCTGGCTGCTGTTTCAGGTGTCTTTTTACTGGAAAATTGCAATTTAATTAAAATTACGTCAAAATCCCCGGCTCGTGGGGCGATTTGGAACGTAATAGGGAATGTTGGGAGACATCATGATCGTTAGTAAAGGCCGTGTGGCCGCATTGATTTTTGGTATCGCAATTGGATCAACGGGTGCCGCTGCAGGTGAGTTGGCATCATATGAAGGCACATGCCTTGCACCGATTGCTGCGTATAAGGAAGGCCTGCCTGAGCTGAAAGGCACAGACGCCATGAATGCAGATCAAAAAATTGTTGAGACAACAAAGATGTTTCGCTCGGTTATGACTGCATTTGCTGAGGTGCAGAGCTGTCATCAGCAGATGATGGAAGGTGAAGGCGCCAGCGAAAAGTTTGCCTCGCTTTATGAAGGCACGCGCGAAACTAGCCGGGTTTTTGATCTTGTTCAGGGCCAGTTTGAAAGCCAGATCGAAGAAATGTCGGCAGCGGCATTGTCTGGTGTGGCACCAGCCGCTGGCGCGGATTCAGAAGCAGACCTTGAAGCTGAATCACAGACCTTCAATACAATGGAAATCCTCATGGATTCCTATATGGCGCTTGAGCGTAGCCAGGAACTGAAAAAGTCACTTTTGAAGGTTTCAGGCTGATAAACGTTTGAGAGAAAGCTTGAAGTTCTCATGGATAAAGGCCTGCCATTTGGCGGGCCTTTTTGTTGGCAGCAAAGAATGGCTCAGGAATTGGCTGAGGCGGGGCAAGTCCCTTCTAGGTGGAATTTCCACCTACCCCCCCCAATCAATACAATCGTTAACGGATGATCTTGACACTTGACGGATCAATGATGCGGAACAGCATCGCAGGGCGGTGTGCGCCGCGCGAAAACTTCTTGCCTGTTTCTTCAATAAGGTTGAGGGACAGAATCCATTTGCGGAAATTGCGCTTGTCGAGTTCCTTGCCGATCGCTTGCTCATAAACAGTCTGCAATTGTGAGAGCGTAAATTCCTCTGGCATGAATTGCAGGCCGATTGTGGAATACTCCATCTTGGCCGACAGGCGAGCACGGGCTGTTTCTACGATACTCGAATGATCAAAGGCCAGAGCAGGGAGTTCATCAATGGCAAACCATTGCGCTTCGGATGCGTCGGTCCCGGCCTTAAGTTCAAGATTCTCTGAAGGTGTCAACGTATAATAGGAAACACTGATAACGCGCTCGCGTGGGTCCCTGTTGGGTGTGCCAAATGTATATAGCTGTTCCAGATATACATCTTTCAGGCCGGCTTCCTCTTCAAGTTCACGCTTCGCGCAATCTTCGAGGCTTTCTTCCATACGAACAAAACCGCCGGGAAGTGCCCAAGACCCTTTAAATGGGTCCATGCCGCGTTTTATGAGCAAGACATGAAGTTTCGCGTCCCGCACTGTGAAGATTACAATGTCGGTGGTGACCGCAGGATGGGGGTATTCGTAAGTGTATGTCATCTTTTCTTTGCGTTCCCATAACACTTTATGTTGTATGCTCAAGCTATTCTCAAGGCACAGTTTGTTGGCCAAAAGTGTAGCTGTCACTAGTATCAGATTTTTGGGAAATATATATATATTTTGTTTGATTGAGTTTCAGTTTCAACTAAAGCTGTCTTGAAACCAAGTCATGGTTTGATAGGTCGTGCAAATTGTGTGGTTATTTTCCATGATGGGCCTTGACCCGCCGCAAGATTTGGGTTGGTATCGGCTTAAATGTAATTTTATCTAGTGTTTTATACGGAGGGGTAGCATGTCGCTCATGCAGCTGGAAAATATCTTGGGGCTGTTTCGTGGGAAAGAGCTGAGTGAAGCGGAGAAGAAAGAAGTGATCCGTGAAGCGCTCTTTATGACCCTGACACGAGCCACAGCGGCGGATACGAATATAGCGGGGCTTGAAGTGGCGACCGTGCAGCGTATCCTCAAAGATGCTGTTGGTGAAGATGTCAGCGAGAAAGACATTCGTGTTGCAGCGAATTCCGCGCTTTATACAGAGGGGTCACTGGAAAAATATCTTTCCGGTGTTGCGGGCAAGTTTGACGCTTCCGAGCGTTGCGCGATCGTTGATGCGCTTGCAAAAGTTTTGAAGGCTGATGGCCGCGTAAGCCCATTTGAAGTGGACTTCTTCAACGGTGTTGTAAAAGCGCTCGGCCTTAGTCATGCGGATGTGGCTGGCCTCGAATAAGGCTTAGCTGGACCAATCATTAATGAAGGGCGGGGCTTTGCTCCGCCTTTTCTTTTTTGCCTCTTTGTGTGCAGATTCTTCGTTTTGTTTCGCTGGCTTCATTTATGGTTCTCTGCTTTCAGAATATGTGTTGATTTTTCAAGTATTCTGAGGGATAGGAGAATATTGTGCTATTCGCGAGGCTTAGCAATATTTCGTCTTGAAATAGCTATTTGGTCATTCTGGCCGAATTTTGTGCGGCGTTCTGGAGGAAGAGTATGAAGCTGGATCGTATCAATCTGAATATTCTTGCTTGCCTTCAGGAAAATGGGCGCATCACCAATCAAGAATTGGCTGACAAGGTGGCGCTTTCTCCCAGTGCATGTTTGACCCGCACGAGACGGCTTGAGGAAGAAGGATACGTTACCAATTACAGGGCCGAAGTGGCCTTGGATAAGATCGGTCCTGTTCTGTCGGCCTTCATGGAGGTGACGCTGGAAAGCCATTTCCCGGAAGATTTCGAGAAGTTCAATTCCTACGTGGGCTCCCGTGATGACATCGTTTCATCCTATATGCTTGGGGCTACTTTCGATTATCTTTTGCGAGTGGTTGTGCGGGACATGGCGCAACTGCGGCAATTGTCAGATGACATCCTTGGTGCTGAAATTGGCGTTGTGAAGCTCAATACTTTGCCGGTGCTTGAAGATTGCAAAACCTTCTCAGGATACCCTGTGCACCGGCTAGTGCCTGACGCTTAGCGGCTTGCGCCTATTCCCCGGTCATCGGGGTAGGGGAATAGATAACATAGATCTTGGTATAGCCTTTGGTGTCCCAAACGCCACGCCATTCCTTGCCAATCGTGACAGCGTCGCCTGCCTTGATCTCGGTCACGGTACCGTCTTCCGATGTCAGGGTAACGCCCCCTTCAAGGAAATACATGAACTCATCCACGCCGTACGGTTCCAGTGTCATGCGTGCAGGGCCGGAGCGGTACATGCCGCTGTCAAACTTCTTGTCGGATGAAAGGAATGTTTCAACGTCTTCCGTTTTGTAGGGGCCCGCTTCGCCTTCATGTGCCATGACGACAAGGCGCTTGTCCTTGAAGATGGTACCGGCGATTTCCGCCTTGGACATCTTCTGCGGATGTTCCGATGTCTGCTCTGCTAAAAGTGGCGTTACAAGAAAGCCTGCAGCCAAAATTGAGATCACAAAACGAACCATAATTTCCTCCCTGAATATAGAATTGGCTGTATTTATATCATAGGGGCTTGCGAAATGTGATCACAAACTGCGACTTTCTCGCTTATAAGTTACCGTGGGTCATTTATTGTTGGAAAAAACGGGTTTTGCTATAGAATGCCGTGTACTGTTCGAAATCAGTCGGGCGTTCTAATATTAAGTGGGGAAGCAGATGACGACCATCAGCATGATCGTAAATGGTGAACAAGTTCAGTCGGATGATGATCCGGATATGCCGCTTTTGTGGTTCCTTAGGGACCGCCTGCATAAAACCGGGACCAAGTTTGGCTGTGGCATCGGGGAATGTGGTGCCTGTACGGTGCATGTGGATGGTGTGCCGATGCGCAGCTGTTCTGTCCCTATCGCAGCCGTTGATGGGCAGCAGGTGACGACCGTTGAAGGGCTTGCGCCAAACGGCAGCTCAACTGCTGTGCAGGTTGCCTGGATCAAGGAACAGGTGCCCCAATGTGGCTATTGCCAGTCTGGTATGATTATGGCGGTGACTGCGCTTCTTGCCGATACGCCTAACCCAACCGATGACGATATCGACGCGGCGATCACGAATATTTGCCGATGTGGAACATATCCGCGCATTCGCAAGGCGATCAAACAGGCGGCCTTGATGGGGGCAACTGCCTATGCTGCAAATGGGGAGAAAGCCAATGGTTAAGCTTTCCCGTCGCGGATTTATGATAGGCGGTGCGGTTGTGGGCGGTACGCTGGCCGCTGGCATGGCCATCGGTGTTGGCTTTCTTTCGGGTGTGGATACGGACGGCCTTGAGGGCATGAAGCGCGAGGACGGCACGCT
>JABXIV010000015.1 GCA_013372925.1 Alphaproteobacteria bacterium
CCCGAAACCTCTCAGAGAAAATTTCTACGGAATTTAATATCTCTTCAAAAAGTGGGAAATCGTTGCCTTCCGCCGCAATCCGCAACAACCACCAGATTGACTGCGGCGCAATGCCCTCAGGTGTTCCGTAGATTTCGGCCCGCCGGGCATAATGCTTCTTGGCAAACTCAACCCCGCCCATTTCATGAAACTCTGCCGATGTTTGCGGCTTCAATGGCCGATAAGGCGCATGAAGGTGGCTTAGGCCAGCCAAAAACAGCGGATAAGGCGACGTAACATGATTGGCAATCAGATCGCCACCTGCGGCAAGGTGGCTTTGCCAGGAAAGCCCTTCTATTGCTTCATTCTGCAGCTTCTTCTCAAGCGCCTCAACGCCGCCGTTCACGACAGACTCATTTTGGCTCACGCCAAAGAACAGGAACTTGGGGTCCGCCGCTGAAACTTTGGAAAAATCATTGTTGTGCTCGCCAATCGGGAACGGGCTGGAGGCAATATAAGCATCAAACAGATCAGGCTGCTGCGCCAATACATAGAGCGAGAAAGCGCCACCATATTCCCATCCCATCAGGGTACGGTGCGCGTTCGTGCGGAAATTCCCTTCAACAAAAGGTATCAGCTCTTCCCGAAGGAATGCTGCCAGCTTCTGGGAGCCCTCGCCCCCAGGCTGAAGCAGGCCGAAGCGTTTGGGGTTTTCCATCTTCATCGCCACCAGAATAGAAGGCGGCATCTGGTCCCTTGACGCAAGGCGCTTCATCATGTCGGCGGCGAACGGGAAATACCACTGGCCTTCAGGCAAATAGACAACGGGATACTCATCCGCACCTGTTTCATATCCTTCGGGCAGCGCCACAAGGACTTCCCTGTCTTCACCCAAACTGGATGACTTGATGGAATAACTTGTCCCAATAGAAACCGGTACACCAGTCGGTGTTTCCAACGCCCTAGCGCCAATAAAGCCTGCCGTCAAAACAGCCAAGCCAATCAGCCTGCCCCATCCATATAGTCTCATGAAACCGCCCCCTGAAGCGTTATATAATTACAATCTCTTTGGCATATATCTGCCTTTAACCATTGATTCAACAAGACAAAAGCTTAAACAAACAAAAAGCCCGGCCAAAAAGCCGGGCTTTCAAATCCTGCAACAAACAGACTGCTTATTTTGCAGCAGCTTCGTTCTTGATGCCTTCTTCGATCAAACGGGCAGCTTCTTCAGGGCCTTCCCAGCCCTTGATTTTCACCCACTTGCCGCTTTCCAGGTCTTTGTAATGCTCAAAGAAGTGCGAAATCTGGTCGAGGAAAATCTTCGGCAGTTCGTCATAGCTCTGCACTTCCTTGTGGAAAGGGTGCAGCTTGTCTACTGGTACCATCAGAAGCTTTTCATCCATGCCGGCTTCATCTTCCATGATCAGCACACCAAGCGGGCGGCAGCGGACAACTGCGCCAGGCATGATTGGCGTGTGGTTCGCCAGAATGACATCAACCGGGTCGCCATCATCAGCCAGCGTGTGCGGGATGAAGCCGTAGTTACATGGGTAGCGCATGCTTGTGTGCATGATGCGGTCTACGAACAGCGCACCGGATTCTTTATCCAGCTCATATTTCACAGGCTCGGTACCGGCTGGTACTTCGATGATGACATTCACGTCCCAAGGGGCGTTTTCACCAACAGGGATCTTCTTAATATCCACTTGTATGCGTCCTTTAATTTGCCCTGAGCGTTGCTCGGCAGGGCGTACTCAAAAAATCGCACGAACAGCGGAGTGGACGCCGGGGAGGCTACTGAATCAATTGCCCCAGGAGGAGGGCCAAAAGTACGATCCAGCCAAACGCAATGTTCGAGCGGAAAACTTCCAAACAGCTGGCAGCATCGTCGATATCGATGCGCCGAACCTGTGCTGCGAGGTGAAGCCCCGCAAGCGCGAGCACGGGATAATAGATTATACCTAAATTTGCAAGGATTCCTGCGCCTAAAAGGGCAAAAATAAATAAACCATAGAATAAGCTGAGCGCCGGTTTAGTTTTCTTGCCAAGCGCTAGCGCGGTTGACTTGACCCCAATCAGCGCATCGTCCTCCTTGTCCTGATGGGCATAGGCGGTGTCATATCCCAAGGTCCAGAACAGGCCACCTGCATAAAGAAGGATCGCAGGCCAATCCATGCTGCCCCGGACGGCCGCCCATCCAACAAGCGCGCCCCAGTTAAAAGTCAGCCCCAGCCAGGCCTGCGGCCAATAGGTAATGCGCTTCATAAAAGGATAAATTGCGACAAGCACCAATGAACCAAGGCCAACCAAGATCGCAAACATATTCAGCTGGATCAGAACGGCAAAGCCGATGAGGCACTGGAATACCAGAAAGCCCCACGCCTGTTTGATTGTCACCTCCCCTGCAGGGATGGGGCGAGACTTTGTGCGTTCCACAGCGCCGTCGAAATCACGATCGACAATATCATTGTAGGTGCACCCTGCCCCACGCATGGTCAAGGCGCCAATCGCAAACAAAGCCATCAAATAAAGATGTTCAACCGTCACATGCCCATCAGCGGCCAGAAGTGTGGACCACAGACATGGCCACAGCAGCAACCACGTACCCACTGGGCGGTCCATTCGCGCCAGCTTCAGGTATGGCCGAAGCGCTTTGGGAGCATGCCGATAGACAAAGCTCCCCTGCACGGCATCCGCCGTTTGCACCACATCTTTTTTGGATAACCACAACATGCCCAAGGCGTTACGGGCATGAAGCGCGCAAGTCAAGCTTCTTCCGGATACTGGAAGACCTTCTCAAGCGGCACACCAAACACATTGGCAATCTGGAACGCCACCTCCAGTGAGGGTGAATAGCGCCCCTGCTCTATAGCGATAACAGTTTGACGTGTGACACCTATGCGGCTCGCCAGGTCGGCTTGCGTCATCTCATCGGCCAGAAAACGCAGCGTGCGAATATCATTGGTGATGCGGGTTTTCTTGGCCACGACTAGACCCCGCGACGATAATAATACAGTTGGAAGCTTGCCTTCACGATGGTTGACAGCACCATTGCGCCCAACAGGGCATTTGCTGCCCAAAACATGCTGAAACCTGTCAACATCATGGTAAGCACTGCCAGTGCACCAATGGTTAATGCAATGCTGCCACGTTGCTCGCTTTTCAAATCGATCAACTCATCACGTTCGTCCTTCGCGTCATCTACATCGCCTTGGCGACTTACATCGACAATTGCGATGACGATATGCGCCACAATCGCGATACCGACCAGTGCCGCAATCGTAATCCCCAACAACGGGGCGATGGTAGCAATGGCGGCTACGCCTTCATCCACTGGCGCTGTCTCTGCGATTGCCAACATCTGGGTGAAATACCAGCTATATACGAGAATGATACCCCCAAGCATGACAGCCGTGCTTTTCTCATGAAATGACATGTTAATTATCCTTTTCTTCGTGTAAAATATTATTTACACCATGAGATAGGTAAGCCACTCAGGAATGTCAATAATTTTTTACACCTCACACGAAATCATCCTTCAGGCTTCCAATCTGCAGCGACAGCGCTACCTTGTGAAGTAAGGGAAAAAAGAGAGAGGGGTATGTGATGGAAACCGGTTTTGAAACGCACGAGGTGTTCAATCAAACACCCGAATATGACGGTATCAATCTGTTCGAGACAGACCCTATGCTCAAGGCTGCCATCACGGCAGAGGGCGCAGGTTGGGCGGCAGCGAGCCTGAGCGGCTTCGGCGGCTCCCTTGGCACGGCCGAAGCATTTCATCAGGCCCACCTGGCAAACAAGTTCCTGCCTGAATTTTCAAGCCATGACACCCGCGGCTTCCGGCAGGACACCGTGGAATTCCACCCATC
>JABXIV010000230.1 GCA_013372925.1 Alphaproteobacteria bacterium
GTGCCTGCGATGTCTTCAAGGCGCGCCCCCATCTCCAGAGCGAGCGAGAAGGCAGCAGACAATTCTGAAACGCCTTTGCCAACAGCCTGGATGCCCAGAACCAGATGGTTGTCTGCGCGTGCTACCACGCGAACGAAGCCGTTCTCGGCTTCCATTGTCATGGCGCGGCCATTGGCGGCAAATGGGAACATGCCGATCTTGGTTTCAAAACCCGCATCTTTCGCTTCCTGCGGCGACAGGCCTGCAGTGACGATTTCAGGGTCGGTAAAGCACACTGCAGGGATGGCAACTTTATCGAAGCTGCGGTTTTCGCCTGCGATGATCTCTGCAACCATCTCGCCTTGAGCCATTGCACGGTGTGCCAGCATCGGTTCGCCGGTCAGGTCACCAATGGCATAAACGCCAGTCATAGATGTGCGGCATTTGTCATCAATTGCGACAACACGGCCATTCATGGAAAGGTCGAGCCCTTCAAGGCCCCAACCTTCTGTTTTCGCGCGACGGCCAACGGTAACTAGGATTTTGTCTGCAGGCAGGGTTTCTTCCTTGCCTTCAGGCGTTTCCACGATAAGACCGTCCTGCTTGTTCGTGGCCGCTTTGGCTTTGGTGTTCAGCAGAACCTCAATGCCGAGGGCCTTCAAGCTGGCGCTGACCGGCTTGGTCAGTTCCGCATCATACTGGGGCAGGATGCTGTCCATGGCTTCAACAACAGTAACCTTGGCACCCATCTTGGCGTAAGCAGTGCCTAGCTCAAGCCCGATGTAGCCACCACCGATAACCACGAGCTTTTCAGGAACTTTGTCTAGCGACAACGCCTCTGTTGAATGGATCACATTGCCGCCGTAGGGCAGTGATGGGATTTCAACAGGTACTGACCCTGTGGCCAGGATGACGTTCTGGGCCTTGACGGTAACCTTACCGTCAGCGGTTTCCACTTCGCAGGTTTTACCGTCGATCATGGTGCCCCAGCCTTCAACCGAGCGCACTTTGGCTTTTTTCAAGAGGCCCGCAACGCCACTGTTCAGGCGTTTAACAATGCCGTCTTTCCAGGCGATCGTTTTCTTGAGGTCAATCTCAGGCCTCTGAACAGTGATGCCCAGATTGTTCTCGTAGGTATAGTGAACAGCCTTTTCGAACTCTTCCGCAGCATGAATCAGTGCTTTGGACGGAATGCAGCCAACGTTCAGGCATGTGCCGCCCGGGCGGTATCCTTCAACGATGATCGTGTCAATTCCAAGCTGGCCGGCGCGGATTGCGGCTACATAGCCACCAGGGCCAGCGCCCAGCACAAGCGTGTTACAGTTCATGGTCGTCATTTAGTCCTCCATGAACAGGGTAGCTGGGTTTTCCATCAGCTCCCTGATTTTCTGGATGAATTCAGCAGCGTCCCAGCCATCGATAATGCGGTGATCGAAAGAGGACGACAGGTTCATGATCTTGCGCGGTACAAAGCCGCCATCTTTCCACACGGGGCGAACGGCAACCTTGTTCACACCAACGATGGCTACCTCAGGGCTGTTGATCACAGGGGTGGAGACAATCCCACCCATGCGGCCAAGGCTTGACAGTGTAATTGTTGACCCGGTCAGCTCTTCCCGCGTGATAGAGCCATCGCGCGCGGCGTCAGCAAGGCGGCGTGTCTCTGCGGCAATGCCCCAGATGTCCAGCGCTTCTGCGTGGCGCACAACTGGCACCATAAGCCCGCCCGGTGTTTGGGCTGCCATTCCGATGTGGGCTGCGCCATACTGGTGCACGACACCGTCTTCATCATAATAATGCGCGCTACATTTCGGATAGGCCTTCAGAGCTTTGGTCATGGCAAGCATGATGAACGGCAGGATGGTCAGCTTTGGCTGGCCTTCCTTGCGGTTGGCGTTCATGTGTTCGCGCAAGTCTTCAAGCTCGGTTACATCCACTTCTTCCACGTAGGTGATGTGCGGGATGCGGCTTTTGGCGTCCTGCATCCGTTCACCGATCTTGCGGCGAAGGCCAATAACCTTGATCTCTTCGATATCAGTGTTCGGGCGACGCGCTGTACCAAAGGATGCAGGCGCGCTGGCACCCGAGATGTAGTCATCAAGGTCTTCATGGGTGATGCGGCCCGCGGGGCCTGTGCCATGGACATACTGAAGCCGAACACCAGCATCAGCCGCACGTTTGCGCACTGCTGGCGATGCAACAGGTTTGTCACCTTCAGCACGTGGTGCTCCACTTGGTGTCGCCTTGGCTGCCTTTGGCGGTGCTTTCTTTGCTTCAATTTTCGGTGCGGAAACACCTTGTGGCTTTGCTGCAGGCGCCGCAGCTTCTTTTGGTGCTTCTTCCTGAACGGGTTCAGGTGCGGCCTCAACTTCTTCCTCTGGTGCCGGGGCATCAGGGATGTTGTTGCCTTCGCCTTCAACCTCAAGGGCGATGATCACGCTACCAACGGCTGTCATGGCGCCAACTTCGCCGAAGATGTCTTTCACAACGCCATCAACAGGAGAAGGAATTTCAACTGTGGCCTTATCAGTCATGACTGCGGCGATTACGTCATCTTCCTTGACGACATCGCCAACTTTCACGTTCCATTCAACGATTTCGGCTTCGGTGATACCTTCGCCTACGTCTGGCATCTGGATCTTGTGAATGCCCATTATTCGGCCTCCATCATTGCTTTAAGTTCTTTGCCAACACGGCCTGGGCCTGGGAAGTAATCCCATTCTTGAGCGTGCGGGTAGGGTGTGTCCCAACCGCAAACGCGAACAACGGGGCTTTCCAGGTTGTAGAAACAGCGCTCTTGCACTTGTGCAGCAAGCTCTGCACCGAAACCTGATGTTTGCGTGGCTTCGTGCAGCACCATGCATCGGCCGGTTTTGGATACCGATTCAACAATCGTGTCCACATCAAGCGGCATCAGGGACCGAAGATCGATGATTTCCGCATCAATGCCGGTTTCTTTTTTCGCAGCTTCAGCAACATACACCATTGTGCCGTAGGTCAGGATTGTAACGTCCGACCCTTCGCTGAATACGGAAGCTTTTCCGATTGGCACCGTATAGTGGCCTTCAGGCACGTCACCAAGCGGATGCTTGGACCAGTTCGATGCCGGGCGGTCGTGATGGCCATCGAACGGGCCATTATATAGCCGCTTGGGCTCGAAGAAGATGACTGGGTCGTTATCTTCAATGGCGGCGATCAACAGCCCTTTGGCATCATATGGGTTGGACGGAATAACTGTCTTGATACCAGCAACGTGCGTGAATAGTGATTCCGGGCTCTGGCTATGGGTTTGGCCACCGAAAATACCGCCACCACAAGGTGTGCGAATTGTCAGCGGTGCGATGAAATCCTTGTTGGACCGGTAACGGAGGCGCGCGGCCTCAGACACAATCTGGTCGTATGCAGGATAAATATAGTCCGCAAACTGGATTTCAATGCATGGACGCAGGCCGTAAGCCCCCATCCCGATCGCAGTACCAACGATACCGCTTTCATTGATCGGGCTGTCGAATACACGGTGCTTGCCGTATTTTTTTTGCAGGCCATGGGTACAGCGGAAAACACCGCCGAAATAGCCAACATCTTCCCCATAAACGACAACATCGTCGTCCTGGCCCATTTTCACATCCATCGCATCACGGATGGCTTCAATCATCGACATCTGCGGCATGGATTATACTCCCAACTTCTGGCGTTGCTCACGAAGGTGCGGGGGCATCTCTTCGTATACATCGTCGAACATATCTTTCGGGCTCGCGCCGGAACCCATAACACCGTAGCTTTCGGCTTCTTTGGTTGCCGCGCGGATTTCGTCGTTATATTGCGCTTCGGTTTGTGTCTGGCGCTCTTCGGACCACAGATCGCGTTTGATCAGGTGGTTTTTCAGGCGCAGGATCGGGTCACCCAGTGGCCATGCCGACGATTCTTCTTTCGGGCGGTATTGGCTTGGGTCATCAGACGTAGAGTGCGGCGCAACGCGGTATGTTACCCACTCGATGAGTGTCGGGCCAAAGCCGCGGCGTGCGCGTTCAACAGCCCATTTCGAAGCTGCATAAACAGCGAGGAAATCGTTGCCATCAACTCGTAGGGCAGGGAAGTCATATCCAAGCGCTCGTTCAGCGAACGTTGCGTGGTCGCCCCCTGCGATGCCGCGGAAGCTTGAGATAGCCCACTGGTTGTTCACGATATTCAGAACCACAGGTGGCTTGTAAACGGACGCGTTAACAAGTGCGGCGTGGAAATCTGTTTCGGCTGTGGAGCCGTCACCGATCCAGCCAGCGGCAATTTTAGTGTCGCCCTTGATTGCAGACGCCATCGCCCAGCCAACAGCCTGGATAAACTGCGTGCCAAGGTTGCCAGAGATTGAGAAGAAACCATGCTCTTTCGAGCTATACATAATGGGCAACTGACGGCCCTTAAGCGGGTCGCGAGAGTTTGACAGGATCTGGCAGATCATGTCCACCACAGGATAGTCGGTGGACAAAAGCAGGCCCTGCTGGCGATAGGTCGGGAAGTTCATGTCGCCTTTTTGCATGGCGGCCCGGAACCCAACAGCAATTGCCTCTTCGCCTGTACACTTCATGTAGAATGACGTTTTACCTTGGCGCTGAAGGGTCATCATACGCTCGTCATAGGCGCGAACGCGGATCATGTTCTTCAGGCCCTGTACCAGAATATCGTCGTCCAGTCCTTCAGCCCAAGGGCCAACAGCTTCGCCATCTTTGTTCAAAACCCGAACCATGGTCGATGCCAGCTCTTTCATGTCGGCAGCATGGGTGTCGATGGATGGGCGGCGTACGCTGCCAGCCTCGGGAATGATAACGCCAGAGAAGTCTGGCTCGTCACCGGGGCGGCCAGTTGGCTCCGGTACGTGGAACTTTAACGGCTTGTACTCAGACATAGCTGCAAAACCTCAAATCTTTGGGGTGTCAAAATAACGTCAGCAATACTGACGTATTTTTGTAAAAAATCAATATTTTTCTCAGTGTGAATTTTATAGGCTCTGGATACGGATGCCGTCAGTTTACACGAACAAGAAGGGTGGTAGGCAAATCACTTCAAAGTTAATGATTACCATCAATTTTGGACCAAAAGAAAAGCCGACGGAGTGGTCTCATCCGCCGGCTTCACTGGTTGTCTTATCAGTTTGTTTTAGAAGGTATATTTTACGCCGCCCACAATAGTGCGAGGTTTGCCAGGGCGAACACCAATTGGTCGCCGCGCAACCGCATATTCATTATTAAACAGGTTGTCGATATTGGCGAACAGTTCGAGATTGTCCATCAGGTTGAAGTGGGCGGAGAAGTCCACGACGAGCCGACCATCAACTTTTTCCAAAGCTGGAATCGCACCTGTGCCAGCCTCTGTCCGGGTCGCGGAGACATAATTGAACAACAGTTTGGTGCGCCACCCATCAGCCTCAAGGCCTGCAGTTGCCGTTAGCTGGTGTTTTGCCAGATAAGGGAACGCATCGCCTTTTTCCACAGTGCCCCAGAAGCTGTCGGTAAAGCTGGTGCTGAACTGTGCATCTGTGTAGGTGTAATTGACGGTGAGTGGCACGGTTAGGTTGTCAGAGAGCATAAAGCTGTAGCCGCTTGTGAACTCAATACCAAATATGCGGGCAGCACCACCGTTAAACTGGTCGCCGATATCGCAATCGCCAGGCTGGCCAGAGGCCGCAGTACATTCACCCAGAATATTGGAATAGTCTGAATAGAACGCCATGCCTTCGCCGAAGAAGCCGTTCTGGTCGAAGATCATGCCTGCTTCAACATTGACGCTCTCTTCCTCGCGAACATCAGCGCTGCCTGCTCCTGGAGGATTGAAGCCCTTATAGACGCCCCCAGTGAGCGTGAGGTTGTCATTCAGGCGGTAGCTGATGCCAAGGCCGGGAACAACTGCATCTATCTTGGCTTCTGGACGGCTGCTGCCAACGGTCGCACGGGTTGGGTCGTTGCTCCAGTCCGTACGGTTCAGTTTGATCGATTCAAAGCGCACGCCAGGTACGATTGTCCATTTACCAACACTGATGGTGTCCTGAATAAAAAATGCCCAAGCCTTCGCGTCAACGACGCGGTTGCCAGCATCGCCGAGATTGTCCTGAGATGAGTAGACGAGGGTGCCATCCAGCATTGTGTAGCGCTCATTGAACTGGAGGCGATCTTCATAGTCTTCATGGTAGCGTGCTGAAATTTCCACATCATGTTCGGCTTGGCCGGTCTCAAAAGGGACAGCAATCAGTGACTGGATGCCTTTGCTGAGGTACTGGCGGGCATTGTGGCGGATGCGAACTGCCCCCTCAACGCTATCGGCTTCGCCCTTGATCCATGCAATTTCCGTGGCGCAGATGTCACCGTTCTCAAGAATAAAGGCACCATTGGTGCTGCCGCACTGGTCGGTAGTGTCGCGGAGGTCCTGGAACTTGAACCAGTCACGTTCGAACTCATTGCGGTAAGCGGTTGTGATGACTTCGATGTCGCTGCCAAAGGCAATGTGGTGCGTAAGCTGGATTTGCTCGTGCTTGGTATCTATGTTGTCGAGCGCACTGGCGGCATACCGCTGATAGGGATTTTCACTAAAATCTGCATCAGTAATGCCGAGATAGGTCTCGTTAGAATCTCCGTCGGTATAGGAAAGTTTGATTTCGAGGGATTGCTTGATCTCTGCATCTTTGCTGGTTTGGACACGGAATTTTGCAAGATAATCCTCAACGTCAAAACCGGTATTGCCGCCATCTGGAAGCTCTTTGAAACCATCGTTTCTGGAGCGGAAAAACTCAACCATACCACCGAAGTTCTCGCTGCTGCCGCCCACAGCGCCATGGGTGGTAAGCTGGTCATCTGTGCCGTAGCGTACATCGGCGAAACCACCAAACTCTTTCGGGATGGAACGGCTGACAAGGTTAACTGCACCTCCAACAGTTCTTGGGCCGAATTTTACTGCTGCAGAGCCCTTGCGTACTTCCACAGCTTCCATGCGAGCGGTTGTTGGGAAATAGTATGCTGATGGCGCTGCATATGGGGCAGGGGCAATCAGGACGCCGTCTTCCATCAGGGTGATTTTGGAAGAGCGCTCAACGCCCGATCCGCGCAGACCAATATTGGGACGTAGGCCGTAGCCATCTTCTTCCTGTATGTTAACACCGGGGATCAGGCGTAGGGTTCGCAGGATATCTTGATATTTGAATTCTTGGAGATCTTCTGGAGATAGGCGTGTCGCCGAGCCGGGGATCTTGGCGCGATCGGTGCTTTTACCAATAACCTGGATGCGCTCAACATCGATGTACTCAATGCTGGATTCTACAGCTAATACAGTTGTTCCTGTGCCTGCCAAAAGGGCAACAATCGATGTCATGCCAAACCGATTGATACTCATAAATAACTCCAGTGCTCATAAGAATGATTTGCAATAACAGTGCACGTAGCAGGTTCCTTTTGTTTGTGCAAGTCATTCTCATAAGCAGTCGCGAAAAATATTAAATAGAAGGAAAGCCTGATCGGGGAAGTGAAAATTTGATTGCGCAATTGGAAATAAAAAAGCCACTGCAAGCAGTGGCTTACAGTGGCTTCGTGATTCATTTTCTGAGCTGCTAAGCTGTTTCTTTGAAAAGCTCGCGTCCAATCAGCATGCGGCGAATCTCGCTTGTGCCCGCCCCGATCTCGTAAAGCTTGGCATCGCGCCACAGGCGGCCGGTCGGATATTCGTTGATATAGCCATTGCCGCCCAGTGTCTGGATTGCTTCGCCCGCCATCCAGGTTGCTTTCTCGGATGCATACAGAATGCAGCCCGCCGCGTCCTTACGCGTGGTCTCGCCGCGGTCACAAGCTTCAGCCACGGCATATACATAGGCACGACATGCGCCCCATGTACTGTACATGTCAGCCAGTTTGGCCTGCATAAGCTGGAATTCGCCGATCGGTTTGCCGAACTGCTCACGCTCGTGAACATATGGAATAACTGCATCAAGGCAGGCGCGCATAATACCCAGCGATCCGCCAGAAAGCACCACGCGCTCGTAATCAAGACCGGACATCAGAACCTTTACGCCTTCGCCTTCTTCACGAACGACATTTTCAAAAGGCACCAGGCAGTCTTCAAAGACAAGCTCGCAGGTGTTGGAGCCACGCATGCCCAGCTTGTCCAGCTTCTGCGCCGTTGAGAAGCCCGCCATGCCTTTTTCAACTAGAAACGCAGTGATGCCACGCGGACCGGCGTCCATATCGGTTTTGGCGTATACTAGCAGTACATCAGCATCAGGGCCGTTGGTGATCCACATCTTGTTACCGTTTAACAGGTAGCCGTCGTTCCGTTTTTCGGCCTTCAGGCGCATGGAAACCACGTCTGATCCAGCGCCAGGCTCTGACATGGCAAGCGCGCCAACATGTTCCCCTGATAGCAGTTTGGGAAGATATTTGGCTTTTTGTTCAGCGTTGGCATTTTTTGTGATCTGGTTCACGCACAGGTTCGAATGCGCACCATAGCTCAGGCCAACACTTGCTGAGGCGCGGCTGATTTCTTCCATGGCGATAACGTGAGCCAAATAGCCCATGTCTGCACCGCCGAATTCTTCAGGGGCAGTCATGCCCAGAATGCCCAGGTCCCCCATCTTTTGCCAAAGGTCCTTCGGGAAAGTGTTTGTGGCATCAATCTCTTCCGCGCGGGGGGCGATTTCATCACGAGCAAAGCGTGCGACGGTTTCCCGAAGCATTTCCAGTTCTTCACCATGACCAAATTTCAAATGGGGAAACTCAAACATTTTCTTGTCCCTTGTTGGCTTTGCTATTCGTCGTTGATTGTCAGAAGGATGGCACCATCGCCAACCTGGTCGCCTGCTTTGAGGCTCAGGCCCACAACTACACCGTCCCTTGGTGCAGCAATGGTTTGTTCCATTTTCATGGCTTCCATCACCAGAAGAGGCTGGCCGCGTTCGACGGTCTCACCGTCCACCACGCGAAGCTCAAGGATCTTGCCGGGCATCGGGGCGACAATGGTGCCCGGGCCATCTGTGTCTTCATCACCGCCACCATCTCGCGCGTGACGCTTGAGGGTGAGTGTGCGGTCGGCTGAGACCATGGCGACATAGGCCGGATCAACTTCTGCGAACAGCGTCTTCCGGATGCCATCCTGTGAGTAGGTAAGGATACCGCTTTCGAGGCTGATGTTTTCCCCGGTGACTGTCACATCACCGATAGATACAACAACAGTTTGGCCTTCTTCGCGAAGCTGTGCAGTGGTGAAGTCACCGTCTTCATTGTCGAACCACAGTTGTTCTGTGGCCGGCAGATTTGGCCTGAAATTGTCGCTGATCGACCACGGATCGTTGTCATGCGGGCGTGCAAGGCGGGCAGCCAAAATCGCGAAGGTAGCGACTGCATAGTCGGCGGCCTGAATTGCTGGTCGTGACAAAAGTTCTTCTTCATGGGCTTCGATGAAGCCAGTGTGCACATCACCAGAGCGGAACTCTGGGTGCTTCAGCGCCCGCAACAGAAAGTCCCTGTTTGTGGTCAGGCCCGTTACAGGGGTTTCGGCAACCAGTGTTGTCAAAGCATCAATGGCTTGTTCCCGGTCTTCACCCCATGCGATCAGCTTGCCGATCATTGGGTCATAGTGGATTGTCACATGATCGCCAGCCTGTACACCCGCATCGATCCGGCCTGTGGGGCCCGTTTCTGCAAACGGGTCAAACATGCCGATTTCACCGATGGATGGCAGGAAGTCATTATACGGGTCTTCCGCATACAGGCGCACTTCCACAGCGTGGCCGTCGGCCAAAACCTCAATCTCATCCTGGCTAAGCGGTAGTGGCTTGCCTTCGGCCACGCGGATTTGCCATTCAACCAGATCCTGACCGGTGATCATCTCGGTGACCGGATGTTCCACTTGAAGCCGCGTATTCATTTCCATGAAGTAGAAAGGCGCACCCGCAAGGCCGTTCGCCACATCGACGATAAACTCAACAGTGCCCGCGCCCTGATAGCCGATGGCTTCTGCCGCTTTCACGGCTGCCTCGCCCATCGCACGGCGCATCCCCATGCTCATGCCGGGGGCAGGGGCTTCTTCAACAACTTTCTGGTGGCGCCGCTGCAGCGAACAATCCCGTTCCAGCAGATGCACGGCATGACCGTCGCTGTCGCCAAAAACCTGTACTTCGATGTGCCGCGGCTTTTGGATGTATTTCTCGATCAAAAGCTCAGGGTTGCCAAAGCTGTTCTGGCCTTCACGAGCGGCCGCTTCGATGGCTGCAGGCAAATCCTCAGGATTGAATACCTTGCGCATGCCTTTGCCGCCGCCACCTGCAACCGCCTTGATCAAGACAGGGTAGCCAATCCTTGCGGCTTCCGTTGTCAGGGTTTCGACAGATTGGTCACCCCCGTGATAGCCCGGCACTACGGGCACACCTGCATCTTCCATCAATTTCTTGGCTGCACCCTTAAGGGCCATTGCGCGCATGCTGTCTGCCGATGGGCCGACGAAAATAATGCCTGCATGGTTGCAGGCTTCGGCAAAACCGGGGTTTTCGGAAAGGAAGCCGTAACCGGGGTGGACTGCGTCCGCCCCTGTGCGCTTGGCAGCATCCAGGATTTTATCAGCAACCAGATAGCTCTCGCTTGCGGCTGCTGGGCCGATGAAAACTGCTTCATCTGCCATTTTTACATGCAGGGCCTCAGCGTCAGCAGCGGAATAAACGGCGACTGTCTTGATGCCCATTTGCCGGCACGTGCCAATTACCCGGCAAGCAATTTCGCCCCGGTTTGCAATCAGAAGCTTTTTGATGCGGTGTGTCATGCGTCAACGCTCCATTCCGGTTTGCGTTTTTCAAGGAAGGCGGAAAGACCTTCTTTTCCTTCTGTACTTGCCCGCCTGGCCGCGATGCGCTCGGCAGTATCGTTACGCAATTCGCTCGTGATCGTGCGGTCTTTCACATCGGCGATCAGGGCCTTGGCATCCCGCTGTGCACCCGGTGCGCCCGCAAGAATGTTCTTGAGGAAAAGGTGCGCTCTCGAGAAAGCTTCCTGCAGGGACGGAGCCGTTTCGTGAACCAGGCCAATGCGTAGCGCTTCTGCGGCGTCGAACCGCTCGGCAGTCAGGAAATAGCGCCGGGCAGCCCGCTCGCCGATAGCAGCTACCACGTATGGCGAGATGGTCGCAGGCGTCAGGCCCAGCCGCACCTCAGACAGCGAAAATTTCGCATCATCAACGGCAATCGCGATGTCGCAACAGGACACCAAGCCAACGCCGCCCCCGAAGGTTGCGCCATTCACAATGACAATGGTCGGTTTTGCACAGCTGTTTAGTGACGAAAGCATGTCAGAAAGGGCGATGGCATCCCTTACATTCTGTTCCTCAGTGTATTCCGCCGCCGCCTTCATCCAGTTCAGATCAGCGCCTGCAGAAAAGCTCTTGCCTGCGCCAGTGAGGACGATTGCCCGCACGTCAGGGTCCGCACCCAGTTTCTTGAAAGCGTTATCAAGTTCCCAGATCAGGTCATCATTGAAGGCATTATGCACATCAGCCCGGTTCAACGTGACAGTTGCCACGCCGCGGTCGTCAATGCTTGTGAGAAGGGTATCAACCATTGTTGGAACTCCTTACATCCGGAACACGCCGAAGCGTGTCGGTTCGGCTGGCGCATTCATGGAAGCAGAAAGAGCGAGGCCCAGTACCCGGCGTGTGTCTGCCGGGTCAATTACGCCATCATCCCAAAGGCGGGCGCTGGCATAATAGGGATGCCCCTGTTCTTCATACATGTCGCGGATAGGGGCCTTGAAGGCCTCTTCTTCTTCGGATGTCCACTCATCACCACGGGCTTCCATACCGTCACGCTTGACGGTTGCCAGAACGCCTGCGGCCTGTTCGCCTCCCATCACAGAAATGCGGGCATTCGGCCACATCCAGAGGAAGCGTGGCTGGTATGCCCGGCCACACATGCCGTAGTTGCCGGCGCCAAAGCTGCCGCCAATTAGGATTGTGAACTTGGGTACGTTGGCACACGCCACCGCTGTCACCATCTTGGCGCCGTCGCGTGCGATGCCTCCATTTTCATACTTTTGCCCAACCATGAAGCCGGTAATATTCTGCAGGAACACAAGCGGAATGCCGCGCTGTGCACAAAGTTCCACGAAATGTGCGCCTTTCAGGGCGCTTTCAGAAAACAGCACGCCATTGTTGGCAACAATGCCCACGGGGAAGCCATGGATATGGGCGAAGCCGCATACGAGTGTTTCGCCATAGAGCTTCTTGAATTCGTCGAATTCGCTACCATCCACCATGCGGGCGATAATTTCACGCACGTCATACGGATGGCGGCTGTCTTTCGGGATTATGCCGTATATTTCGCTTGTGTCGTAAAGTGGTTCCCGGCTTTCACGCATCTTGACCGGGATGTCCTTGCGGCGGTTCAAGTTGGCCACAATCCTGCGGGCCAGGCCAAGCGCGTGATAGTCATCTTTCGCCAGATGGTCCACCACGCCAGATGTGCGGGCGTGTACGTCACCACCGCCCAAATCTTCGGCGCTAACGACTTCGCCCGTCGCAGCTTTCACAAGTGGCGGGCCACCCAGGAAGATAGTGCCTTGGTTCTGCACGATGATGCTCTCGTCAGCCATCGCCGGGACATAGGCACCGCCAGCAGTACAGCTGCCCATCACGACCGCAATTTGCGGGATGCCTTCCGCTGACATTTGGGCCTGATTATAGAAAATGCGGCCAAAATGGTCGCGGTCAGGGAACACTTCATCCTGGTTCGGCAGGTTGGCTCCACCACTATCAACCAGGTATATGCAGGGCAGTTTATTCTCGCGCGCGATTTCTTGGGCGCGAAGGTGCTTTTTCACGGTAACGGGATAGTATGTGCCGCCTTTGACAGTGGCATCGTTGCAGACAATCATGCATTCAATGCCTTCAACGCGGCCAATGCCAGTGATCACGCCGCCTGCAGCGATATCTGCATCATACATGCCGTAAGCCGCCAGTTGCGACAGCTCCAGAAACGCAGTGCCTGGATCAATGAGGGTGTTTACCCGGTCACGTGGCAACAGCTTACCGCGGGCAAGATGTTTCTCTCGCGCGCGTTCAGGGCCGCCCAGTGAAATCTTGGCGACCTTGGCTTTTAAGTCGTCGATTTGAGCCTGCATATGATCAGCATTGGCATCAAATTCAGCGCTTCCGGCCTGAATGCCAGAGTGGATGATTGACATGAATGAAGTCTCCCGTCCGCGCACGGTTATGATTGTGCGAGCCTTGGTTTCTGATGACATTTTAAAAGAGATCGTGCTATTGGTACAATCGAATGAAAAAATGAAAACCATAGATGGTGTCTATGATGGATTTATATCTGTTGAGGTATTTTCTTGCCGTTGTGGAAACCGGCAGTTTCACGCGGGCAGCAGACCGAGTGTTTGTGACACAGCCAACGCTATCAGCTGGCATAAAGAAACTTGAAGGCCAATTGGGCCACACGTTGTTTGAAAGGTCTAACCGACGGGTTTTTCTAACGGACGCCGGGACCAGGTTTTTGCCGCGGGCCAAGGCCATACTGCATGAATGTAATATGGCGGTGCAGTCGCTGGAGGAAACCGGGAGTGCGCCGGTTTTGCGCTTGGGCATCCTTACAACCCTGCCAAACCGCGCGATGGGCGACATGTTAGCTGCTTTCAAAAGGGCCGAGCCACACGTGACCATTGAGATTATGGACGGTACAGAGCAGGAACTGCTGAACCGCCTGGATGACAGGAGCCTGGATTACGCTCTTTCCATTCATCGCGGGCAGGGGGCAGAGGTTGCGCTTCCTCTCTACGACGAGGGCTATGTATTTGTGCTCGCGAAGGATCATGCGCTCGCGGAACGTGCTCGTGTGACGGCGGCTGATCTGGGTGAAGAATATATGATTGTGCGCAGCCGATGCGAGGTTTTATCCGAAACCAGCCGGTATTTCACGGATCAGAATATTCGCCCGAGGCTGGTTTACCGCACAGCAAACGACAGCCGCGCTATATCAATGGTGGCGGCGGGCCTTGGGGGCACTGTGGTGCCGGAAAGCCTCGTGGACGACCGCGTTACGTCCGTCAAGTTGCAGGGTTTCGATTACAGTAGGAAAATTGCGCTTTTTAGGCCAAAATATCAACTACCAGTGGGGCTAGAGGAGTTGGGTGCAAGATTTGAAAAGCATGTTGAGGTGCTTTCGGGGGCGGGCAACTAAGCGTACTTTCATTTTGTCGCACAAGTGAAACGGCTTGGCGCAAAAATCAATGAAAGTGATTAAAGCGGGTGCAGAGGATTTGGCATTTTTGATGCGTAGAACCAGTATCTGTTTGAAGAAAAACTGAAAAAGCATCACACAGGTGTAATCTTATTTAGTCGTCTGAGCGTATTTGTTGTCAGGCGGGTCAGTTCAAAGAGGCATTTTATGAAGTCGGGTCGGTTGATTCTTGTCGCGGTATTCCTATCACTCGCAGGTTCTGCTGCATGGTTGTTGCTTGGGGATACGCAGCCTGCAGGCCGGGGCGGCGGCGGTCGTGCTGTTTCTGTTGTCACGACGGCAGCGGAAAATCGTACCTTCACCGACATTGTGGAGGCTCTCGGCACGGCGCGTGCCCGCGAGTCAGTAACCCTGACACCGCGCGTATCTGATACTGTCCGCGAAGTACATTTCGATGATGGTCAAATCGTCACACAGGGTGATGTCCTGATCGTGTTGGAGGATACTGAGGAAAAAGCGCAGCTTCAAGAAGCTGAGGCTACTCTGAGGGAGGCTGAGCGATCTTTTAAACGTATTGAAAACCTTGTGAGGCAGGGCAATGCCTCGCCTGCGGCACTTGATACGGAAGAACGCCGATTGGACGAAGCCCGGTTCCGTGTGGATGCCGCTGCAGCGCGCCTTGCCGACCAAAAGATTGTCGCGCCGTTTGATGGCGTGCTGGGTCTTCGTCAGGTTAGCGAAGGGTCTTTGATTACACCAAACACCCCTATCACGACGATCGATGCCATTGATCTTATCAAGCTGGATTTCTCGGTGCCTGAGCGGTTTATTGCGACGCTTAAGCCTGGGCAGAATGTTGAAGCCAAGGTTTCAGCTTACCCTGATCGCTTGTTCAAGGGCGTTGTTTCAACGATTGATAGTCGGATTGATCCGGTAACTCGGTCTGTTGTTGTTAGGGCTGAAATATCTAATAAAGACAATTTATTACGACCAGGCCTTCTAATGAAGGTTGAGGTTATTAACCGGTCCTGGCAGGGCGTTGGTGTCCCGGAAGAATCTGTCGTTCCAACTGGTGGTAAAACTTATGTGTTCGTGGTTGAAGGCGATAACGCCGAACGCCGCGAGGTGAAGCTCGGTTTGCGCCGCCCCGGCTATGTGGAAGTGCTGGAAGGCCTGACAGCCGGTGAGCGTGTTGTAACCGAGGGTACCATGCGTATGGGCCGTATGGGTATGAAGGTCATTGATATGGCTGACGATGCGCGTAAAGGGGCTGGCTCATGATCCTTTCCGACCTCTCCGTAAAAAGGCCAGTTTTCGCCACAGTGATCAGCCTTCTGTTGATGGCATTCGGTTTCATCAGCTTCCAACAGCTTTCGGTACGCGAGTTGCCAGATGTAGACCCGCCGGTCGTGGGTATTCGCACCAACTATCCCGGTGCAAATGCGGCCGTTGTGGAAACCAGGGTTACCCAAATCATTGAAAGTGCGATTGCTGGCGTACCTGGCATCAAAACGATCGAGAGCACCAGTAGCGATGGCCGATCGAACATCACCATTGAATTCATGTTGAATCGCGAGATCGATGCCGCGGCAAATGACGTACGTGACCGTGTGAGCCGTGTACTCAATAACCTGCCTGAAGAAGTGGAACCGCCAGAGGTTTCAAAGGCGGATAGCGATACACGGCCGATTATCTGGTTCAGCCTGACAAGTCCTGTGATGGATATCCTTCAGCTTACCGATTATGCAGAGCGCAATATCGTAGATCGGCTTTCGGTGGTTGATGGTGTGGCAGGTGTGCGGATTGGCGGGCAGAAACGCTATGCCATCCGTATTCACCTGGACCGGCAGGCAATGGCTGCACGGCGTATTACGGTACAGGATATTGAGACGGTAATGCGGTCTGAGAATGTGGAACTGCCTGCGGGCAAAATTCAGTCGATCAACCGTGACACGATTGTGCGGCTGAACCGTGAGTATGCCCGCCCAGAAGACTTTGAGACTATGGTTATCCGCGAGGGTGAGGATGGTGGCTTTGTGCGCCTTGGCGACATTGCCCGTGTGGAGCTTGGCGCAGAGCGTGACGAACGCACGTTTCGCGGCAACGGTAAACCTATTATCGGTCTCGGTGTAGTGAAACAATCCAAGGGTAATACGCTCGCGGTAGCGCAGGCTGCAAAGGCTGAGATGGACCGTATTCGGGAAACTTTGCCTGAAAGCATGGAGCTTCTCGCCTCCTATGACAGCTCTGTGTTTATCGAGAAAGCCATTGACGAAGTGTATTTCACGCTTGCTGTGGCCATGGGCCTTGTGGTGTTGGTGCTTTACTTGTTCCTTGGCAACATCAAGACGGTATTGGTGCCTGCGGTTACGGTGCCTGTGTGTATTATTGCCAGTTTCTGGGTTCTGAATATCACAGGTGTTTCCATCAACCTGATCACCCTTCTGGGTCTTGTGATGGCGATTGGTCTTGTGGTGGATGACGCCATTGTGGTGCTTGAAAACATCTATCGTCGGGTCGAAGAGGGCGAGCCTGGTCTTGTGGCGGCTTATCGGGGCGCCCGGCAGGTGGCCTTCGCCGTAATCGCAACAACGCTTGTCCTTATAGGGGTGTTTGTGCCCATTATGTTCCTGACGGGCAATGTTGGGCGGCTATTCGGTGAGCTTGCGATTACTATGACGGCCGCCGTTGCCTTTTCCAGCCTCGTGGCGCTTACGCTTTCCCCCATGCTGTGTTCCAAGCTCGTTCGTCGGCGGAACAAGAAACCCGCCTTTGCCAAAATGCTCGATCGGGGCTTCAAAGGCTTGCAGGATGGCTATGGCCGTATTCTTGAAGTTTGCTTGCGCAACAAAACAATCGTCACTTTGTCGTTCCTGACATGTTTCGCCCTTATCACCGGGCTGCAGCAACGTATCCCGACCGAACTGGCGCCTATTGAGGACCGTGGCGGGCTGTTTATGATGATCCGCGGGCCGGAAGGTGCCAGCCACGAGTTTATGCAAAAGCAGGTTTACAAGGTGGAAGAACAGCTTCAGCCGTATGTGGAATCCGGCGAGATGATCCGTATGCTTCTGCGCGTTGACGGTGGTGGCGGTTGGGGCTTTCTTATACTCCGTCCGTGGGATGAACGCGAACGTAGCTCGACTGAAATTCTGAATGAAATTCGTCCGAAACTGATCATGAATGTGCCTGGTGCCATGGCGATCCCGATCGAAACATCCGGCCTGACGCGTCGTGGCGGCGGTGAAGCGTTCGAGTTTGTGATCGGTGGCGATACCTATGAAGACCTGGGGCGTTTCAAGCAGATCATGCTGGAAGAGCTGCAGAATTATCCAGGTTTGGTGGGGCTTGATGCAGATTACCGCGAGACCCAGCCTCAATACAAGGTTCGTATCGATCGTGCTCGTGCAGCCGACATGGGCGTTTCAGTGCAGGCCATTGGCCGCACACTGGAGACTATGATGGGTGGTCGCCGTGTGACTACGTTTGTGCAGGACGGCGAAGAATATGATGTGATCCTGCAAGCGGAAGAAGCAGACCGACGCCAGCCGCTGGATATGGAAAACATCCATGTAGCGAGCAACCGTACGGGAGCGCTTATTCCACTCAGCAACCTTGTTAGCGTTGAAGAGATCTCAGGCGCGGGCAGTTTACGCCGCTTCAACCGTGTGCGTGCGCTTACGCTCAGCGGCAGTTTGGGGCAGGGATATACTCTGGGTGAGGTGCTGGCGCATGTTGAAAGTGTGGTGCGGGAGCAGATCCCTGATGTTACCAAAATCGACTATAAGGGCGCCACACGGGAATATATGGAAGCAGGTAGCGACATCTATTTCATCTTTATCCTGGCGCTTGTGGTGGTGTTCCTGATCCTCGCAGCACAGTTTGAAAGCTTTGTACATCCCTTCGTTATCATGCTTACTGTGCCCCTTGCAGTGCTTGGCGGGCTATTGGGGCTGTATGTTGCGGGCAGCACGCTCAATATATACAGCCAACTTGGCCTTATCATGTTGATCGGCCTTGCTGCCAAGAACGGTATCCTGATCGTTGAGTTTGCCAATCAGTTACGCGATGAAGGCGAAAGTATCCGTGAGGCTATTTTGGACGCTTCGAAAACACGCCTACGGCCGATCATGATGACGGGTCTTTCAACGGCAATGGGGGCTGTGCCCCTGATGCTTGCGGCAGGCGCTGGTGCTAACAGTCGGATCACCATTGGTGTGACAGTGTTTGGCGGCGTGATTGTAGCAACCTTCTTCACACTGTTCATTATTCCGGTGTTCTATGACTATTTCGCGAAGTTCACGAAATCCCCGGGCCATGTTGCCGCGAAATTGAAGGACTTTGAGGATAAGGAAGCCAAAGGCATCCCTGCGGAGTAGATCGCAAAGATGAGGGCATGAAAAAAAGGCTGATCAGACTACTGTTGCTTATATTGGTTTTGGCCATGATTGCAATTGGTGTGTGGGGGGTAGCTTTTCTCCGTCAGGGCGATAGCCATTCGATTGGTTCAAGTTTCTTGAGTGAAGTTCGCAGGTATCGTGTCTATTTACCCGCAGGCTATAATCCATCGGTAAAATACCCGATTGTTTATTCGCTTGATGGTGAAAAGTGGCGCCACGGGGCAATATTTGCGGCGAATGGGCGTATGCTAGCGCGGCTGGGCCTGGCGTCAGATGTTATCATTGTCGCGATTGATTCCGAGGGGCATCGTACGCGAGATTTCTCGCCAGTTCGCGGTGCTGAGGCATTTACAAACTTCCTGCGCCGGGAGCTGATCCCTGCCATTGAACGAGAATACTCTGCTTCAAGAACCAGAATAATTTCCGGCCATTCATATGGTGGCTTGTATAGCCTTTATGCTCTTGCGGAACATCCTGGTTTGTTTAGTCATCATTTTGCTCTAACGCCGTCTGTATTCCACTCTGAACAGATAATCGACCGCCTTGATGCCCACCTTAAATGTGGCAACGCGCGAGCGAGCCTGTACCTTTTTAGCGGCTTGGAACTGAGAGAAGACTATGGGAACGGTGTCGATAGGCTAGAGGTGATTTTAAGAAATAGCACAGCGCCAGGGCTGGTATGGCGAGATGCATATTTCGCGTTACCTCATTCGCTGAGTATGTTGGCTGGACAGTTGGGAGCGCTGACAACGCTCGCAAACTAAGTGTTAGCCTGCTTCTTTTGCATGAATTCCTTGAAGGGTAGGTCTTTCACCAGCAGATCCCGGATAAAGGCCTTCTGGCATTCCTTGGCCGCGTCTACGGTACTCATGTCCGAATCCCTGAGGGCCTGAAGGCGCTTGAAAACATCACGGTGATGTTTTTTATGAGCCTCAGCGCCTGGATAGTGGTTCAGAACCATCAGGTGCTCTTCTTTCTCAAAGTGGTTCATTAGTTCTGCCAGAAACCAATCGAGAAATTCCCGTTCCACATATTCAGTAGGGTGTTTTGAGGAAATAAATTTGTTGATCATTTCAAACAGGTGAAGATGGTCTTCATCTATTTCATCAATGCCTGTTTTCCAAGCCTGCGGAAAATCGCCCACATAGTTCATGCGTTGCTCCGGATCAGTCAAGGAGCAAGTATACACTGAAACCGCTATCGCATTAAGTGTAAAATGAAGACTTTAAATGTTTCATACGGTCTTGGCGTAATCCACTTTGAAGCCTGCATCCTCTAATGCCCGGACGAGCCTTAAGGCATGCTCCTGGTCTTTCGCTTCCACAACCAGTTCCATTTCTGTTTGCTTTAGTGATAGGGCACCGAACTCGCGCTGGTGACGCATCTCAATGATGTTGGTGCCAACATTGGCAACAATTTCAGTGACAAGGGCGAGGGCACCAGGCTGGTCCATCATTGTAATGCGAAGGCGGGCGAGACGGCCATCACGCGCCATACCGCGCATGATGGCGTTTGCGAGCATGCGGCTGTCGATATTGCCCCCGGAAAGCACGATGCCCACCTTGTGGCCCTGGAACAGTTCAGGGTGCGTCATTACCGCCGCCAAACCAATGCCCCCGGCACCTTCAACCACGACTTTCTCGATTTCCATGATGGTGATGATCGCGGCCTCTATGGCACGTTCCGGCACTGTCACGATTTCATCCACCAACTGGCGCACTACATTCTGGGTGCGTTCGCCTGGCTGGTTGACAGCAATGCCCTCCGCGATGGAGATATTGTCGCCCGCAAGCTGGGTGCCTTCCATCTTTTCCTTCATGGCAGGGAAGGCTTCGGTTTGAACGCCAATGATGCGGATGTTAGGGCGCAGATGCTTGGCGATTGTGGCAACGCCAGAGATCAAGCCGCCGCCCCCGATGGGAACAACAAGCGTATCCAGGTCGGGCACGTCCTGAAGCATTTCAAGGCCCACGGTGCCCTGGCCAGCCATTACAAGCGGGTCATCGAAAGGATGAATGAAGGTAAGGTTTTCCTTGTCGGCAAGCTTATAGGCTGCTGTCGTGGCTTCCTCAAAATCTTTCCCCGTCAGCACTACGCGTGCGCCCAGTTCTTCCGTGCGCTTCACTTTGTTGAAGGGGGTTCCTTCGGGCATTACAATGGTGGCCGGAATTCCAAGACGGCCTGCATGGTAGCTGATACCTTGTGCGTGGTTGCCCGCAGAAGCCGCGATCACGCCTTTTGTGTCTTCGGGAAGGGCAAGAAGCCGGTTCAGCGCGCCACGTTCTTTATAGGCTGCTGTGAACTGGAAAATCTCGAATTTTAGCCAGCATTCGGCGCCGGTAATTTCAGAAAGCGTAACTGATTTTTCCATAGGCGTGCGTTTCACGGCACCCCTGATGGCTTCTTCCGCATCGTAAACATCTTGCGCGCTTATGGGCAATAATTGTTCACTCATGCCTTGCTCCCTGAAATAAAAATACAAAAAGATACGGTCCGCAGCTTTGCCACAGACCGTACTATGTGTCCATAAAAAGGTTGAGAAACTTATAAAAAGCGCGCGATCAGGGCATCGATCGCCTGTTTGCTTTCCGGTTCCCGCATCAAGGGTACGTGCCCAAGGCCGGGAACCGTCACAGGCACAAGGTCTGGGTGTTCAGCTGCCATGCGGTCAAGCGTTTCAGCGGAAAGAATGTCAGAAATTTCTCCGCGTAGGACGACCGTCGGGATAGAATGCAGGGCCCGAAACACTGGCCACAGGTCGGGTGCCGATTGGCTGTCTTCGTTTTCAAAATTCTGGGAAATCGCTGGGTCATACATTGGGGTAGGTTTGCCGTCTTTATCATCATAAAGTTTGTGGGCGAACCAAAGCCATTCTTCGTCTGTGAAATTCGGGTACACACCATTATTGGCTTTCTTCACGGCTTCCAGTACTTCGTCCCAATTCTGTGGCGGTGTGCCTTTGCCAACATAACTTTTGATGCGGGCGATGCCTTTGGGGTCAATCTCTGGGCCTATGTCATTGATAACGGCTGCTTTGAGCATGCCCGGATGCATGGCTTGAATAAGGATGGTCATTAGGCCGCCAAGGGAGGTACCAATCGCAATCACCTCCGCCACGCCAAGATGATCGAGAAGAGCCATCATGTCGCCCACGTATGTCACAGGCAGGTAGCGGCTGGGCTCTGGATCCCAATCCGAAAGGCCGCGGCCGCGTTGTTCTACACAGATAACGCGGCAACGATCCGAAAGGTGGTCTGCAATATCTTCGAAATCGCGGGCGTTCCGCGTCAGGCCCGGCATGCACAGGACAACAGGTGCATCAGGACCGGCGTGGTTATAATCACGGTAGTGCTGCTGAAGGCCGTCCGGGTTCGTAAAATATTCGTCGCTATACTCAGCCAAAGTTTTGCTCCCCATAAATGTCCCGCAGATCGCGTTTGAGTATTTTGCCGTTCGGGTTGCGGGGCAGGTCATCTCGGAACACTGTTCCTACGATGCGCTGTTGCTTGCCCAGCCTTTCGTTGGCCCATTTGGTGATACCGTCTTCAGTAAGGGACACACCAGTTTCCGGCACAACAACGGCAAGTGGTGTTTCGCCCCAGGTCTCGCTTGGCACACCAATCACAGCCACGTCGTTGATGTCTTCATGTTTGATCAGAACGGCCTCAATGTCTTGCGGGTAGATATTCTGGCCACCAGAAAGGATCATGTCTTTCTTGCGGTCCACGATATAAAGATAGCCTTCTTCGTCAAGCTGTCCAACATCGCCCGTGCGGAACCACTTGCGACCGTTTTCATCAATCCATGTGGCATCGGCTGTTGCGTCAGGACGGTTAAGGTACATGGGCATCATCGTGCGCCCAACGCCAACAATCTCGCCGGACTGGCCTGAAAGCACTTCCTTGTCATCGTCGCCAATGATCTTGATGTCTGTGCCGATAAGGGGTTTGCCGACTGACGCCATCCGGCCTTCGGCTTCTTCAGGGTCTAGCGTTGTGATCAAGCCTTCTGTAAGGCCAAACAGTTCGACAACGGCTGACGGACCAAGGCGATCAAAAAGCGCGGTCTTCAAATCGGCATGAAGGGGTGAGCCACAGCTCATAACCGCTTCAATTGACGAAAGATCATACTTCTTCTGGTCTTTTACTTCCATCAGGCGCTGGAACTGAATAGGTACCATAGCGAAGTTCGTAATGCGTTCATTCTCAATTGTTTTGAGCGCTTCTTCGGCGTCGAACTTTCTGTGGATGATCATCGTGCCGCCCGCAAGAAGCGTGCAAAGCATGCCAACCCAACTGATATTGGAATAAAGCCCGATGGTGAAAAGCGTACGGGCTGCACCATGGTAGCGGAGGGAGATCGTAAGATCATATGCCCAGTCGCGTCGGCCTTGATGGTCATGCAGGATGCCTTTGGGCATCCCGGTTGTACCAGAGCTGTAGATGACGTTAAGCGCGTCCGTCGGCTGGATTTCAACGTTTGGGAAGGCCCCTGAAGCAGAGCCTTTGAAGCTTTCATAGTTTTCATCAACAACAATCAGGAAAACATCAGGATGGGCTGCCATATATGCGGCTAGCCGGTCCTTTTGGTCAGCCGTTGCGATAATTGCTTTAACCGAGGCATCCTCAAACATGGACGCCAGTGCTTCATCGCTTACAGAGAGGTTGATGGGAACGGAACATGCACCCGACTTCATCACGCCAACTATGGATTCTACCATTTCATAGCCGTTGCCCATGACAATGCCCACCATTGAACCGCGGCTGATGCCTTTGGCTATAAAGGCATTGGCAAGCCTGTTGCTGCCTTGGTCAAATGCATGCCATGAAGTGGTCTTGCCATCGCAGATTACTGCTGGTTTCTGGCCTTTCCATTTGCCGTGAAGCGAGAGAATTTCAGGCAATAGCGGGGCGTGTGTATCAAATGCAGCCATTTGACAATCCTATACTCTGTGCGGTTGAAGGCTGGGATTTGGGGAACCGCCGGGGCACGGAGGGACGCCCCCGGCGGTCTGTACGCTTGCGCGCTTAGAAACGCACCTCAAGTGTCGCAGTGACAGTGCGAGGCGGGCCATAGAAAGTCGTAATATTGTTTTCGAGGCCCAGGGTCGGGAAGTTGTACCCTGCGGTTTTGTATTGTTTGTCGAACAGGTTCTTGCCGTGCACACCAAAGGTGTATTTGCCGGACTCCGACGTCCATACAATGCTTGCATTGAAGATGTCGTAGGCATCCTGGTCAATTTCGGGCACAGGCGTTTCAAACTGAACGATAGACCCTTTGTGTGACCAGTTGGCGTTCACATTGAGCGTACCGCTCTTTACGTCTGTGTTGTAGTTGAGGCCAACAAAGGACATGAACTCAGGTGTGTTCTGAACTTCGCGCTGGTCTGCAACATTCTCACCATTCAGAAGCCATTCTTTGATTTCAGCATCCAGAATGTTCAGGGACGTTTGCAGCGTGAAATGCTCATTCAGCAGGAAGCTGCCTTCAAATTCAATACCTTTGATGGTTGCTTTACCGGCATTTGTTACAGTGCCGACAAAGCCGTCGTTTGTGCCGTCACCGTCTGTATCGATCGGCAGTGAACCAGGGATCTGCATGTCCTTATAGTCGGAATAGAACAGGGCAATATTTGTGCGTGCCCGTCCGTCCATCCATGTGGATTTCAAGCCCATTTCGTAGCTATCCAGCGTTTCCGGATCAAAACCTTCTTCCACTTCAGGGGATGTGAGGTTTGCGCCGCGCGGGTCGAAGCTGCCTGCCTTGAAGCCACGGCTGAAAGATGCATACAGAAGAGCATCGTCGCTGAGCTGATAATCAAGGGCAATCCGTGGCGAGAAATCCTTGAATGTACGTTCGGCTTCAAAATCACTGCTTGCTGCCAGGAAGATAGCCGCATCATTACCGAAGAAAGGCGAGTTACCGTTCAGGTAGTTTGCGCGGAAGATGTCTGCCGAACGCTTGTCATGTGTGTAACGGCCACCAAGAGACAGTGCCATTTTTTCACTGAAATCATAGGTAACATCGGCGAACAGAGACCAGGCTTTGGTATCAACCACACCGCCGGTATAGGCTGTAAGCTCGGAACCGAACGCCACGCGGCCCAGTTGGCCCAGAACAACGTCAAAATCATTTGCGGCATAGGCATCAAGATAATAGAAGCCAAACACGCCAGAGATCTTGTCGCTATTGTAAAGAAGCTGCAGTTCCTGGCTGAACTGGTTGTTATCGTAGATTACCGGGGCATCGAAGTCATCTACAGCCAGTGAGTCAAAGTCGATCACTGATTCAGTGTAGTCTTCACGGTACGCGGTAATGGACTTGAGCGTGATCGCCTCGGATGCATTCCATTCGATGGAACCCTGAATGCCCTTGGAGGTTACTTCGTTGTTACCATCAATGCCGGCGGTAGAGGCATGCTCTGTTGCACCAGCGTATGTATCATAGACACTGTCAGTTACCGGTGTGCCACTAACCGCGCCAGGGTAGGGGCGATAGCCCGCTACAGCATTGGAATCATCGTCTGTGTAGTCTGCAGAGATGCGAATAAACAGGTCGTCACTAGGCAGCAACTCGATGCTGGCCCGTGCCGCCAAGATTTCCTTGTTATAGTTGTCCGCACCGGTGGTGAGGTTTTCACCGAAGCCGTCGCGGTTCAGGGAAGCAACGGTCGCACCGATGCGAACTTTATCGCTAACCGGGACTGAGCCTTTGGCAACCGCATCGATCTGGTTATATGAGCCATAGGAGAGCTTCAGGCCAAACTCTGGCTCATCGCTCAGGCGTTTGGTTACATACTTGATAGCACCACCAACGGCGTTTCGGCCATACAGCGTGCCCTGCGGTCCGCGAAGAATTTCAATGCGTTCCACATCATAGATGTCCAGAAGTGTGCCTTGTGGTCGTGCCATATAGACATCGTCCAGATAGAGAGCGACGCCCTGTTCAAAACCTGCCAGGGGATCTTGCTGGCCAACACCACGGATAAAGGCTGTCAGCGTTGAGTTTGTAGCCCGGGATGGCTCAAGCGTTACACTAGGCGCCACCTGGGCGATGTCTGTAATGTCAGCTGCCCCCCTCATGGCCAGGTCATTGGCGGAGAAGGCTGTTACCGCGATTGGTACATCCTGCAGGCTCTCCTCTCTGCGGCGTGCTGTCACTTGAATTTCTTCAAGCATCATGCCGCCAGTCGCCTGCTCGTCCTGTGAATATGCAGGCATGCCGACGCTAAGGCTGCCAAGACAGACACTCGCTAGCAAAATAGATACACGTGTGGTGTTGGTACGTTTCATGTTTCCCCTCCCAAGGAATTTAGATGAATTTTTCGACCTTGCTGCTATGAAAACTCAACGATTGTTGAAAAGTCAAACAAAAAATTCAACGATCATTGAAAATAAGGAAATAAGGATTTACGCCTTTAATAAATGTGGGCTACAACAAATGCAGGAGAAGAGGGGGCTTGGATTGCCAAAAACCAAAGAGAATCGTCGGGTTAAACGTAAAGATCGAATTCTGGATGCCGCCGAGGCACTGTTTGCGCGTCATGGTTTTGATGGCGTTTCCATGCGGATGGTTGCCGAGAAGGCCGAAGTGGATTTGGCTTTGGCTAGTTATCATTTCGGCAGCAAAAGGGGGCTTTTTGATGCGATTCTACTCCGGCGCGCTGAGGTTTTGAACGAGACCCGCTTGGCAGCTCTTGAAAAATGCCAGCTTGAGGCTGGGGATGGCGGGCCGACGATTGAAGCTATTATTGATGCTTACTTGAAGCCGCTGCTGGCGCACGGCTATGAGGAAGACGAAGGTTGGCGTCATTATTTTGAGCTGGTAGCCCAGGTAAACAACTCACCGGAGTTCGGTGGGCAGCTCATGACAAAATATTTCGATCCGATGGCGCGAAAGTTCATGGATGCTTTCAAGAAGGCGTTGCCGGGCGCTGACCCTGAAAGTCTGTATTGGAGCTATCATTTCATGTCAGGCGCGCTAACGCTGACATTTGCCAATACTGGGCGTATCGATCAGCTTTCCGATGGGCTTGTATCATCAAAGAATATGGTCGCTGCATATGACCGGATGGTACCGTTTGTGGCAGCCGGTTTTCGCCAGCTTTGCGAAAAAGAATAGATCAGTATTCATGTATTTGCGGGTGCTGCCTTGGTATTGAGGTGAAGTCTCGCATACTTTGTCATTTCTCAGGAAAGGGGACCCAAATGAAATCGATTGCTTCTGCCTTGGCATTTGCATGCCTGATTGCGTCAGCTGGTGCTGACGCGGACGATAAAGGGTTTTCGAAGGGGCCCTTGATCAATGATTTCGGACCAGTGGTCCCTATACCTGAAGCATCGCTCCCATCGAATGCGAAATTTTCCATCGCTTTCGATGTTACCGCACGTTCTGAAATGGGGACGGTCAATAAGCGGATTGAAAGCGCTGCGCGGTTTTTGAATATGCATGTGGCGGCAGGCGTAGACCCCGAAGACATCAAGCTGGCTGTTGTGATCCATGGATCTGCCGTTTTTGATATGACATCAGACGACAAATATGGTGGGAAGAATGCGAACGCAGATTTGATCGCCCAGTTGATGAAGCACGGCGTTACATTCCATGTGTGTGGCCAGTCAGCAGTGTTTCAAGGGGTTAGCGCTGAGGATTTGCTGCCGGGCGTTAAAATGGAACTGTCAGCAATGACAGCCCATGCGTTGCTACAGCAAAAAGGATATACGCTGAATCCATAAATATGTTGCCGTTTGCCGGCCTTCCGGCTGACGGGCACAGGTAACTAAAGAAAATTTTGGACCGCGCAGGCTTTCGCTGTGCGGTCGAATAACAAGAGGGAAGGAATATCGTGAGGATAGCCTTAACATTATTGGCTGTAGCAGCAACCATGCCAGCCTTTGCGGAAGAGCTTACAATTGAGCGACTTGTGAGTAGCCCCAGCATCAGTGGCCCTGCAGTGCAAGGCCTGAAGATGTCACCAGACGGGAAGCGGATCACGTTTTTGAAGGGTAAGGCCGAGAATAAAGCGCAGTTGGATTTGTGGGAGTTCAATGTTGAAACTGGCACGGCCTCACTTCTTGTGGATTCCCAAACGCTGTTGGGCGGGCAGGAAGAAGAGCTCAGTGAAGAGGAGAAGGCCCGCCGCGAGCGCAATAGAGCCCTGACTGGAAAACGCGGTATCGTTAGCTACGACTGGAGCACCGACAGCCAATCCCTTCTGTTTCCTCTAGGGGGAGATGTGTTTGTGTTGCGGCTTGGGGGCAAGACTAAGCGCCTTACTGAGACGCCAGAATATGAAACCGACATTCGCTTCAGTCCTCAGTCAAATTACGTTTCCTTTGTTCGTGAGCGCGAGCTTTATGTCGTCAATGTAGAGTCTGGCGTGGAGACGAAACTGACCAGTGGTTCGTCGGATGTGATAGCCAATGGTATGGCGGAATTTGTCGTTCAGGAGGAACTAGGGCGTTTCACCGGCTACTGGTGGTCGCCGGACGAAACACATGTGGCTTTTGAGCAATTCGATGAATCCGGTGTGGTTGTGAAAGACCGCTACGAAGTTCAAGCCGATGGCAGTGTCATCACCCGGAAACAAAGGTATCCAGAAGCTGGTAGCCCGAATGTGAAGGTTCGCCTTGGCGTCGCATCATTGGCAGGTCAAGCGCAGACGTGGATTGATCTAGGCGATAATGAAGATATTTACCTTGCGCGTGTTGGTTGGACACCTGACAGTCAAAATGTTGTCTATCAACGCCTTAACCGGGCGCAAACACAGCTCGATATGGTCAAAACTGTTGTAGAAACCGGTAGTCAGTCGTTGCTGCTGCGGGAACAAAGCGACGTTTGGGTCAACCTGCATGATAGTTGGGAGTATCTCTCCGATGGCTCGTTCTTGTGGGCTAGCGAAAAGACAGGGTTCCGGCACCTGTATGTTCATGGCGCGGACGGGAAACCTATTCGGGCACTGACGTCTGGCGATTGGGTTGTGGAGGGCATTGAGCGCGTGGATGAGGACGCCGGTTTTGTCTATTTCACAGGCTACAAAGACAGCCCGCTTGAAAATCATCTTTATCGAGTGCCGCTTGAAGGTGGTGATATTGAGAAAATTTCACAGGAAAGCGGCAACCACTATGTAACCGTTGGGGCTGACGTATTTGTAGATCAATTCTCAAGCCCTGATCAGCCTTGGCAGGTCATGGTTCGTGACCTTCAGAATGGTAAAACCCTGGCGGTTATCCTCGAAAACAAGTTAGATAACACGCATCCGTTTGGGCCGTATCTGGACACTCGGGTGAAAACTATATTTGGTACGATTAAAGCGGAGGACGGTACTGACCTCCATTATCGGATGTACCAACCAGCGAATATGGAAGAGGGCCGCAAGTATCCTGCCGTGCTGGCACCGTATGGTGGTCCACATGGGCAGCGGGTACGCAAGTCATGGGTTCTTGGGTTCAACCATATTTTAGCCCGGAACGGGTTTGTGGTGCTTGTGCTTGATAACCGTGGGATGTGGAACCGCGGTTTGAAGTTTGAAAGCCATATCAAGAACGCGATGGGGACAGTGGAAGTAACAGATCAGGTCTCTGCTGCGA
>JABXIV010000184.1 GCA_013372925.1 Alphaproteobacteria bacterium
GATGATGGGGGCAACGGCATCAGCTATGGGCCGCCCGGTGACCTTTTTCTTCTCAAAATCCGCAACCCGGTTCCTGACCGCGGATGGCTGGGCTTCGCTTCAGACAACCGCTGGTGTTGTGGGGCCAGAGATGGATGCCGCGCTCGAAGAAAAAGGCGTGGCGGATACCAGTATCCTGTTGGATGGCCTTGCGGCATTGGACGCGCGTTTCCTTGTTTGCGAATCGGCCCTGCGCGAGCACAGCATTGATGTGACAGACCTGACCACCCGCCCGGTAATTGAGATCGCAGGCCTTGCCGAGATTATTGAAAAAGGCCACGGCGGCGACTGGCTGACCTTTTAGTTTCCTGAAAACCACTTCACACCTCCAGTGCGGCTTCTTGTGTTTTGAACGTTACCATGGTACATTGGTAAAAATATATACAAGGAAACAGGCTATGGCTGTGAAAGTTGAGCGCGTGCAAACCGGTGTGCGCATGGAAAAACGGTTGGTGAAGGTGCTGAAGGGCACGGCGGAATATCTGGATATGTCGCTCGGTGACCTGATGGAAGGCATCGTATTGCACGCCTTTGAAGGCAAGGTGCCGCCTTTTTCCGAAGAAACGCTGGGCAAGATCAATGCACTGAAGAAGGTCTACGACCTGGATCTGGACGCAAGCCATAGCCACAAGATGACCGAATAAGAGGCAAAGGCCCGAGCCACGACAGAAAGGAACAACCATGACAGACGATCAGTTTATGAGCGCGTTTGAGGACGCCACCCTTGATCCCAACCTTTTTGACCATGAAGCCCATATCCGCATGGGTTGGCTTTATGTAACGCGGTATCCGCTCACGGAAGCTATCGACAGGTTCGCAAGCTCACTGAAGCGCCTCACCAAGGCGCTTGGAGCGGAGGCCAAATATCATGAAACCATAACATGGTTTTATATGCTGTTGATCGCCGACCGGCAGGCCTTATGTACCGCGAAAAGCTTTGATGGGTTTCTCGCGGCAAACACCGATCTTGTGGGCAAACCGTCTGTCCTGACACGCTATTATCACCCCAAGACGCTTGCGAGCGTGCGGGCCCGCACGCATTATGTTTTGCCAGACATGGTGGCAGGAAAGGAAGCAGCGTGACCGATGATGAGCTGATCAAGGCGTTTGAAAACCACAGCCTGACCCGCGAAGAATTCACCCACGAGGCCCATCTGCGGGTGGGGTGGATTTATGCCACACGGCTGCCGCTTGGCCAGGCGTGCGATACCATGGCGCGGGAACTATTGGCGTGGGATATCGCTTACGGGCTTGGTGACCGCTATCATGAAACGGTCACCTGGGCATTTATGTTTATCATCCATGAGAAGCAGTTGGCCTGCGAGGCGAAAAGTTTTGATGAATTCATCAAAGCCAATCCTGATTTGATGCGCAAAAGCCCACCGTTCCTTGCTGATTACTATAAGGACGAAACGCTCAACAGCGATCTGGCGCGGCAGAATTTTCTGCTGCCTGACGTGGGCCGCTAAGCCAGCGCCACCCTGACAGCCGCCGCGCAGTGAATGGCGGTGGTGTCCAGCAGGGGTACTGCTGTGTGCTCCGGCTTCACCAATAGGCCGATTTCCGTGCAGCCGAGGATGGCGGCATCGGCCCCTTGGGCGCTCAGGCCTTCAATGATGCGGATATATTCCAATCGGGAACTGTCGCGGACATCGCCCTTGCACAGCTCTTCAAAGATAATGTCGTGAATGATTTGCCGATCAGCGGCCTCTGGCGTGATCACCTCAATCCCGTATTTTTCAGCAATCCGGCCTTTGTAGAAATCCTGCTCCATGGTGAAGCTGGTGCCCAGAAGGGCGAGCTTCTTGTATCCCGCAGCCTTTGCCGTCTCAGCCGTTGCGTCTGCGATGTGGAGGAGCGGCACAGTGGTGTGGGCGCGTACGGCGCTTTCAACCAAGTGCATTGTGTTGGTGCAGATCAGCATCATCTCTGCGCCGGCAGCTTCAAGCCCTGCGGCTGCACGGCCTAGTATTTCGCCCGCGTCATCCCAGGCGGCATCGCGCTGAAGTTCTGCGATCTCGTCAAAATCGAAGCTGTGCAGCAAAATCTTGGCGCTATGCAGGCCGCCCAGGGTTTCTTTCACGCCTTCGTTCAACAGTTGATAGTAAGTGAGGGTCGATTCCCAGCTCATGCCGCCCAGAAGGCCGATTGTTTTCATGGAAATATCCTGCTTCTTTTGGTGGCCTGCCCTGCTAATGCTTGGTGATCGTATCTAACAGAGCGACAACATTGTTTGTTAGCAGAAGCCGCGGCGGCGTTCCTGCTCGTAGGTGCCAAGGATGTTGACGTGCTTGGTGTGGAAGCGAAGCTCCTCCATCGCGCGGTGCACGTTTTCCATGCCTTCATGGCCCTCGATGTCGGCATAGAATTCGGTGGCGGTGAAGCTGTCCGATTCGTAATAGCTTTCAAGCTTGGTCATGTTCACGCCGTTTGTTGCGAATCCGCCCAGTGCTTTATAGAGCGCTGCGGGAATGTTCCTTACCTCAAAGGTGAAGCTGGTCATCACCGGGCCCGAAAGCTCTGCAGCCGAAACGGGTTCGCGGGAAAGCACAACAAAACGCGTCGTGTTGTGGCCTTCGTCCTGAAAGTTCTTTTCAATGATATCAAGGCCATAAACATCAGCAGCCAACTCGCTGGCGATGGCGCCGATGCTTGGATCATCAAGTTCTGCCACATGTTTGGCTGACCCGGCCGTATCTGCGAACGGCAGGCGTTCAAGCCCCAGTTTACGCAGGTTTTTGCGGCACTGCCCCAGCGCCTGAACATGGCTTTTGACCGTTTTCAATGTATCTGCCGTTGCGCCTTTCGGCCCCAACAGGCAGTGGCGGATTGTCTCGAAATGTTCACCCACGATGAAAAGGCCGCTGCCAGGCAGCAAGATATGAATATCTGCCACCCTGCCTGCAGTGGAATTCTCAATAGGGATCATGGCGAGACGGGCACGCCCCTGCTGTACTGCAGCTAGTGCGTCTTCAAAGCTTGGGGTGGACAATGGCTCAAGGTTTGGAAACTTGGCTTGGCATGCCATATGGGAGTAGGCGCCCAGTTCGCCCTGAAAGGCAATCAGGTTATCCGGATTCTTTGCGCTTTGGCTTGCCATGGGGAATCACTCTTTGCTCAGCTTTGAAAAAAGACGGAAAAGATTAGTGCCAAGGCATCTGGTTCAAGTCAATCAGGGAAGCGGTAAAAGCGGTGTATTTCCCTGCTGCGCCGCTTTGTCGCACGAAAAACAGGCCCAAAAATGCATTTTTTTGGCCTAAGGTGGCAAAATCCTATAAATGACGACTTGAATAAGGGGGGCATCAGCGGCTATTGTCGCGCGCGAATTAGCCGGTCATTTATCTGTCAGGGGTACCGGTCGGCTGGGAGAGAATTTAAGCTTGCTCGCCTGCAAGGAGAAGAGCCTGTGTCATTAGAATCAAACAAAGTATATGCAGCAGTCCTTTCTGCGGCGCTGCTTATCATGGTGATCACAACCGTATCTGAAAGCATCTTCCATGAGGAAGAAGCCAAACCAGCCTTCACGATTGAAGTCGCATCCGCTGACACTGAAGGTGCTGTGGTTGAAGAAGGCCCATCACTGGCTGAACTGCTGGCCACTGCCGACGCTGGCAAGGGCGAGCGTCAGTTTGCAAAATGTAAAGCCTGCCACACGATCGGCAGCGGCGAAGGTGACCGTACTGGCCCGAACCTGCACGGTGTTATGGGCCGTGGTATCGGTTCCAAAGATGGCTTTAACTATTCAAGCGCGCTTTCTGGCCAAGAAGGCGCATGGACTTGGGAAAAGATGGATGAGTGGCTCTCCAGCCCGAAAAATACTTTCCCGGGCACCAGCATGGCTTTCGCCGGCATCCGCAAGGAAGGCCAGCGCGCAGACCTGATGGCATACCTCAATTCCATGTCTGACAGCCCGCTAGAGCTGCCAGCAGTTGAAGAAGCTGCAGAAGAGCCTGCTGGCGAATAAGCTGGTATAAGCTGAAAAATATTATGCAAAGCGGCGATCCATCAGGGTCGCCGTTTTTGTTTTCTAGAGGCGTCTGAAGCCAAGGAAGGCTGGCCCGGTGCGGCCTTTTTGCTTCATCTCTGCCTCCACCCAACCTGTTACGTCTTCAAGCGGATCAACTGTGACCATCATATGGGTCGCGTTGGCGTGCAGAAGGTGAATGCCGTCTACCATGACGCCCACATGCCCGGGGAAAAAGGCCAAGTCACCGCGCATAGGCTTTTCGCCTACTTCAAGGGCGCGCCCCAGGCTTTCATATTGTGGCCCGCTATCGCGGTGCACCCGGTGCCCGGCAGCAGCTAGGGCAATTTGCACCAGACCACTGCAGTCGATCCCCAGTTTCGAGCGACCACCCCAAAGGTAGGGGGAGCCGATAAAGCTTTCGGCAGTCTCAACAGGATCGGCTGTGCCCATCCCTACAGGCGTGACATGCTTCTCGTAGATCCAGCCACCCACATGCAGCTCTGAAAATCCGTTTTCCGATACGCCGGGCAGCGTGATGAAGGCCCCCATGGGCAATACTACCTCTGGTGCGGATTTCAGGTCTGGCTCCCGGTACACATGCGACAGGGGGGCGCTAACCCGGTGGCTTGGCAGCACATCAAATTCGTCGATGGCGCTATCGGGCACCCAGCCCATATATCCATCAATGATACTGATAATGAACCACCAGCCTGGCATCTCTGCCAAAATCTGTACGGGTTCGCTGTAAAGCAACTCGGTCAGCGTTTCGGCATCAGCGTCGGGTTTGGCTTTTACAGCAACGATGGGGCGTGCCCCAAGCCCGTCGATGATACTTGCCCTCAGAAGGTGGCTGCTTTTTTCAAGAAGATTGGCCGGGTCGTACAAAGGGGGCAGGCCAAAGCCATGCAGAAGGTCATTCATAGTCGCCTTCGTCCGCATCAACGAGCTTTTCGGCTGCCACGATCCGGTCAGACAGCTCGCTCAGGTAAACGGCTCCTTTTACGGTACGTTGTATCAACACGTTGCGCTTGTCATTATCGTCGCGTTTACGCTTCAACAGGCCCATCTGGCCGAGTGTATCAAGCGCGCGGGTAATCACCGGCTTCGTGACATTCATTTTGGCCGCCAGGCCGCGAACCGTGTGTGGGCCGTGGGTCATATAGACCGTCAGCATCACTGTCATCTGGCGCATGGTGAGGTCAGGCGCATTAGAGCGCACGACATCCAGATTGGCAGTGTGCCAAATCTTCAGCATCCGAGGGTTCGTTTTTTCGGTCACAGGCTCGTTCCTCAGCCGGAATGATTAAAGGTGACACAGAACTTCGGCGCCTAGAGTGGCCCAATTTTGCTTTAGTCGTCAAGCGACAAGAAATGCCGCATGGCAGTGTGCATGGCCCGCAATGCCTGTGCGTCGCCCCCTTTCGGGCGGCCTGGCTTGGGTTTTGGTACCCAAGCAAAAACATCGAAATGTACCCACGGCGTGCCTTCGGACACGAAACGTTGCAGGTACAGCGCGGCTGTGATCGAACCAGCGAACGGGCCATCCGACACATTGCTGACATCAGCAATCTCGCTTGCAAGCGTTTCGTCATAAGGTGCCCAAAGTGGCATGCGCCAAACCGGGTCATTCAAATCAGTGGCCGCGGTTTGGATTGCACCCCACAGTTTTTCATCATTGGCATAGGTGGCCGGAAGATCTGGCCCCAATGCCACGCGTGCGGCACCGGTGAGGGTGGCGAAATCGATCAGCAGGTCGGGTTCTTCCTCACACGCGAGGGCAAGCGCATCACAAAGGACCAAGCGGCCCTCGGCGTCCGTGTTGCCCACTTCGACAGACAGGCCCTTGCGGGTTGCCAGAATATCGCCGGGGCGGAAAGCATTGCCGTCAACAGCGTTTTCAACAGCCGGGATCAGCACGCGCAGGCGAATGTTGGTGCCCGTGGTCATGATCAGGCGAGCAAGCCCGAGCACATGGGCGGCACCACCCATGTCTTTTTTCATCAGAAGCATGCCGGCTGCGGGCTTCAGGTCCAGCCCGCCGGTGTCGAAACAGACGCCTTTGCCCACCAGTGTTACTTTCGGTGCATCTTCATCACCCCACTGAAGGTCAATCAGGCGCGGTTCACGCCCTTCGGCTGCTGCCCGGCCAACCGCATGAATGGCGGGGAAATTTTCGTCCAGCAGGTCATCGCCAACGATGGTGGCACACGTGCCGCCAAATTCTTCCGCCAGCGCTTCTGCAGCATCCTGCAAATGGGCTGGGCCCATGTCTTCCGTTGGGGTGTTCACCAGATCCCGCGTGAGTGTGATGGCGTCCAGTTCGGCGTTAATGGCCGCCAAGTCGGTGCCTTCGGGAAGCTCAAGGACGCGCGCGCCGTCTTTCTTTTCACTCAGGTATCGGTCGAACTTATATTGGGCAAGGCACCAGCCAAGCGCGAGCTTGTGCGCTTCTTCGGCGGGAACGCCTTCAAGCCGGTAGCGCCCCTTGGGCAGCAAAGTGGCTGCTGAAGCAAGCGACCAGACGGAAAGGCCACCCTCTGCAACGCCGGCCAGGGCAACGGCATATTCGCCCGGAACAAGAAGGGCTGTGCCAGGGTCGGCCTTGAATTCAAACCGCCCGGCCCAAGCCACCTGGTCCTTGGAAAGCTCTTTTTGCCAGTCGTCAGCGCACACAATGTGCAGTGCTACGGCGTCTTTCGCTTTGTCAGTGGTGAGGAGGGCAGTTGTCATGATACGTCCTTGCTTGCAGGGGCAGCGTTACTTAGGCTTCAGGTGCGATCGTTACTTTCAGACCGTCCATCGAGCCATCGACTTCGATCTGGCAAGACAGGCGGGATGCGCCTTCCTTGAAGTGCTCGCTGTCTTCCAGAAGATATTGCTCGTCTTCTTCCATGCCGGGAAGTTTCGAGAAATCGTCGCCTTCCACATAAACGTGACAAGTGCAGCAGCTGCAGCAGCCGCCACAAATGGCTGCAAGATCGTCAAAATCGTTGTTGCGGATGTTTTCCATCAGGGAGAGGCCTTCTTCTGCCTCGATGTCGCGGGTTTCACCCGCCAGATTGGTCACAGAAACTTTTACCATTGTGTCTTTCCATTTTTTTTCGGGCCGGCAACGCTGTGCCAGCAAAGCATTCCAGCTTCATATAGCATTTTCCTGCACGGATAAAAGAGATGATCTGGATAAGCGAAGGAAACGTAACAAGGCCCGCGTATATATTCGGTGCGACAGTATGGTCGCGGGCTTTCGCTTGACGGAGCGCCAGTCTTGGTGTGGTATCCCCACATTTGATGGACGCGGGCGTCCAGTAAATCAGTATTCTTTTGATGAAATCAAAACCGCCTGCAGGCGACAAAGGAATGTTCAATGAAGCGCGTAGTCGAAGCTTTTCATGTTGCCAAGGGAAGTGAAAAAGCCGCTGGGCTTGTCCAGGTGATTTTGGTGATTGCGGTTGTGGTGGGCACGATCGCTATCACGAAAATCATCCGTGTTGCCGGTGATAGTGGGCCGGGTTTTTCTTCAGCCCAGTCTGACCTTGTTGTGGATGTGTTCGTGCCCAAGGCGCGCAACCACACACCGGGCCATGAGCTTACAGGCGAAGTGACGGCACGTGCGGCGGTTGCCATCAGCCCGCAGGTGAGCGGACGGGTCACGCGTGTGAACGATAGCCTTGAGCCGGGTAGCCTCGTGACGGCAGGTGAGGTTTTGTTCGAGATTGATCGCCGTGATTATGAACTGGCGCTTGAGCGAGCCGAGGCTGAAGTGGCATCTGCCGAATCCGAACTGTTGCAAACCCGCGCGACAGCAGAGAATTTCACCAAAGACTGGTACCGTGTTTTCCCCGACAAGCCTGCCCCGGCGTTGGTGGCGAAGGAGCCCCAGGTACAGGCGCTTGAAGCCCGCTTGAAGGCTGCGAAGGCAAGTGCGGCGCAAGCACGAATCAATCTGGAACGCACGCGTTTCAGCGTGGACTACCCTGCGCGTATCGTTTCCAGCACCATTGAGCGTGGGCAACTTGTGAACGCGGGCATTAATTATGGAACCCTTTATGCCACCGATAGCCTGCGCATTACGGCGGGCATTTCCCCGGAAGACCTTTCCCGTTTGGGGCTTGAAGTAGGCGACACGGTCGAGGTTGCAGACGAATATAAAACTCGCGGCACTTTCACGGCCCAGATCACGCAGCTTGGCGGGGTGCTGGACAGCCGCACGCGCCTGCAGGATGTGATCATTGCATTGCCAGATGGGGCCGAACTGGTGCCCGGTACATTCGCGTCCGTAAAGGTAACCGGCCACAAGGCGGATAGTATCTTCAAGATGCCGATCAGCGCGTTGGCAACAGCAAACAGCATGTGGCGCGTGAAAGACGCCAAGCTGGATGAAGTACCTGTGGCTGTGGTGGATATGGACAATGATTTTGTCTATGTGCGCGCCTTCGATGTTGCAGACGGTGTGGTGATTTCCGAAGTGCCTACAAGCTTCCTGTCCCGCAGCGTGACAATCAGGAAAACGCTTAAGCCTGAGGACGCATCATGAGCGAGAAGCGAATCGAGGCCAGCGGCATTCTGGGGTTGGTTGCCCGGTTCCTTGAAAACCCGGTCATGACAAACCTGTTGATGGTGCTTCTTATCGTTGGCGGCTTGATGACGGCTATCACCATGCGGTCAGAGGTTTTTCCAACCGTTGATGTAGGCACGATCTCGGTCAATGTGGCTTATCCGGGTGCAACGCCCCTAGAGGTGGAAGACAGCATCACGCGGCGGATCGAGGAAGCCGTTTTGGGTGTGAACGGTGTGGAGCGCGTGCGCTCATATGCCTATGAGAACCGTGGCGCGCTAACGCTTGAACTGGAAGATTTCGTTGACGCCTACCGGGTGAAAGACGAAGTGCAGGCAGCCATCGATAGCCTTGTGGATTTCCCGCCCGGCAATGCGGAAAAGCCGATTGTGACTGTAACCCAGTCTCTCTCGAACGTGCTCACGCTTGTGCTCGTTGGGCAGGTTGGCGAAGCCGAGATGCGCGAGACGGCAGAACTGCTGGAACGTGACTTGCTGGCGCTTGATGCCGTGTCTGCGATCACGCTCCGCGGTACCCGCCCGAAGGAAATCTCCATCGAGCTAAGCGAAGATACTCTGAGGAAATATAACCTCACCTTCAAGGAAGTAGCGGATGCCGTAAGGAACAGCTCAATCGAGCTTTCAGGTGGCGCCATCAAAACCGGCGACGGTGAGATCCTGCTGCGTACAGATGCAAAAGCGCGGATTGGCGATGAATTTGAACGCATCACGGTGCGCTCAAACAGCAC
>JABXIV010000238.1 GCA_013372925.1 Alphaproteobacteria bacterium
AGACAACCTAGACCGCGCACCTTCCCAATCCTGGCGCTTGAAGGCCTCCAGAATATACATCAGGTTTACAAGGTCATCGTCGGGCGGGCTGTCGGAACCAAGCATGCGAACCGAAAGCTGCGCAGCCTCATCCATACGGCCAGCATACAGAAGCTGGAAAAAGGCCCGATCGGCAACGAAAACACTGTCAGGGTCAGCGTTCAGGGCTTCGAGAAAATAGTGAGCTGCGGTTGCATGGTTGGCATCATGCTGTGCAAGTGTGGCCGCCAAAAACGCCCCGTAGACCGAGGCATCTGCATCCTCTAACTGAAACTCGCTACGAAGCGACGATGGCGCCGGAGCCGTTGTTGAAGGACCAGAAGTCTGTCCGGCACAACCTGCCAGCGCCACCGCGAAAACCATTGATTTGAAAGGCTGCATTGCTGCCCTTTGTGCTCGATACGTTACATGTTCGGGTAGTTCGGTCCCCCGCCGCCCTCAGGCACCACCCAGTTAATATTCTGTGTAATATCCTTAATATCACAGGTTTTGCAATGCACACAGTTCTGGGCGTTGATCTGGAGATGCTTTTCCTCGCTACCTTCGCCCACATACTCATATACACCTGCCGGGCAGAAGCGCTGCTCAGGGCCGGCATATTCACCCAAGTTCACTTTTACTGGAACGCTCTCGTCCTTAAGCTGCAGGTGAACAGGCTGGTCTTCCTCATGGTTGGTGTTCGACAAGAACACGGAAGACAGCTTGTCAAAGCTGATCACACCATCCGGCTTCGGATAGTCGATTGGCTGGCAATCTTTGGCCTTTTTCGTGGCTTCGTTATCCTTGTGCACATGCTTCAGCGTTGGCATCAGGAAGCCAAGCCCAAGCGTGTTCATCCACATATCGAAGCCTGCGTATATTGTGCCCCACTTGGCGCCAAACTTGGCAAGCGCAGGACGTGCGTTACGCACTTTGTGCAGGTCTTTGTAAATCCAGCTATTGTTGAAGGCGTCCTCATAAGAGGCCAGCTCCGCTTCACCGTTCGAGCCTGCTTGAATTGCATCAAACGCGGATTCGGCCGCCAACATGGCTGACTTCATCGCATTATGCGTGCCCTTGATGCGCGGCACGTTTACAAAACCGGCAGCACAGCCGATCAGAGCACCGCCTGGGAAGTAAAGCTTCGGTACGCTTTGAAGCCCCCCTTCGTTGATCGCCCGCGCGCCATAGGCCACGCGGCGACCGCCCTCAAGAATTTTGCGCACTTCAGGGTGCGTCTTGAAGCGCTGCATCTCGTCGAACGGCGACAGGTATGGGTTTTCATAATCAAGCGTTACAACGAACCCGATCGCAACCTGATTGTTTTCCTGGTGATAGATGAAGCCACCACCTGCAGTATTGCCCAGTGGCCAGCCTTGTGTGTGGATCACGCGGCCCGGCACATGTTTATCGGGGTCAATGTCCCAAAGTTCCTTGATGCCGATACCGTATGTCTGGAACTGGCAATTTTCACGCAGGGCGAACTTAGCCTCCAGCTCTTTGGAAAGGGAACCACGGCAGCCTTCCGCAAACAGAGTGTATTTGGCGTGCAGCTCCATTCCCGGCGTGTAACCTGACTTCTGCTCACCGTCACGGCCAACGCCCATGTCGCCTGTTGCCACGCCTTTCACGCGACCATCTTCATGGTAAAGCACTTCTGCGCCGGCAAAGCCCGGGTAGATCTCAACACCAAGAGCTTCGGCTTGCTCGGCCAGCCAGCGGGTGAAGTTGCCAAGGGAAAGCGTGTACATGCCATCATTGGAAAGAAGCGGCGGCATCATGAAGTGCGGCAGGGATGACTTGCCGGTTTCGGACAGCACCCAGTGTTGGTTATCAACAACCGGCGTATTCAATGGCGCGCCTTTGTCTTTCCAGTCAGGGATCAGTTCATTCAGCGCAATCGGGTCAACCACTGCGCCTGACAGAATATGCGCACCGATTTCAGAGCCTTTTTCGATCACACAGACCATCAGCTCCTGGCCTTTTTCCTCAGCCAATTGCATCAAGCGGATCGCCGCCGACAGGCCCGCCGGGCCGCCACCTACGATCACTACGTCAAATTCCATGGATTCACGTTCCATGCTGCGCTCCTTCGTACTTCCCTAACTTTTGGCCAGTGGTTCGGCCGGTTTCCGGTGCCAATATAAACTGCCTATTCAGGCAGCTACCCCCAAACTGGGCCGAATATAGTCCATTTCAAGTGTTTATGCCCATCTCAGACAGAAAGGTCAAACGGTTGAGCACAGTTTTCAACGCCTCGCGCGGGCAAGGCCTTGATGCCGCAACGTCAGCCTATACGGAGATTAATGAGGGTCGCGTCAATTTTGATCAAAATTTCAATGCAATTTTTACCGGCACCTTATTATAGTGGGGCCAAGTAGTTTTTATCTGGGCTGGTTATGACCGAATTTGCATCTGAAAATACGGACCCTGCAACCCTGCTTGCCTGGCATGTGGCCATGGGGGCAGACGAGGCTGTCGATGACGATCCAATTGATCGTTTCACCGCAGAACCTCCACCGCCAGCCGCAGTGGTACCCCAACAAAAACCTGCGGTCGCCAAGCCCCCGCAAGGCCCGCGCCCGGTTGCAGCAAAACCAGTGCAGGCCGTGGTTGGCGCAGGGCCAGAGGCCGCCGCCCGCGTTGCTGCAGAGGCGCAAACCCTTGCAGACCTGAAGACCGCAATGGAAGCCTTCGATGGCGGGCTGTTGAAACGATCAGCCAAGAACACAGTTTTTGCCGATGGCACAGAAGGCGCGCCCTTAATGGTGATTGGCGAAGCACCGGGCGCAGACGAGGACCAGCAGGGCAAGCCATTTGTTGGCGTTTCCGGCCAGCTTTTGGATAGAATCCTGAACGCAGCAGGTTTTGCCCGCGAGGAAAATGTCTACATTACCAACATGGTGCCTTGGCGCCCCCTTGGTAATGCGACCCCAGATGCGGCCACCATTGCCATGTGCATGCCATTTGTGAAACGCCATATTGAACTGTCGAAACCCAAAGTGATCCTGATGGTTGGTGGTGTTTCTGCTAAAGCCCTGCTGGATACAGAAGACGGCATCACCCGCTTGCGGGGCCGCTGGAAAGAATTGGATATCGGCGGGCAAAAAATTGCCGCATTGCCTGTTTATCACCCAGCATACCTGTTGCGCCAACCCGCGCTGAAGGGCCATGCCTGGAGAGACATCCTATCTGCGAAAAGGAAACTGGCTTCGTTATGAGTATTCGCGCCTTCATGCGTTCAGTTTATTGCCTGCTTCTTTTGGTCAGCCTACCGCTGATATCCCCTGCTGCCTCGGCGACTGCCGACATCCCCCAGATACTGAGCAATGAGGACATAAACCGCTATCGCCGCATTTTTGAGCTGCAAGATCAGGCCCGCTGGGACAAGGCGAACCGAATGATCAAACGCATCGACGATCCCATCCTGATGGGACACGTGTGGTTCCAGCGCTATATGCATCCAACAGGCTACCGCAGCAAATATAGTGAATTGGCCGGTTGGCTGAAATCATACGCTGATCACCCGAACGCCTGGCAAGTGTACCGCTTGGCGCGCAAACGGCAGGGCAAAGCCCATGCACCGCGCCGCCCAGAAGACACGCGCTATCCCGGCGTAACCGGCCAAGCAGCGGCGCCCAAACCACCACTTCCACGCCGAAGCAGGCTTGAGCGTACTGCCGTGACCCGCTTTTTCGCCAATGTGCGCCGCTATGTGCGCCGCGGCATGCCGGAGCGTGCCGAAAAACGCTATTGGGCCATGCAAGCACGGAGCCTTCTTGTTCCGCATGAAGAAGCCGAAGCGCTGGAGCGCATCGCGGCCAGCTACTATTATAAATCCAACAACCTGAAAGCACGGGTATTATCCACCCGCTCGGCCGACCTTGCCCGGGAAATTGAACCCCATAGCGACTGGATCGCAGGCCTCGCCAGCTGGCGCGATGGCAATTACCAGGCTGCCTATGATCACTTCCGGTTTGTTGGTGAAGCTGAACGGGCGGGCACATGGCTGTCATCCGCCGGGCAATTCTGGGCAGCCCGAGCAGCCTATCAGCTCGGTGACCCGATTACCGCCACAGACCATCTGCGCAATGCTGCCACTTATCAGGAAACCTTCTACGGCATGATTGCCGGGCGGCAACTGGGCATCAAGCCAAAGATCGACTGGTCTGTCCCTGCCCTTGAAAAAGGTGCCCTTGAAAACCTAATGAACCACCCAGCCACACGCCGCGCAATCGCGCTGACCGAGGTGGGCCGCCACCATATCGCCGACGAGGAATTGCGCCTTCTGTGGGGCCGGGAAGGCACAAGCGTTCAAGACGACCTATTGCCGCTGGCCGCCAAGCTGAACCTGCCTAATATCCAGATCAGGCTTGGCCGCGTGGGCGGCACGGGCCATCAGGCCTCCACTGCCGTGCGCTATCCATTGCCCGATTGGCAACCAGCAGGTGGCTTCACAGTAGACCGCGCCCTGATTTTCGCAATGGTGCGCAAGGAAAGCGATTTCCGCATTCGTGCCCGCAGCCATGCAGGTGCTGGCGGCTTGATGCAGGTTATGCCCGCAACGGCCAGCTATATTTCCAAGAACCGCCGCCTGCGCCGCGACCGTAAAAAACTGTATGAACCCGAATTCAACATGGCGCTTGGCCAGCAATATATCGAATATCTAATCGATTCCGATTATGCCCAGGGCAACATTTTCATGGCACTTGCAGCCTATAACGGCGGCCCCGGCAGCCTGATGGAATGGCAGCGCGAAGTGATCTATGAACAGGATCCGCTCTTGTTTATCGAATCCATCGGTTTCTATGAAACACGCGACTATATCGAAAAAGTGATGGCAAACTTCTGGCTTTACCGCATGCGTTTGGGGCAGGAAACACCGAGCCTTGAGGCCGTAGCCTCTGGCGCATGGCCGGTTCTAGACAGGCTTGATACCGAAGCCACCGAAATCGCCATGAAGCGCGCCCAAACACGAACCCGCACAAGGACAACGACCCTTGCCGAAGATTGATGAAACCCGCCCGTTCATTCCGGTGGGCATTGCCGTCCTGACCGTATCCGACACTCGTACCTTTGAAGATGATCGCTCGGGCGACACGCTTGAAGCACGCATAAGGGATGCAGGGCACAAGGTGGTTGCCCGCGAAATCCTGAAGGACGATATCCCCATGCTCACTGAACAGGCCAAGGCGTGGATCGCCGACGACAGCGTGGATGTGATTATCGCAACCGGCGGCACCGGCCTGACGGGCCGCGATGTAACGCCAGAGGCTTTTGAAGCGCTTTACACCAAATCCATCCCGGGTTTTGGCGAGCTGTTTCGCATGCTTTCCTATGATCTGATCGGCACCAGCACGATCCAGAGCCGTGCAACGGGCGGCCTTGCTGGCACCACGCTGATGTTCGCCCTGCCCGGATCGACTGGCGCGGTGAAAGACGCATGGGACAAAATCCTCGTCACGCAACTTGATAACCGCTATCGCCCCTGCAATTTCGTAGAAATGATGCCCCGATACGGCGAGAAATAATCGCAAAAGGCGATTGCGCATCAATAGTGTCGTTGCTACATTTCCCCAGATATTCATTGGGGGGGTAAAATGCGTTTATTTTCATATGCCTGTCTTGGGTTGATCTTGTTTTCAACGGCGATAGTCGCTGATGAACAGTCAGAAAAACAGACTTTCAAAGAAGCCTATCAAGCATACCAGGCCGCGATGAAAGCAGGTGACACGGCTGATGCACGAGACGCGGCCAAAACGGCATATGAATCAGGCCGTAAAATTTATGGCTCAAACCACAAAAACACCGCCGCCTTGGCACTGAACTATGGAACTCTTGCCCCCCAAAGTGAGGCTGTCGATGTTCTCAGGGAAGCGCTTGTCTCCTATGAAGCTGTATATGGCCCAGAGTCCATAGAACTTATCGCGCCACTCTTAGCCCTGGCTAAAGCAGAGGCTACGCCCTCCGACATTATACCGGCCAAAAAACACTATTCGCGAGCGCTGGATCTGGCTGAGAACATTGCCGGTGAAAACAGCGACCTTGCTGGCCAGGTCAATCTGGAAATCGGTCGTATCTCGCTAGGGTATGCGCAATCCACCTATGCATCAAAATACCTAAGGAAAGCAGCCAAAATTTTCGAAAGCCTTGAAGGCGATAAAGCCAAATCAGACCTTGCGATAACAAACTTCTGGCTGGGCAAATATCATATGGCCGCCCATAAGTATGGGAGCGCGACCAAAGTCCTCCTTGAGGCACTGGAAACACTGGAAGACATTGCCCCTTCATCACAGATGACTATGACAAACCATGCTTTTCTCATTCAAGCTTATGAGAAACGCGGCATGCGGGATGAAGCCACTCACCACTGTCTGGCGATTGGACGTGCAAATCCGATTGATCCCAACCAGGATTATCAACCTGTCTATCGTGTTCAACCTAAATACCCGGATTCGGCTGCCCACAGAGGGCAGGAGGGGCACGTTGTCGTATCAGTCACAGTTGACAGGCAGGGTTTTGTCAAGGACCCCAAAGTCATTGAGGCGCAAGGCTCAAGAACTTTTGTTCCGGCATCGCTTGAGGCTGTAGAAAAGTTTCGCTATGTGCCGCGGTTCGAAAATGGGGAAGCCGTAGACACGACAGATGTTAAATATCGTTTTTCCTATGCAATTCGAAAAGACTGAGGCTTAGGAACTCAGTGCCCCTTGAACACTTGTTTCCCGCATTTCTTGCGGGATTCACCCGTTTGTGACCGCTGAACCAATTTTGGGCTTCCATCCTTGCGGTCCGTCGCCTACTCTGCCGGGCAAATAACAAGATAACTCTGGGGAGAGGACGTGTTTCAGTTTAAGCGTATTATGGCGGCCGTTCTGGCCAGCCTTGCCGCAAGCGCACCATCCATGGCACAGGAGACCGCCGAACGCAGCGGTTTCGTTCAAATGCTGGCTGATGGCATCAACGCCCTTGGTGACTTTGTCTTCAGCACCATCACCATTTTCGGGCTCGAGGTGGAATGGATCGTTGCCTTCCTTGCGCTGCCGATGATCATACTCACTCTCTATTTCGGTTTTGTGAACCTGACCAGCTTCAAGCGGGCATGGCGCATTCTCCGCGGTGATTATCATGATGAAAACGCGGATGGCGAAGTCACCCAGTTTCAGGCGCTTTCCACGGCCCTATCCGGCACCGTTGGCCTTGGTAACATCGCAGGTGTGGCCGTGGCCATCAGCACCGGCGGCCCAGGTGCCACCTTCTGGATGATCCTGATTGGCCTTTGTGCCATGTCGCTCAAGTTCGCGGAATGTACGCTGGGTGTAAAATACCGCGACGTGCGGGCCGATGGCTCCGTTGCCGGTGGTCCGATGTATTATCTGGAACGTGGCCTCAAGCGCCGCGGCGAAGGCTGGGGCAAGGCGGGAAAAATCCTCGCGTGGTCATACGCGATTTTCGCGGTACCAACCCTTTTGCAGGTGGCACAGGTTAACCAGTCATTTGAAGCGGTTTCGGTTGTCACAGGCTTTGACAGCGAAGGCAGCCGCTGGGGCTTTGGCGTGATTGTCGCGATCCTGACTGCGATCGTTATCATTGGCGGCATCAAATCCATCGCCAGCGTGACATCCCGCCTCGTGCCCGCCATGGCTGGTATCTATATCCTTGGCGCGCTTGTGATCATTCTATCCAACGTTGGCGAAGTACCGGCGGCGTTCGCCACCATCTTCAATTCCGCCTTTACGCTGGAAGCCGGGATGGGTGGCCTGATCGGCACGATCATCATTGCCATGCAACGTGCGGTCTACTCAACTGAAGCGGGCCTTGGTTCCGCCACCATGGCGCACGCTGCAGCCAAAACGAATGAGCCAATTTCCGAAGGCATGGTTGCCCTGATGGAACCATTTGTGGACACGGTTGTTGTCTCCACCATGACAGCACTGGTGATCGTTATCACTGGTGTGTATCTGGACCAATCAGGTGCGGCAGGTATCTCGCTTACATCCACTGCCTTCGGCAGCGTTATTAGCTGGTTCCCATGGGTACTTGCAGTGGCCGCCTTCCTGTTCGCCTATTCCACCATCATCAGTTGGGGTTATTATTCCAGCAAAGTGTGGGAGTTTGTGTTTGGCGGCAGCGACAAATCCATGAACCTTTTCAAGATTGTCTTCTGTGTGGCGCTGGTGCCTGGCGCGGTGTTCTCGGTTTCCGAGGTTTATACCCTGATGGACAGCATGTTCTTCCTGATGGCTGTGCCGAACGTTATCGGAATTTACCTGATGGCGCCGGAACTGAAGGCCGACCTGAAGGATTATCTTGCGCGCCTCAGGTCTGGCGCGATCAAGGCCAACAGCTAAACACCTTTGCAGCGCCATTTGGCGCTGCCTTCCTTTAAGGGGGACAGAAATGCGACACCTGATAACAAGCCTGTTTCTGGTTCTTGCACTGGCAACGCATGCCACCGCCAAAGACACAGACAGAGCCGCAGTTGACGCTGTTCTGGATAATTTCCACAAGGCAGCATCTGAAGCGAACTGGGGGACCTATTTCGGCCTGATGAGTGATGACGCCATCTTCCTTGGCACCGACGCGGGCGAACGCTGGGACATTCCCACGTTTAAGTCCTACGCCCTGCCAACAAAGGGCTGGACATACACTGTCCGCGAACGCCATATCAACTTCACCCCAGACGGCAATACAGCCTGGTTCGACGAGCTTCTGGACAACAAAAGCTATGGCACCAGCAGGGGCACTGGCGTACTGATTCGCACAAATAGCGGCTGGAAGATTTCACAGTACCATCTCACGTTCCCGATCCCGAACGATCTTGCAGCGGGATTCACCAAGCAGATTCAGGCATTTGAAAAACGGCAAAAAGCGGGCCAAAAATAGGTCAGCACCCTTGTCTTGAACAGAACGCGTTCGCGCCTCATGATTTTCCTCACCAAGGGTTCCAATTGAGGGAAAGGAGGCGCGTATGCCTGTCTCCGGTGTTTTGGGGCGATTACTTGAGTATTGGCAAACATTGCCACGGGTGAATGGTGCAGACATTCCGTCAAAGCATGTGCTGCACCCTACAGATCTTCACGAGCTGTTGCCGCGCATCTCCCTGATGAAGCGAATAGACCGCTATGACGTTCAGGTATCCATGATCGGAACGTCCGAGAACAATCTGTGGCAAACGCCGATTGCAGGCATGAATGCCTTTGACCTGACAACACCTGCCATGCGCGAAAACACGGCCCGGCTATATGAGGCTATCCTAGACCAACCCAGTGGTGCCAACATGCTGGAAACCATCAAGCGCCGGAACGGCAGCAAGGCAGACGTGGAATCGCTTTACCTTCCGCTCGCAAATGATGATGGCAAGGCCACCTATATCATCGGCTGTTCGGTATATCTGAAGCAACCCAGCCTTGGCCGCATCAACGACCGGCTGGTACTGGACCACCAGCGCATTTCAAATATTCAGTTCATTGATCTGGGCCGAGGATTGCCCCACGTTATCTTCGAAAAGCCGCAGCCCCGGCCTCAACCGCAACCGGAACACAGATGGTGGGAGCGGTTCATGCCCACGCGGCCTCGCCCTGCCCCTGACACTATGCTGGATGCCTGAGAGTTCCTCCTGAAGCACACTGGGAGGGCGTAGCCCCCCAATTCATACGTCCTCCCGGTGCTTCCTCACCCCATCTTCGCCATGGTGCGAAACAGCATGTTCGGGAAAAAGCGCTTAAGCCACAGCGCCATCATTTCACGGCGACCACCCATGGCAATTTCCTTTTTGCCCTTCTTGAAGCCCTTCATGATGATGCCTGCGCATTCGGCTACATCCATGCCGCCAGCGATATTCTGGTCTACTTTATTGAACTCGGTACCGTCACCCTTCAGGGCGTTCTTCGCGATATTGGTACGAATGAACCCCGGCGTGATGGTGGTGACATCAATACCGTGCTGTGTCACCTCCGCCCGAAGCGCATCGAAGAACCCCATCACCGCATGCTTGGCCGCACAATAGCCTGTTCGCTGGGCCACCCCAACCTTGCCAGCAACAGACGCGGTTACGACCATGTGTCCCCTTTTGCGCTTAATCATGCCGGGCAACACAAGCTTGGTCAGCGCAATTTGGCCAAACACGTCTACTTCAAACAGCCTGCGATAAGTTTCCATTTCGGTATCCACACACAATGACCGCTGGGAAATACCGGCATTGTTGATCAGCATATCGATACCGCCACCAAAGGCTTCCGCTTCCGCCACTTTGCCCGGCAGCGAGGCTTCGTCGGTAACATCCAGCGGCAACACAAGGATCGACCCTTCAACCGCCCCTTCAGCCACACAAGCCTCTTTCACCCGCTTCAGTTCATCCTCGCGGCGGGCAGACAGGATAACCTTTGCACCCTCTCGCGTGAATTCATGTGCCAGCGCTTCGCCGATACCTGAAGACGCGCCCGTAACCCACACCGTTTTGCTTTCAAACATGCCGTGATCCCTCCCTTTGAAACAGCGAGAATGATAATAGGCCATCGCCACACACCTTCAATAGAAGAAGACCGATTTGCCTTTTCAAAACAAAGTGTTTCCCTTAGGTTAGCCGAAATTGGAGCAACAAGATGCAATTCCAGACACCGACCATAACAAGCCTGATCAATGCGGCCCTGACGGCGGCAAAAGCAAGAAGCGAGCTGCTTCTGCTGTTGGCAGCGCTTGCTGGGATTGGCACCAGCATTGTCTATGAACCGGCTATGAAGGTCATTCAGAACCTGATGGCTGCGATGGAGACCATCGGCCAAACCGAAGGTGCTGAAACGGAAGCGGCACGCATCTTCGAAGATGGTGTTTCAACACTTCTGTTCGGGCATCTTGCCACCACCGCCATTTCAACGTTTTTGCTGATCCCCTTCGCCCGCGCATCAGCACCCGGCGTCCTTTTGCCCGGTGAAGGCGGGCTTCAGGCTTTCTGGATACGGGGCCTGCGGTCTTTCCTGCATATGGTGGCTGTCAGTGGCATCATCATGCTGCTTGTGCTTGTCGCTGTACCGATTGTGGCCCTCCTTGGCTCTGCCTTCGGGGCGCTTGGCAATGCCATCATGTTTGCGGCTGCCTGCCTTATCATCTGGGCCACTTTTGCGCTTACGGGCACAGCACATCTGGCCATCGCTGCAGAGGCACGTGACCGCAAGGAAACCATCCCCGCAGCCTTCATGCGGGCGCGCCTGTTCATGGCGCCCATCGCTGGTTCGCTTGGCCTCATCATGCTGGCTGTGATGCTTATCAATTTTACCTTTGGATCGATTATCATCGGCATGATGCCCGAAGGATTTCAGGCACGGATGGGCATGATCATCAGCGGCATGGTGCTCTATATAGCGTCAGCCCTGCATGTGGCCGCGCTCTATAAAGTGCCTGATTTCAGGGACTTGCGTCCGTCCTGATCCGGCCTATTCCTCACCATCCCAAGTGAAGTTTGCTTGCCGCTTTTCAAGGAACGCACGCACACCTTCTGCGGCGTCAATGCCCTCGTTTGAATTGCGGAACATTGCGGCTGTGTGCTCGTCGTCATCATGCTGGCCATCAAGGATCAACCGAATGGTTTCCTTGATGCCCCGCACCGAATACTGGGACACTTGTGCGATCTGGTGTGCAAAAGCGTCCGTTCGGGCGGCAAGTTCCGCGGCATCGAACAGTTCGTCAACCAGCCCGATACGCAACGCCTCCTCTGCATCCACAACACGGCCCGTGAACAGCATGCTTTTGGCCTTCGCAGGACCAACTAGATCCATCAATTGTTTGGTATCATTGAGCGGATAAATCAGGCCAAGCTTGGCAGGCGTGATGCCGAAGCGGGAGGTAGAGGCCGCAAACCGCATGTCACAGTGGATAGCGATGCCGCATCCACCGCCCATGCAAGCGCCGGCAACCTGAGCAATGGTGGGTTTCTTCGCGCGGGCCAGTGTTCTCTGCGCCTCACGGATGGCAATGCGGTTGCTTTCCTGACGTTCCTTCGAGGCTGCAATCTTTTCAAGTTCAGCAATATCCGCCCCCGCAGAAAAAGCCTTCTCGCTTGAGGACGACACAATCACCACCCGCACTGCCGGATTATTGTCCAGCAACCCCACCGCTTCAGGGATGGCGCTCCACATCGCTTCAGACATAGCGTTGCGCTTGTCTGGCCGGTTCAGGATCAACCGACCGATGGGGCCATCGTTGCGGATCAGGATAGGGCTTGTGGGGTCAGAATAATCAATCATGCTGTCGTCCAATTGGTTAGAACAGGCGTTGCTGCCGCTCATGTTCCGGCATCGCCAGGCAATCCGGCCCGTCAAACTGTACGGTATTAACCCGGCTACTCACCGGTCGCCATTCGAAGGCCGTTTCCGGCATAAAATCAAAGCTTTCAAGAAAACCTCGCGGCAGAGGATCGTGCGGCGTGAGCCATGCCTCATACTGATGCGGTTTCACCACAAGCGGCATGCGGCTGTGCAGGCTGCGCATTGGGCCAATGGTTGGACCGGTCAGGATCGCCATTGTCTCCAGCCAGTGTTCCCCTGTGGGGCCGTGCCACGTGGTCCAGATACCTGCAAAAGCCTGGAGGCTGCCCTCAACCGGCGTAATGACGAACGGTTGTTTGCGACCATCCATGCTTTTCCATTCATACCAGCCATCAAAGGGCACAAGACAGCGCGTGCGTTTCATTGGGGAACGAAATGAGGGTTTCTCAACCACAGTTTCAACACGCGCGTTGATAAGCGGCTTATCGCCCAATTCTTTCTTCCATTCGGGCACCAGCCCCCATTCCACGGCAGCGAGCTCATTCGCGCCTTTGGCACCCTTCCGAACGATCAGTACGGGTTGCGTGGGGGCAATATTGTAGCGCGGCGGAATATCCGCCCTCGCCCCAACCCGGAATGTCTTGATCATCGCCTCTTTCGGCGATGTCATCATATACCGTCCGCACATAACCCTTGCCTCTTTGCCTTCGCCCTCTCACAGTGGGCGCATGCGCAAACAAACAGCAAGCTTATGACCGAAGCAAGTGAAAAGCCGGACAACCGGCAAAATCCGATACGCCCCATCGTTGGCGTTGGGGCCGTGGTATTCAATGGCCCGGAAGTTCTCCTGATCCGGCGCGGTAAACCGCCAAAGGAAAATGAATGGAGCCTGCCCGGTGGCGCCCAACTTCTGGGGGAAACGACCTATGAAGCAGCAGTCCGGGAAATCCGGGAAGAAACGGGCCTAACCATACAGCCCACCTGCGTTCTTGATGTGGTGGATTATATCGACAAAACGCCCGAGGGCGCGATCCAGTTCCACTATACGCTGATCGATTTTCTGGCTGTTACCACCGGCGGAATCCTGCAGGCAGGCACCGATGCCATTGACGCGCGCTTCTTTCCCCTTGAAGAAGCCCTAGCGCTTCCGCTATGGACAGAAACCCAGCGCCTGATAGAACTGGGCGCCGCGAAAATGAAACAACTGGATACGGAAGCACCATCATGACCGCAGAAAAACCATCATCCCGCAGCGCCATAGGCATGCTGATACTGATCTTCGGCTTGACGGCTTATGTGTTTCTGGCTGCCGTGGTCGGAGAATTTCTGGGCGATATGTCGCTTGTTATCCAGACCATCTATTATCTGATTGCTGGCCTGTTATGGATTTGGCCCGTCAAGAAACTCATCTACTGGATGGGCGGCAAGAAGGCATAAAAAAACCGCGGCACATTGGCCGCGGTTTCATGAGCTTTATATCCCTAGGTTCCCGGGAACTTATAGTCCTTGAACTGGTCCCGAAGATCTTTCTTTGAGATCTTGCCCGTTGCAGTGTGCGGGATTTCATCCACCATCACCACATCATCAGGCAACCACCATTTCGCTACTCGGTCCTCGAGGAAAGCGTGCATGCCTTCTGTCGTAACCGTTTTTCCGGCTTCCGGCACCACGATCATCAAAGGGCGCTCATCCCATTTCGGGTGATGCACACCAATCACAGCCGCTTCCACCACATCCGGATGGGCCACAGCTTCATTCTCAAGATCGATCGAACTGATCCATTCGCCGCCAGACTTGATCACGTCTTTCGCGCGGTCAGTGATCTGCATATAGCCATATTCATCGATACAGGCGATATCACCAGTGTCGAACCAATTGTCATCGTCCAGTATCTTTCCGCTATCGCCCTTATAGTAGCTATCGATCACCCAAGGACCACGCACCATCACGCGACCTGATGTTTCACCATCACGCGGCAGGATATTGCCGTCATCGTCCTTGATGCACATCTCTACGCCGAGCACAGAGCGGCCTTGCTTGCACTGGATATCCAGTTTTTCATCTTCAGGCAGGCCAACCACTGCGGCGTTCTCGCTGCCAAGGCTGCCAAGCGGGCTGGTTTCGGTCATGCCCCATGCATGGTTCACCCGAACACCATAGTTATCCTGAAAGGCCTGGATCATGCTGCGCGGCACGGCGGAACCACCAATCGTCACGATCTTCAGCTTGCCCATATCCTTGCCCGTCATCTGAAGATACTTGAGCATCCCGGACCACACGGTTGGAACCGCCGCAGTTACCGTCACCTCTTCTTCCATGATCAGGTCATGCAGGGTTTCCGGGTCGTGATGCGGGCCATTGAAGGCAATCTTGGCACCAGCCGCTGCCGCTGCATAAGGAATACCCCATGAATTGGCGTGGAACATTGGCACCACAGGAAGGATCGTGGACAGCGACGTAATCCCAAGCGTATCCCCGGAAATTGCCAAAAGCGTATGCAGGAAATTCGACCGGTGGGAATAGAGAACGCCTTTCGGATGGCCCGTCGTTCCGGATGTGTAACAAAGGCCACAGGCTGTGTTTTCATCAAAGGTCGGCCACGTGTAGTCGCCGTCTTCCGCCTCAAGTAGCTCTTCATATGAAAGCGTATTCGGCAGGCTGGTCTCTGGCATATGGTCACGTCCAACCATGATCACAAAGTGCTCGATGGTTTTCAGCTCATCCTTAATGGCCTCAATCAGCGGCACAAAGGTGATGTCCAACATCAAAACCTTATCTTCCGCATGGTTCATGATGTAAACAAGCTGCTCGGGGAACAGACGTGGGTTCACAGTGTGCGTCACTGCCCCCATGCCGGAAGCGCCGTACCAAATTTCCATGTGCCGGTGACTGTTCCAAGCCAGCGTCGCAACACGGTCCCCCATCCCTACACCGAGGCGAGCAAGTGCCTGGGCGCATTTTTTGGCGCGTTTGGCGCAATCAGCGTAAGTATAGCCAAATTTGCCACCTTCAGGCAGCAGTCCCACGATTTCACGGCGTGGATGGTTTACTTCGGCATGCTCAAGAAACTTTGAAACCAGCAAAGGCCAGTCTTGCATCTGTCCAAGCACAGTTGCTTCTCCCCATTACATAAAATTACTGCTGCGGCCTTCCCAAACCACAGCATACTCTGAGTTTTGATAGACTATAGGTCTGATCGGCCTATTTTCAAACGCTTTGTCGTCGATTTTCGGTCAAGTTAGACCGTTTTAAGGCTACAGGGCTCAAGGGCGTGAGAGTCTTCCAAAGGGGCCCAAAAGGCTGCATGCGTAAACACATGATCTTGTTCGGCCGAAATCAGCCACACCCATCCCGGCTCATTGGATTGTTCCCTATCAGCTTTTGAAGGCCGAGCGACACCATTCGGGTGGCTGTGCCACACACCCACCAGCTGCGGCCCACCCACCCTTGCAGCCTTCTGAAGAAGGATGTGCATGGCGGGATCAATCTCAAAACTGGTTTCGGGGTTTCCTTCGGTCACATTATCTGTCACGACAGCCTGTGTGATAATGATGCGGTTACTGTTTTGCTCTCCCAGAAGGAGGGCACAGGCCTCGTTGGGGGATGCCTGCCACGCCGTACGCTCAAGCATTTCAAGCAAAGTCTGCCCAATCTCAACCGTTGTGTAACCGGCCATTTTTACGGAACATCCACCCGTGACTGCGCACCGGTGCGGCGATCCAAGGTTATCACCGTATCCCCCAGATCGGACCGAAAATGGAACACCAGATCCCGCCCTGAAGCGGTCACGGCAACAAGTTCTGCACCCTTTGGCCGTTCGATACTGAAGTTCAGGTAATCCTCAACCACGCCCACGACCTCGGTGCCCTGTTCGGCCTCAACAACCTCGCCCTCAATCAAACCTTCGGCCATGCGCTGAGAAATCGTGTAAACGATCAGCGCTAGCATGCCCGCTATGGCCACACCAAGGGCGATAACCAGGATTTTCAGCCCCCGATAATTCGGCACTGCGCCTTCTTCCCCCGCTGGAGAATTATCCTGTGCAGCATTCTTGGGCGTGACTTTTTCGTCTTGTGGCATCATAAGGTGTCTCCATGAGCGACACATTCAACATTTCAATCGGACCAGAACTGGCTGGTAGCCGCCTTGATAAGGTGCTTGCAGATGCAATGCCAGACATTTCGCGGTCGCGCCTGAAATCGCTGATCAAGGAAGGCTGTGTCTCGCTGGCTGACGGCAGCTTACCCAGCCCGTCTCGTTCGGTCAAACAGGGCGAAATATATCAGGTTACAATCCCGGAGGCAGAGGACGCTGCTCCTCAAGCTGAGAATGTCCCGCTTGATATAGTGTATGAGGATGACGACCTGGTCGTCGTGAACAAAGCACCTGGTATGGTGGTCCACCCTGCGGCGGGCAGCCCATCCGGTACCTTGGTCAATGCGCTTCTTTTCCACTGCAAAGGCTCCCTTAGCGGCATTGGCGGCGTGAAGCGCCCTGGTATTGTTCACCGAATCGACAAAGACACCAGCGGCCTTCTGGTTGTTGCCAAGCATGACAAGGCCCACAATGGATTGGCCGAGCAATTCGCTGATCATTCCATCGAGCGCCTCTATAGCGCAATCTGCAAGGGCCATCCTGTGCCCCCGAGCGGGCGCATCGAAGGCAATATTGCCCGCCATCCAGTTGACCGCAAACGCATGGCTGTTTCAAAAACCGGTGGCAAATGGGCAGCAACCCACTACCGTACGATTGAGCATTTCGCCCAGAACGGCACGCCCGTTGCCAGCCTGATTGAATGCCAACTGGAAACGGGCAGAACCCATCAGGTGCGTGTTCATATGGCACACATTGGTCACCCGCTGGTGGGAGACCCGGTTTATGCACGCACCAGCGTTGCCGGCAGCATAAAAGGCCCTGCGCGCGCTGCACTCCAATCCTTCAAAAGACAAGCCCTGCATGCGCGGCTACTCGGATTCATCCATCCCATTTCAGGTAAACCCTTTAAATTTGAAAGCGATTTACCATATGACATGAAAGAACTGCTGGAGGCGCTTACACCCTATAAGGTGTGACCGTCTTCTTTTTGCGTATTTGACGAACGCAGCAAAACCACAGTAAAATCATGTGGCATATAAGAAAAATCGGTTGAGGATACTATGTCGAACCTGAGCAATCTTCCTACGCTATCGCCTGAAGGCAGCTTAAGCCAATATCTGCAGGACATCCGTAAGTTCCCAATGCTGGAACCGGGCGAAGAATATATGCTTGCCAAGGCATGGACCGAGCATGAGGACCGCGAGGCGGCCCACAAGCTTGTAACAAGCCACCTTCGGCTTGTAGCCAAAATCGCGATGGGCTACAGGGGCTACGGCCTACCTGTTGCCGACCTGATTGCTGAAGGCAATGTGGGCATGATGCAGGCAGTAAAGCGTTTCGACCCTGAAAAAGGGTTCCGTCTGGCCACCTATGCCATGTGGTGGATCAGGGCTGCTATTCAAGAATACATCTTGAGAAGCTGGTCACTGGTAAAAATCGGAACAACAGCCGCTCAAAAGAAACTGTTCTTCAACCTTCGCCGCCTGAAGGGCCAGATTTCTGCGATTGAAGAAGGCGACCTGACGCCCGAGCACGTTACCAAAATTGCCGAAAAACTTGATGTTTCAGAGGGTGATGTTGTCAGCATGAACAGGCGCTTGTCTGCCATGGACCATTCCCTGAACGCCCCCCTTCGGGCAGATGCGGAAGGCGAGTGGCAAGACTGGCTAGTGGATGAAGCTCCTGATCAGGAAACCCTTGTGGCCGACAAGGAAGAACGTGACCAACGCCTTGAGCTTCTTGAAAATGCCATGGCGGAACTGAATGATCGCGAACGCCACATTTTCCAGGAACGGCGCCTTGCTGAGCCACCAAAGACGCTAGAAGAGCTGAGCCAGGAATATGGAGTTAGCCGCGAACGTGTTCGCCAGATTGAAGTTCGCGCGTTTGAAAAGGTACAGAAAGCCATGCGGTTGGCAGCTTCTGAAACGGGCCTCGGCAACCCGAACAAGAAACAAGACTAAAAGCCTAGCGACGCCCCTGTGCCCAACCGGGTTCCTGATCGGGGGCGTCTTTGTCACCAAGCACTTCTGCACCCCACAGTTCAATCAATGCCTGACGCTGTTGATTGATATTCTTGATCCGTTCCTGCGACAGGCTTTGCAGGATCATTGCAGCCACCATCGGCCCCACGTGCACCAAGGCATAGCCAATAGCAGAAGCGCCAAACATCGTCGCAAGGTTAATCGGGTCTGTAATGATATAAACGAGGTCCCTTGGGGTATCGATCACTTTGCCTACAAAAGGCAGTACCCCCGCGAAATTCATGAAACCCACGCACTGGAGACGCTCGGATTTATACTGCCCTTTTCCAGTGAGGCCCAAAACGATCGTGGGGGCAAGCCCGACAACAGCCAGCCCTGCTGCTGATAGATTGATGATGGCAATAACAATTATCCCAGCAACAAGCAGCGGACCAAAGGCGCTCATCTCCTGCCGCTGGTTCATGCGGCGGCGCATCCTCATAGGTGTAGCTTGTTTCTTCTTCTTTGCCATTGATCTTCCCAATTACCTCAGATTCTTATGCAGGCATAAAGGTCATGAAACCAATCATAACCATCACAGCGAATGCCACCCAACGACTGCCCCGCAATCCTTTTGCGCGGGCCTCTGGATCACCCGGCTGTATCTTTCTGGTAAGCCTGGCTTTTTCCCTATCCAGCTTCATGATCGCAGTTCGCGCTTGGGCAAATTCCCGCGAGTCCTCAACCTGAATACGGGAAATATTCAGTTCAGTTGTTAACTTATAAACATCGCCGCTCTTCTTAACTTTTTCCAGCAATGCAGCAACTCGTTCCCGTCGCTTCTTGTTCTTGATCGCCTTAACCGATTGGCCAAGCCCTTCAACAAGCTTTTCCGTCATGTGGTGCAAAGGCTCCAGCTTGAAACGTCGCTGCAGCATTCCAAAAAATTCAGAAGTGAGGCCATTCAGCCGAGCTGGATCATTCTGGGCGGCGGCAATTTTACTGAAATCCCGCTCAAGATCGCTGCCATGCGCTGTGCAGAAAGCAGCAATATGACGATCAAGCAAGATATTCTTCAAAGGTCCATGTTCTGCAAGTCGGTCAACTGCACGCATCATTTGTTTGATTGACCCAATCCAAACATTGCTGAACCGCTGGCTTACACAGGGCAAAATTGGATTAAGTGCATAAAGAACCCGCTCCATGCCCCTGCCAAGCTGCTTGCTACTGCCATGAATCATCACCGGCCGAAGCATACGTACCTGACTAAGGAAACGCTCATTGCGCTCGGAGCAAACCTCAGACAAGGCATTCAGGAACTTCTCATCAAACAAGTCCAGAATAACACCAATAAGATCCCGATCTTCTCTGGCAAAGGCATCCGCAAGCGCCGATGGCAAACCATCCAAGAAGAAAGAATGCCCCTTGAAATGCACGGGCCCGTTGGGATGCAGGAACATACAAACGCGTGTAACCATTTTATAGTCATCGGGCCGCACGCCCCCAAGGCCACCGCCCGACACAACATTCAATATTGATTCCAGTCTTTCCGTCAGGATTTCGTCCCGAAAGGAGAGCTGTACCCAAGCAGGAAAATCCAATCCCTTAAGGAAGTTCGCCGCCTCCCGCGGGTCTCGCGCAAAGGCGTCTGCCAACAAGCGCCGGTCAACATACGCTACGCCCTTGAAGTTGGTTGGTCGGTTCATAGACCAAGCCTTCATACTTGTTCGCTTGGGCTTCCCGACCCCCTCGAACCAGTCCAGAATATCTTCTGCGTTCCAGCGCTCTTCTTCTTCATCGGCCATCAACCCACGGATAAGATTGCCCAGCGCACCGGGAATTTCACGGCCACCAGCAAGCGCCCAGAAAGACCCCTGGTTCACGCGCGCCATCAACAGGCTGCTTCGGTCCTTCCCTTGCCATAAAGCTTCACCGAAATAGAGGCACTGCAGCGTGGCCCCAAGCTGATAGAAATCACTCTCTAAGTCGCCTTCACCACGGGCGGTCTCGTCCGCCACCGCGAGTTTCAATGGCTCGAGCGCAAATGGCTGTTTATAGCCTGCCGGGCTGCTGTAACATTCACCCAGGCAAATTTCGTCGCCGTCGGGTGCTGCGAAATACAGGTTCGTAGGCTTGATACTGCGGTGCGTAAACCCACGCTTGTGAACGGCTGCAATTGCCTTCAAGGCAGAAAGAACAACATTCTGGCGCAACTTGTTCGTATTAACGCGTGGATGCACCTTGCCATCCGGCCCGAACAAAGCCCCTCCGGTTGGGCGCTCAAAGATGGTTACAAGGCGCTGCTTCCGCCCACCTTGCAGATCAAGCGTCATTAAACCACGATCTAAGGGATTGACAAGGTTTGCGACGGGACGGCCACGCAGGCTTTTATAAACGTCATTGCGAAGCGGAACCGTAGGATGATGGATCAGCGCATAAATATCTTTGCCAGGCCGTTCCTTATCTACAGCCATGTAGGCATCGCCGCCATACGTGGTAAATTCCATCAATGGCGATGAAACCTTCACGTCATACCGTTCGCCAAAGGCGCTTTGACCGCTTGGAACTGGCGCGTTATCCCCGCTCAAGCTGAAATCCCCTTAATACACAAAAAAGCGACGCTCTCTAGCCCCTTGAAAACGCCCTTACCGGACCCCGTCCCCACAATCACGGGATATAATGTTCAAATTAAAATCATATTGACGAATTATGCAACCTATTCACCAAAAAATAACGCCGCCACTCCGGGGAGTTAGCGGCGTTTGTATCTGTTTTGCAATCCTTTTGGATTGCTGCAGCTGCATTAATCCTGGAAAGGGTCCCGTACCAGGATTGTATCGTCCCGTTCCGGGCTGGTGGAAAGCAGCGCCACCGGCACACCGATAAGCTCTTCGATACGGCGAATATATTTTACTGCAGTGGCAGGTAAATCAGCCCAACTGCGGGCACCAAAGGTACTGTCCTGCCAACCTTCAAGGGTTTCATAGACAGGTTCAATATTCGCCTGGTCTTCCATGCCATATGGCAGATAGTCGATAACTTCACCATTGTGTTTGTAGCCAACGCAAACTTTCAGTTCTTCCATGCCGTCGAGTACATCAAGCTTCGTGAGCGCAATCCCAGTCACGCCGCCAATTGTCAGGCTTTGACGCACGAGAACTGCATCAAACCAACCACAGCGGCGCTTACGTCCGGTTACAACGCCAAACTCATGGCCTTTCTCGCCAAGATACTGGCCAATCTCGTTTTCCTGCTCAGTCGGGAACGGACCAGAGCCCACACGAGTTGTATAGGCTTTGGTGATGCCCAGCACATAACCAAGTGAAGACGGGCCCATACCGGAACCGCCCGCTGCCTGACCAGCGATGGTGTTGGAAGATGTTACAAATGGATACGTTCCGTGATCAACGTCCAGAAGCGTACCCTGAGCACCTTCGAAAAGCACCTTCTTGCCAGTTTTTGCTGCATCATCAAGCGTACGCCAAACATTGGTAACGTACGGCAGGATTTGCGGTGCCATTTCCATCAGTTCATCAGCGATTGCCTTGCTATCAACTTCAGGCTGATCAAGGCCGCGACGTACAGCATTGTGATGGGTCAGTGCCACTTCAAGGCGTGCTTCAACCATCTCACGTGATTGAAGATCACACACACGGATCGCGCGGCGACCAACCTTGTCTTCATAGGCAGGGCCGATACCACGGCGCGTAGTACCGATTTTCACACCCTTGGTCGCATCTTCACGGAGCGCATCCAATTCGCGGTGATATGGCATAATCAGCGTGGCATTGGCAGCAATTTGCAGCGATTCTGGCGTAATCTCAACGCCCTGCCCGCGCAGTGTTTCCATTTCCTTCAGGAGTGCCCAAGGGTCAACTACTACACCGTTACCAATGACGCTCTGCTTGCCACCGCGCACGATGCCGGAAGGCAGTAAGGAAAGCTTGAAGACATTACCGTCGATCACCAGCGTATGGCCCGCGTTATGGCCGCCCTGGAAACGCACAACTACATCTGCGCGTTCAGAAAGCCAATCGACAATCTTGCCCTTGCCTTCATCGCCCCATTGCGAACCAACGACAACTACGTTGCCCATGCGAAATCCCCTTTGCTGGTCTCTTAAAAAAAGAGCTTTTATACAGGTCGAACCCGTTCATCAAGCAAGATATGGCTGCAATCAAGTCGCTTTGCTTCAGCAACCGGATCGGCAACAGCCTCCAGCCCTTGAACCGTACGCCAGCCCTTTTCACGCAACTCCTTGCCATCACTGGATTTTGTACCAAACGGAAGGAACAGATGATCAGCTTTTTCAGCCGCAGGAAGCGCTTTCAGAAGGCTATCCAGATAAACTGAAAAACCGGTTGCTTCTTCTTCATGGCCATCAGGATGGCTCACCATATAGCGTCCACCACGGCCCAACTCCCCCTCAGCAGAGCGGGCAAACAATGCGAATCCGATTCCGGTCTTATACTCAAACCCATGGCTTTCGCACGGATCGATCGTCAGCGAAACATCAGGCAGGCGCTCAGCAATCATATCCGAAAGTCGGCATAGGCGTGCCACCAGTTTGCCGGCACCACCCTTGAGCTGCAACGCAGCAAGAATTTCATTCGCCTTATCTGCAGGGCCGGCGGCAGACAAAAGCCGCTCAAAAACACCCCTGTTGGCATCAGGCACAACGGCCAAGCCGCCGATATCTTTAGCCTCCAACGCCGCCATCACATCGTCGCGCACATCGCCTGAAAGCTTGTGCTGATCACACATCATGGCCACAAGCGGCGCAACAGTCAGGTCTACCGATACACCCGTGATACCGCTAGCCACCAAGGCCTCAACCGCCACCGCAATTACTTCGAGTTCCGCCTCAAGGCTTGAAGAACCAACAAGCTCCACCCCGGCCTGGATGAACTGGCGGGTCGGGCGCAACTGGCTGCCCTTGGTCCGGAGCACATTACCTGTGTAAGCAAGCCTGAGTGGCCGCGGTGCGTCAGCAAGACGCGTGCTGGCGAGACGTGCCATCTGGATTGTCATATCCGCCCGCACAGCCATCATACGCTGGGTATCCGGGTCCATCAGGCGAAACATCTGCTTGGCACGGGTTTGCCCCGCACCAACCAGCAAGCTATCTTCATATTCGACAAGAGGCGGGGCCACGCGGTCGTACCCATGTGATAGGAATGCATCCATCAAACCACGCACCAAGGCAGCTTCTTGCTCTGCTTCTGGCGCGAGCCCGTCACGAAATCCTTCCGGTAGGAGTGCCTGACGGGCATAGGCACTGCCCGCCATCTGTTTCATTGGACCATTCACGTGTCATTCGGCCACCGTTTCAGCAACCGCCTCTGGTAAACCTTGGTAAAAGTCCTTCGGCTTCGCCGCCGTGTACTTTTACCAAATGGGCTTTTGAAAAACTGGACCTTGAAACGGTTCTGCGATCCAGTTTTGCTTTTCTACCAATGAAAGCCACTTATTGGTGGATTTCATCAGATTCAATCTTGAAAACAAAGCGAAGAACCGCCTCAAGTTTTGTTTTCGCATTCCGGTCCTGAACAAAAGTACACCGAGCTTAAGCGAGGGACTTTTATTCAAGCCTTAAAACGTCAGCCGTTTTGCCTGACGTACATGCGCGAGCGCAGTCACCTGGTCAAGCACAATATCCTGAACCGGCTGGTCAACCGCAACAAGGCAAACCGCCTCTTCGCCTTCGATCTTACGGCCCAAGGCAAAGGTTGCAATGTTCACGCCGTTATAGCCGAGCAGCGATCCAAGCGCACCGATAAAGCCCGGTTTATCATCGTTGATGACATAGAGCATGTTCGGCGCAACTTCCGCCTCAAGGCGCACGCTGTTGATTTCCACGATCCGTGGTTCCTGGTTCGCGAACAGCGTGCCTGTTACTGTGCGGGTCTGCTTTTCGGTTTCCACAGTCAGCTTGATCAGGGTCTGATAATCACCCTCTCGGTCGTGTTTAACTTCTGTCACCTGAATATTGCGTTCTTTCGCGATAACCGGCGCGTTCACCATATTCACAGTAGACATCAGCGGCGACAGCAGGCCTTCAAGCACAACAGCTGTAAGCGGCTTGGTGTTCAGCTCTGCCACATGGCCTTCATATTCGATCATCACACGTTTCAGGCCATGCTCAGTAAGCTGGCCTGCAAAACCGCCAATCTGTTCAGCCAAACGCATGTATGGCTTCAACTTTGGTGCTTCTTCGGCAGACAGGGACGGCATGTTAAGCGCGTTTGTTACACCGCCAGTCAGCAGGTAATCAGCCATCTGCTCAGCCACCTGCAGCGCCACATTCACCTGCGCTTCAGTTGTGCTGGCGCCAAGGTGCGGCGTACAGATCACATTCTCATGGCCGAACAATGGGTTTTCTGTTGCAGGCTCAACCTCGAACACATCAAGGGCAGCACCAGCGACCTTACCGCTGTTGAGCGCTTCAAGAAGCGCTGCTTCATCGATCAGGCCACCACGGGCACAGTTCACAATGCGCACACCGTCTTTCATCTTCTTGAAAGCTTCTGTGCCCACAATACCGCGTGTTTGGTCAGTCAACGGCGTGTGAAGCGTGATAACGTCGGCTTTCGCGAACACGTCATCCAGTTCAACCTTGGTGATGCCAAGGTCCGCCGCGCGCTCGGGCGCAAGGAACGGATCAAAGGCAACAACCTTCATCTTAAGGCCAAGGGCGCGCTCTGCCACCACGGAACCGATGTTACCACAACCGATCAGGCCCAGCGTCTTGCCTGTGATTTCCATACCCATGAATTTGGATTTTTCCCACTTGCCTGCATGCGTGGATGCATTGGCCTGCGGGATCTGGCGCACAAGGGCCATCATCATGGCGATGGCGTGCTCTGCTGTGGTGATGGAGTTACCAAACGGCGTGTTCATCACAACCACACCAGCGTTTGTGGCGGCGGGCACATCCACGTTATCAACACCGATACCGGCGCGACCAACAACCTTCAGATTAGTAGCGGCTTCAAGAACCTTCGGCGTAACTTTTGTGGAAGACCGGATGGCAAGGCCGTCATAATCGCCAATAATTTTCAGAAGCTCGTCCTTATCGAGGCCGGGCTTATAGTCAACTTCCACACCGCGCTCTTTGAACGTTTTTTCGGCAAGTGGGCTCATTTTGTCGGAAATCAGCACCTTAGGCATGATCGGTCCTTCTCTATGTCTTTTGTCTGTTGGGAAACAGCCGGGGCCGCACAGCTTTTGCTGGGCCCCGGATACAAATCTTTATGAATGCGCAGCCTTGGCTTCAGCGTATGCCCAATCAAGCCAGGCAGTCAGAGCAGCAAGGTCTTCGGCTTCCACTGTAGCACCGGTCCAGATACGCAGGCCTGGAGGGGCATCGCGGTAGGCACCGATATCATAGGCCACACCCTCTTCGTCGAGGATAGCCGCCAGTTTCTTCGGCACAGCCGCCTGGGCTTCTGCATCAAGGGCCTGGAACCATGGGTCCACAACCTTCAGGCACACACTGGTATTCGACCGTGTGGCTTTATCAGCCGCCAGAAAATCAACCCAATCAGTTTTGGCAACCCAGTCTTCAAGCACCTTCAGGTTTGCTTCAGATTTGGCTATCAAGCCTTTCAGGCCGCCAATTCCGCCGGCCCACTCAAGCGCATCGATATAATCTTCAACACAAATCATGGATGGCGTGTTGATTGTGGCGCCTTCAAAAATACCTTCGATCAGCTTGCCACCTTTTGTCAGGCGGAAAATTTTCGGCATCGGCCACGCTGGCGTATAAGTCTCAAGGCGTTCAACAGCACGTGGAGACAGGATAATCACCCCGTGCGCAGCCTCACCGCCCAACACTTTCTGCCAGCTGTAGGTCACTACATCGAGTTTGTCGTATGGCAGGTCCATCGCGAAAGCGGCCGAAGTGGCGTCGCAGATGGTCAGGCCTTCGCGGTCGGCGTCGATCCAGTCACCGTTCGGCACTTTCACACCACTGGTGGTGCCGTTCCAGGTGAAGACAACGTCGTTATTGAAATCAACCGCATCCAGATCAGGCAGATTGCCGTAATCCGCATCAAACAGGCGCACTTTTTCAAGCTTCAACTGTTTGGCAACATCCGTTACCCAACCGGAACCGAAGCTTTCCCACGCCAGCATATCAACGCCGCGAGCGCCCAGAAGCGACCAGAGCGCCATTTCAACAGCGCCTGTGTCGGAACCGGGTACGATGCCAATGCGGTAATCCGCAGGCACACCCAGAATTTCACGGGTTTTCTCGATAGCATATTTAAGCTTGGCTTTGCCGGGCTTCGACCGGTGAGAGCGCCCTGTAAGGGCGTCAGAAAGGGCGTCCACACTCCAACCGGGACGCTTTGCACATGGCCCAGAGCTGAACTCTGGCCGTGCGGGTGCCGTGATAGGCTTTGTCATATCGCTATCCTTCCAGATAGTTGCGCCTCGTTGGGGAGGCGTGTCCCAAAAATGATGCCGACCTCTCAGACG
>JABXIV010000306.1 GCA_013372925.1 Alphaproteobacteria bacterium
ACACCCATATTTTAAGGAGGGACGCATGGCCGTTCTCGCAGCTAAACCAGCACCAGATTTTACTGCTGTTGCCGTTATGGAAGATGGCAGCATCAACGAAGAGTTTAACCTGAAAGAATATCTCGGTGGTGATTATGGCCTGGTATTCTTCTACCCGCTCGATTTCACATTCGTATGCCCATCTGAAATCCTGGCTTTCCACAACCGCATGAACAAGTTCAAAGAGCTTGGTGTTAAGGTTGTTGCTGTTTCCGTTGACAGCCAGTTCAGCCACGCTGCATGGCGCAACACACCAACAAGCGAAGGCGGCCTGGGCCCAGTTGATTTCCCAATGGTTGCTGACATCACCAAGCAAATCGCACGCGACTATGACGTTCTGATCGAAGACGCTGGCGTTGCCCTTCGCGGTACGTTCCTGATCGGCAAAGACGGTCTGGTTTGGCACCAAACTGTGAACAACCTGCCACTGGGCCGTAACGTTGACGAGTTCGTTCGTCTCGTTGAAGCACTGCAGTTCCACGAAGAGCACGGCGAAGTTTGCCCAGCAGGCTGGAACAAAGGCGACGAAGGCATGAAAGCTGATGCTGCTGGCGTTGCTGATTACCTCAGCAAACACGCTGAAGAGCTTTAATCAACTGCCTACAAACGTAGGCGTTTGATGAACAAAGAAAGCCCCGGCCAAATTGGTCGGGGCTTTTTCATGCATGCTGTTTTGGGTTTATTGCGGGCTTGCAAGCAGCCCCGCACGATCCACCAGTTTGCCGCGGTGAATAACCGCCGTAATTTTCTGCGTTGAACGGATATCCTCAATCGGGTTGCTATCAAGAACAACAAGGCTCGCTGCATCATTGGCTGACACGCCTACCTTCTGCTGAAGGAAAGCGCCCGCGCGCGTTGTCGCCGCCGCCAGCGCATCCCATGGCGAAAGCCCGGCTTCAACAAGGCGCATCAATTCACGGTGCAATGAATAACCTTGGATTGTTCCCCAGTTGCCCGCGTCTGTTCCTGCCAGAATGGTTACACCGGCATCTGCCATCGCCTTCACCTTGCGGAGCGTATCCTGCGTGCGCTTGGCATAGGCCTGCTTGCGCTCGTTATAGCGCGCAAGCACCTCTTCATTGCGGTAAATGTCGATAATCGCAGATGCTGCCAATGACCTTGCCAGCGGGGTATCCAGCACTTCAGGCTCAAACATGAAGGCTGCGAAATCTGTGTGCAAAGTCATGGTTGGGATAAGCACCACGCCGTGCGATGCCATCAGATGAGGGATATCTTCAGGCATATCTTCATAAGGCACATGGGTAACAGCTGTTGCACCGGCCTCAATCACATCGCGAACGCCCTGCCACGTTTCAATGTGAACAACCGATTTCAACCCCTGTTTATTGGCTTCCCCGACAGCAGCAAAGAGGGTTGGTTTGTCAATCGAAGGTGTCTCGCTATCTGGCGAATAGACGATCTTGATAACATTTGGTGCCTTGGTGGCCAGATCAGCGACCGCCGCGCGCGCTTCATCGGGCGTGGTCATGGTGCGTGTGGGTATGCCGTATTCAGTGCAATGGCCCTTTGGCGCTGTCAGGCAGGAAAGGCTGGCGTATATATCCGCGCCGCCAAGCGCGCCCTTTGCCTGTTCCTGTCGCAACTGCACGAGCCCGTTCTCGTCACCAAAAAGATCAAGAAAGCCTGTAACACCTGCATACAAGGCACGGTTCGCAACACCAGCAGTTCCCGGTGCATCAAAGGTATAGTTGGGGCCCTGATTGCCGTAGGAATGCACATGCAGATCAATCAGGCCTGGGATGATCCATTTACCGGATGCATCAAACACATCGGCTTCAACTTCTTCAGGCTCGCCCTGGAAAGTCGCGATGATCTTACCATCCCTGATCAGAATATTCTCGCTACGGATTTCCTGCGTTGCTGGGTCAACTACCCGCCCGCCTGTTACCAGAAGGTCTTTCGCCTGCACGGTAAAACCTGAAACAAAACAAAATGTTAAGATAGCCAGCCCTACCAGGCCCGTACGCTTGTTCGAGATCACCCTCGCCTCCCCTACTACTCTGTGCATAAACAGAAGTCGTTATAAGGGTGCCACTGGTCCTGTAAAGCCCGATATGATGGGCTCCCGAATTAGTGATATAAGGAAGCCCCGACCAGCAGGCCGGGGCTTTTCGCTTCTTCCTGGAGGGGAAACTACAGAAGCGATTTAATTGTGGCGACGGCTTCATGTGCACGACCAATACGGTGGAACAGCGACAAAAAGGCATGGATTGTGCCCGAAAAAACCCTGCTTGAAACCGGCACGCCCAGTGCGGCCAGTTTGCCTGCAAAGGCTTCCCCCTCATCCCGCAGTGGGTCCAGCTCTGGCAATACAATGATGGTCTTGGGCAAGGCAGCCAGACTCTCATGTTCCAGAAGCGAAATCAGTGGGTGATTACGCTGGCCTTCTTCGGCTAGATAATAGGCAACTGCTGCTTCGATCGAGTCTTCTGTGAGGAAAAACTCACCGCCCCCAAATTGCATACGCGAGGGATAACGTTCAACCGCATCCTTCCGCACATCAATCATCGGGTAGGCAAGAACCAGAGCTTCAGGCATTTGCAAAGCCATGTCATGCGCACTGAGTGCCACAGAAACTGCCAGGTTCCCACCTGCGCTATCACCAAAAAGGGCAATCCTGCCAGTGTCCCCACCTAAGGCAGCGGCCTCACCCAATAACCACTGGTATGTATCAAGGCAGTCTTCCAAACCTGCGGGGAACTTATGTTCCGGCGCAAGCCGGAAATCGACCATAATCACCAGCCGCCTCAATTCTTTGGCCAAAAGGGCAGCTAGCGGCCTGTATGGCGTTGATCCAGAAAGCGACCATCCCCCGCCTTGCATCAGGAACAAAACAGGCAAAGGCTGATCTCCGCCTGGATGCATGACCACACCATCAATGGCCCTGCCGCCCCGAACCGGCACCTGAATGTCAGTTTGGGTCACGCGTGGGGCGTCTGCCTCGGCCTCCAGAAGCATGGCAGCCAGCCCCGCACGTTTTTCGCCAATGGTCATGTCATCG
>JABXIV010000186.1 GCA_013372925.1 Alphaproteobacteria bacterium
ACCCAGCTTGCGATTGACGACCCCAAGTGGGGCCCACGCAATAACCCGGATGCTGAAGCCAATATGGCGCGGCTTCTGGAAGCATGGCGCGGGCGTGGGTGGCCAATCGTCCATATAAGGCACGACAGCGTGTGTGAGGGGTCTCCCTACACGCCTGGTACCCCGGGGCACGCTTTCAAGCCTGAGGTGGCTCCTGAGGGCGCTGAGGCGGTGCTTGGCAAGCATACAAACAATGCCTTTGTGGGTACCGGCCTTGAAGAGCACTTGCGGGAACTGGAAATCAACCATCTTGTGATTGCCGGGGTGCTGACACAGCATTCAGTGGATACAACAGCCCGCATGGCCGCAAGCCTTGGTTTTGAAGTGACAGTAGTATCAGATGCGACGGCCGCAACTGAGGTACGGGATGGCCGCGGGATGACATGGCACGCGAAAGATGTGCATGCGCTCACGCTCGCCCACCTTGCAGCCGATTATGCGACAGTGAAAACAACAGACGAGATTTTATGATCACCATCAAACCTTATGAAGCATGCCATAAGGATGGCGTGCGGGACCTGATCGTGCCGATCCAGCGCGAGGAATTTGGCATTGAAATTACCTATGATGACCAGCCAGATCTGCAGGATATCGAAGGCTTTTACAAAAAGGGCAAGGGCGGCTTCTGGGTTGCTGTTGATAGTGACCAAGTTGTTGGATCAATCGCGCTGATCGATATAGGGAATGACCAGGTGGCGCTTCGGAAAATGTTTGTGGCCGAGGCATATCGTGGTCGCCAGCATGGCGTGGCGCAGAAACTGCTGGACTATGTGTTTGATACGGCCCGCGCGTCAGGAGCGGCAGATATTTATCTGGGAACCACAGCGGCGTTTCTGGCGGCGCACAGGTTTTACGAGAAAAACGGCTTTGACCTGGTGGACGTGCAGGCCTTGCCTGAAAGCTTCCCCCGCATGGCTGTGGACACGCGTTTTTACCGGCTGTCGCTTTGAAGCAGTGACGCCAGCCTGTCGGGGGCCTCAAGGGGGATCATATGGCCTGATCCCTCTACGCAATGCAGGGTGATATTGTCTGACTTGTTTGCGAGCTTCTCAATCGCCCCTAGGGGGACGAGCTGGTCGTCCTTTGCCATAATGAAGGTGACGGGGATATCAAGCGCCAGCAGCTCGGCTGAAACATCAGGCCGGTTGATGGGCGCGATAAGCTGGCGGATCAGAACATCTTGCCCCAGGTCTTTTTCCATCTGCAGGATCGTGCCTGTGACCCTTTCATCATCCAGATGATCCGCATTCACAAACTGGGCGAGCCGCGCCTTTGACATGCCTTTGTATGTCAACCTCGTGAGCATTTCAGCGTTGCGTTTCCGTAAGGTTTTTTCACCATCCGTCAGGCCGTAAGGGGAGGCGGCGATGATCGTCAGGCTTTTGAATCTGGAAGGTGCCCTCAAGGCCGCCATGATCGCCAGATAGCCTCCAAGCGAAAAGCCCACCAGATGGCAGGGTGTGTCGGGTGCTTGCCCGAGCACCGCATCACGCATGCTATCCATGGTGTCAGCCGCCGTATAATCACAGTGGTGTGCATCCATGCCCGGCATCAGGGGCAGCACGCGGCCCCAAAGCCGCGCGTCGCACATGGTGCCGGGGATCAGATAAAGCGGCGCATCCATCATGGGATCAAAATTGTCTGGCCGCTTGTCTTGCGTGCTTCAAGCGCCTTGTGTGCTTCTGTTGCATCCTTCAATGCAAAGCGCTGGTTGATCTGCGCTTTCAGATTGCCCGATGCGATCATCTCAAACACGCGGGTAGTGGACTGCACCAGTTCATCCCGCGTGGCCACATAATCCATCAACACAGGCCGGGTAAGCATCAACGAACCCTTCTGTGCCAGCAGCCCCGGCGGTACCGGGTCCACCGGGCCGGTGGCGTTGCCGAATGTAACCATCATGCCGCGACGCTTCAGGCAATCGAGCGATCCCATGAAGGTTGCTTTGCCCACACTGTCGTACACGACAGGCACGCCTTCGCCGTTCGTGATGTCTTTCACGCGCTCGACGAAATTTTCCTCGCGGTACAGGATGGTGTGAGCACAACCGTTTTCACGTGCAAGCGCGGCTTTTTCTTCACTGCCCACAGTGCCGATTACCGTTGCACCAAGCGCCGACAACCACTGGCTGGCGATCAGGCCAAGCCCGCCTGCGGCGGCGTGCAGCAAAACGGTTTCGCCTGCTTTCACCGGATACAGGCGTTCAACAAAGGCTTCAACCGTGCAGCCCTTCAGCAGAAGCGCGGCGGCATCCTCATCAGAAACACTGTTGGGGATTTTCACGACCTTGGCCGCGGGGATGGTGCGCATTTCTGCGTAGGTACCCATCGGCCCGGCGGGGTAACCAACCCGGTCTCCCAGCTTGAAGTCTTCGACGCCATCACCTACGGCCTCGACAACGCCGACACCTTCAAGGCCGGGTGTTGCCGGCAGCGGCAGCGGGTAAAGCCCGGTGCGGTGATAGGTATCGATGAAATTCAGCCCGATGGCAGTGTGACGGATCAGAAGCTCGCCTTCCTTCGGCGCGGCAACATCCACATCCTGCCAGGCCAGAACCTCTGGCCCGCCACAGGTTTCAAACCGGATCGCCTTGGCCATGGGATCAGCCTTTCAGGTGTTGTTCAAAGAAGGCGCGCGTGCGGTCGTTCGCCAGTGTGGCGGCTTCCTCGTTCCAGTTCACCCCGTCAGGCCGGGCAAAGGCATGGTCCACACCGGCATAGGAATGCATGGTGATGTTGGCGTTGCCCGCGAGGCCTTCCTTGATGCGCGCCTGGGCGTCTTTGTCCACAAAGCCGTCTTCTTCAGCGATGTGCATCAGAAGGGGGGTCGTAATGTCGGCAGACATATCCAGCATGGTATCCAGGCCCACACCATAATAGGCGACGCTTGCGTCAACGTCTGTCATGGCTGCAGTCTTGTATGCAAGCTGGCCACCAAGGCAGTAGCCAACAGCGCCAACCTTGCCATTCCCACCACCGAAGAAACGGGCAACGGCCACCGTGGCCTTGATGTCTTCCATGCCTTTTTCATGATCGAAATTCTGGAAATAATGGAACGCCTGGTCCCACTCTTCTTTTGTTTTGTCGGTGATATCCACGCCCGGTTTCATGCGCCAGAACAGGTCAGGACAGATGGCGATATAGCCTTCTTTCGCAAGGTCGTTGCAGATTTCCCGCATGCCGTAGTTCACGCCGAAGATTTCCTGCAGCGCCACGATCACTGGCCCGCTGCCACCTTCCGGGCGAGCCACATAGGCCCGGAAGGAACCGCTGCCGTCGGTTGCCTGAATGTCGATAGTCTCTGCCATTGATCGTCCCCTTGTTTTGAAGTGTCCAGTATCTGAGCTAGTCCAGCGCCCCGCTTTCTTCAAGGGCCTTGCCTTCTTCAACGCTCAAGGCGCCTTCCAGAACCAGAAGGGCGCGTTTGGTATAAAGCCCGCCATCGCCCGAATAGCCACCAAGCTTGCCGCTGCCTGCAACGATGCGGTGACAGGGGATCAGGATCGGGATCGGGTTTCTGCCACAGGCTGTGCCTACGGCTTGGGCGGCCGAGCCAATCTCTTTTGCCAGATCGCCATAGGTGCGGGTTTCGCCGTATGGAATTTCGCGCATGGCCTTCCACACTTTTTCCTGATGCTTTGTACCCATCGGGCAAAGCGGCAGGTCAAAGCTTGTCAGGTCGCCATCGAAATAGGCGTCAAGCTGGCGCTTCGCTTCCTCAAGCAGGGGCGTTGGTTCCTGGAACGGACTCCACCCCCAATCGAGCGATACGATCTGGCCGTCGAATTCTGTGATGGTGATATCGATCACCGGGCTGTGCATTGAGAGTTGCGACATGGATTGCCTCTCTATATTGATTACTGCATTGCTATTGTGTGTGGCGCCTGCGTGCAAGCGCTAAACACAAGCCTTGAAGAAGAAAGACAGATCCAGTGGCCGAGAATACCGACACAATCTTTGCACTTTCGTCCGGCGCGGGCACAGCTGGCGTGGCTGTTGTGCGGCTTTCCGGGCCGAAGGCTTTTGCGGCGCTGGAGAAGCTTTCAGGTAAGCCTGTTCCCAAGCTGCGCTATGCGGCGCTTAGGCTGCTGATAAACGAAAGCGGCGCGCGGCTTGATCAGGCACTGGTGATAGCCTTCGAAGGCCCGGCAAGTTTCACAGGTGAAGATGTGGTTGAGCTGCATCTTCATGGTGGCCGCGCTGTGGTGGCCGGTGTTCTTGAAGCCTTGGACCGGATAGAAGGTTTGCGCCCGGCTGAGGCAGGGGAATTTTCCCGCCGCGCATTTGATAACAACAAGCTCGACCTTACCGAAGCCGAAGGCCTCAATGATTTGATCCATGCCCAAACGGCAGCGCAGCGCGAGCAGGCACTGAGGCAAATGGATGGCGCGCTTCGTGATCTGTATGAAGATTGGCGCGGGCGCTTGGTGGGGCATCTGGCGCATCTTGAAGCAGACATCGATTTCCCGGATGAAGACCTGCCTGAAGGCGTGGCAGGGGCTGTAAAACCAAATATATTGTCTCTCAAAGAAGAGATAACACAACATCTTGTGGATGGACGCCGTGGCGAGGCCCTTCGTGAGGGATTTCGCATCGTGATTATGGGGGAACCTAACGCGGGCAAGTCTACGCTGTTGAATTCACTGGCAAAATCCGATGTGGCGATTGTGTCAGAGGAAGAGGGCACCACGCGGGACGTGATTGAAATCCAGCTCGATCTTGGCGGCTATCCCGTGCGGCTGATCGATACGGCAGGCGTCCGTGAAGGCGAGGGGGCGATCGAGCAGGAAGGTATTCGCCGGGCGCTCAAGCGGGCCGAGGAGGCAGACCTTCGGCTTGTGCTCGTGCGAGCTGATGACTGGCCTAAAATCCCTGAGGCGATGAAACCATGGCTCAATGAAAAAGCGCTTCTGGTGATCACCCAGACCGACAGGCGAGAGCCCGAGAAGGGTGAGGCAATGTTTCACGTGAAACATGACGAATTGCCGGAAGGTATCATCGGGGTAGCCAGCGTATCGGCAAAGGCCGATCATGGTTTGGATGAACTTTTCAGCACGCTTACAGATTATGTGAGCGAGGCCATGGCACCGCGCGAAGTGCCATCCTTGACCCGCGTACGGCATCGCCGGGCGCTCGAAGAAGCGGTCGAGCATCTGGATCGGTTCGATCAGAATGCCGGGTTTGATGCGGTGCTGGCGGCGGAAGATGTTCGCATGGCGGCGCGGTCGCTCGGCAAAATTACTGGCCGTGTCGGTGTGGAAGATGTGCTGGATGTGATCTTTTCGGATTTCTGTATCGGGAAATAGGGGGGGGTGGCGATCGATGTTTCACGTGAAACATCGTATCCGGTTTGCGTTCAACCACACTTAACTTTGACTTAAAAGTCATTCGCTATTATATCCCGGAACCAAGTGGGGCCCGCAATGGATTGCAGGGGCCTCTTTTTGTTGGCGTTCTTTATATATAGCGCCGAACGGAATGGATTTTCGAATGGCTGATTTTGATGTCATTGTGATTGGTGGCGGGCACGCGGGCTGCGAGGCTGCGGCTGCATCTGCGCGCATGGGTGCGAACACGCTTCTGATAACCCACAAACCAGAAACTATCGGCGAGATGTCATGCAACCCAGCAATTGGCGGGTTGGGCAAGGGGCATCTTGTGCGCGAGATCGATGCGCTTGACGGTGTGATGGGCATTGTGGCTGACCGCAGCGGTATCCAGTTCCGTCTGCTTAATCGCCGAAAAGGGCCCGCGGTTCAGGGCCCACGCTGCCAGTCTGATCGCAAGCTATACCGCGAAGCCATGCAGGAAATCCTGTTCGATTATCCGAACCTGACGATTGAGGCCGGTGCCGTTGAAGACCTGATGATCGACCGCACTAGCGACAAGCCGAAAGTGACTGGCATCATCACGGCTGATGGGAAAGAGATTCCCGCCGCCAGCGTGATCCTGACAACCGGCACATTCCTGCGCGGCTTGATCCATATTGGTGAAAAGAAAATCCCGGCAGGGCGGGTTGATGAAGCGCCCGCCATGGGGCTTTCAGATACGCTGATGTCCCTGGGGTTTGAGCTTGGCCGATTGAAGACCGGCACACCCGCGCGGCTTGACGGTAAAACCATTGATTGGTCTGTGTGTGAAGAACAACCGGGCGACACACCGCCGGTACCGTTTTCTTTCCTCACGGACGAGATCAAGGTGCCGCAGATCAGCTGCTATATGACCCGCACGACCGAGCGCACGCACGAGATTATCCG
>JABXIV010000200.1 GCA_013372925.1 Alphaproteobacteria bacterium
ACCGTATCCGGGGTTTACCCGGCCGCTGGCGCGCTGTGCCACAGGCTGAACAGGGGCGGGTGTTGCCACATATTGGGCCCAGCCTTCGGGCAGGATACGTTCGCCGTTCCACACGCCGTCCTGCAAATAGAGAACGCCCAGCCGCGCCAGATCACGCGATGTGGTCCACACTTGGCTGGACATGACGAAATTGCCGCCCCAATCCACCTCGGGCACTGTATCCAGCATGCCGATCTTGTGCAGAAGTGCAGTGAAAGGGAACTCAAGATAGGCTTGCTCGTCTGCCATTGCGTCTGCCATCGCGTCTTTCAGGGCGCGAACCGCCAGAAGCGTGTCGTTGTTGGCGTATTTCCAGCGCGTGCCGGGGGGCACTTCAAGGGCTGTGCGCATGGCCGTGTCGTCCACGCGACCGCCGCCGATATAAAGCCGGTCCGTGCGGTTGCCGGCCACATTGCTATCAAGGCCCGACGCCATGTGAAGCAGGTTTTCAAGCGTGATACCGCGGCGTGGGTCCATGGGGGATTGCCACGAGGCAACGGCCGCGGGGGCCTTCACATTGATCATGCCTTTCTGAACGGCGGCGCCAATCACGCTGGCAGCCACCGATTTGGCCACAGACCATGTGCGCTGGCTGGTGCGGTGGCTGTAGCCATCGATATAGCGTTCGATGAAAATTTCATCCGGGGAGGCCACAAGAAGCGCAGTGGTGAAGGCGTCCTTGCCGTATTTCGGGTCATGGAACGCCTTGGCAACCAGCGCCTTGAGCTTGGGGTTATCGGCCTCGCCATAGGTTTTCGGGATATGTTTCCACGGGGCGCTATCGTTCCGCTTGGGCACTGTCAGCGAAACGGTGGGCAGGTTTGCCGCCACGCCAGCATTTGCGCCGACCGGCAGCTGGGTGCAGCCAAGATGCGGCCGCCACTGGCTGATGCGCGGGGGCAGGCTGTCGCCATAGGCCACGCTGACGCGCTTTGCCTTGTGGTCAACGCGGGCTTCAAGCGTTGGAACAATCTCTGCCACCAGCGGGTAAATGCCTGTCAGTTCCTGTGCGCTGATCTGGTCGGGCGTTTTGCCGCCGTTGAAGGTGGCACTGCAGGTGAAGGCCGCCTTGTAGCCCGCAGCCATGGCACGCACGGTGGCATCTGTTTCCTGTGCTGCTGCAGGCAAACTGATGCCAACAATCAGGCCAAGACAGCCAAGTTTTCCAAGCATTTCCGATCTCCTCCCGCTGTCGGGTTCTTCACCCGGTCCCGTCGTTTGATTGATACTATAGGTATGGTTCGCCGGGTAAAGGCAACAGATCAACAAAAAATTTACCCTTGCGGTGCATGATGCGGCCACGGGTAGTTTGGGGAGTTTTCTTTGTCGTTCTTGTCAACCATGTGGCATCCAACGCTGTTGCTGTTTCTGGCGATCACTACAGTGCCGGTTTTCCTGTTTCTGCGTAGAAAAGACTTTGTCGAGGTGGACGCTGGCTACCGGGCGATTTTCTGGGGATCGGTGGTGATTTCATTCGCCGCGTTTCTGGATTATTTCGAGCAGTTGCCGCTTGGCGAAGCGCTGCTGCAATACACAATGGGCGTTTCGAAGCTGGAATATGTTGTGCTGCCCTACATCTATATGCCGGGCATCGTGCTTTTGGGTGCGGGGCTTGCGCGCTGGCTGCCCACCGTTGGGCAGGTGGCGGCAGAAATCGAACGCCGCCGCAAGGCCGAAGCCAGCCTGAAAGAAATGCTTGAGGAAACGCAGGCGCTGGCAGCGCAGGCAGAGGCGGCAAGCCGAACCAAATCTGAATTTCTGGCCACCATGGGGCACGAGTTGCGCACGCCGCTGAATGCCATCATCGGCTTTTCCGAAGTGCTGGTGAAAGACCCGAAGCACACGCCGGAACGGCGGCAGGAATATTTAGGCATCGTGATGGATAGCGGCCATCACCTGCTGGATATCATCAACGACCTGTTGGACATGTCCAAGCTTGAGGCGGGCAAGATGATCGTGAAGCCGCAGCAATTCCGGGCCTGCCAGGTGGTGGAGGAAGCCATCAGCTATCTGGAACAGATGGCCGATGACGCGGGCGTGGCGCTAAGCCTTGAGTGCCCGCCGTGCGATATGTATTCCGATCGCCGCATCATCAAGCAGATAGTGTTGAACCTGTTGTCGAACGCGGTGAAATTCACGCCCGCTGGCGGCAAGGTGGATACCATTGTTTCGGTTGAAGGTGACGACATGGTGATCACCTTCAAGGATACCGGCGTGGGCATGACGGAAGATGAACTGGCGGAGGCCATGAAACCTTTCGTGCAGGTGGAAAGCAGCCTGTCACGCCGTGCGCCGGGAACGGGCCTTGGCCTGCCGCTGGTGGAGCGCTTCTGCCAGTTGCTGGATGGATCACTGTCGATCACATCGGAAAAGGACAAGGGCACCACAGTGACGGTTTTCCTGCCGCTTGAGATTGACGCGCGGTTCGAACAGCAGGAAGACCCACAGCTCGAAACCATCTGATCTTACCGTTCCACAATATCCCGTTTCATGGGGGCCAGAATGGCAAGCAGCCTGTTCTGGGCATGGAAGGGCACGCCTTCTTCGTCCATGGCCTGCTGAAGTTGTTCCACAAGCGCGTTGAACTCTGCCTCTGTTATGCCCAGCTTGATGTGCGATTTTTTCATGTTCACACCCTTGTAGCGGCAGGGCCCGCCCGAGGCTTCGCAAAGCTGGTCAACAAGCAGTCTGGCCAGTCGCTCTTTCTTGGTGTGCTTGAACTGGTGCGCTGTGCGTGGGTCTGTGAAGGTCAGGTCCACCAGCCGGTTGGTGAAGCGCGTAATGCTTTCAAGCCCGCCAAGATCATCAAACAGGCTGGCTGCCTGCGCGGGCGTGCTGAGGCCGATGAAAAGGGCGAGGGCGAGGGTGCTGATCGGTTTCATTGGCCTAAAATCCCAGTTGGAGCGAAAGATAAAAGCCGCGCTGGCGGCCCTGAAGGGCGATTTTTCCCAAGTCCGTATAGGCGGCAGTTACGGTGATATGTTTGCTGGGCAACCACACAACATAGGCGGCCATGGCGTCGTCTTCTTCCGCGAAGGCAAGATTGTCTGGCTTGGTGCGGTAATCCGCGCCCAGCACAAAATGGCGGCTAAGCAGGTAAGCGGCAGACCCTTCAAACTGCAGCGACCGGCCACCATTTGGTCCGCCAAATCCCAAAAGCCCGAACTGGTTCGCGCGCGTCAGCCGGGCGGCGCCCGAAAGCACCAGGCTTTTATCCAGCAGGATTTTGCTGGCGGTGAGGTACAGGTCGATATCGTCATCATCAGCGGCACCCACAGCGCGCACGGTCGCGCCCTTGTCGGCCTTTTTATATTGGGCGCCCAGGCTTACCTGCGGCAACCAGGTGTCTTGCGCGTAAACCGCATCGCCAAACAGGCGCACCTTCGCGCCCACGATGTCCTGATTGAACTTGAAGCCTTCCCCAAGGCCAAGGCGGCCGCCTGCGCTGCCGGTGTCGAACCACTGCCGGGTGAAACTAAGCTCAAGCCGGTCAAACAGCCCGATGGTTACGCCAGTGGCGTTCAATGTGAAATCATTGGTGGTGACGAACGTGTGGTGGGCGCTGCCGCCAACCTGCCGGTTGGTGCCGTAACCCGAGATCATCGCCCAAGTGCTGAGGCCGCTGCCGCCCGCACCTTCCACCTGGATCACGCCGGGCGTGGCCAGTATCTTGCCGCTGCCGAACAGGTTTTCTGGCGGGGGGCTATCGTCTGCGTGCCCGATTGTGGGCACGGCAAGAAACGCCAGCGCTACCGAGAGCGCGCGGCGAACCGTGCGGCCCATGTTAAAATTCGTGATGTTTCCCATGCCCAGCCCAACTTGATCGTGCGTTAATGATATGGCCATCATACGCACGGGCCGGGGCATCCGGTTCACTATTATTCGCGTATATTTGAAAATAGGTGCAGGGGATTGCGTTTCTACCCTTGAACGTGTCAGGCTCTGCCCTAGTCTCTTGTGCGACATATGGTGGCCCCACGCGGGGATAGAATTGAAGGGACGGACGATGCGTCTTGAATATAGCGAAGAAGATTTGGCCTTCCGTCAGGAAGTGCGGTCCTTTCTTGAAGAAAGGTTGCCGAGCCACGTAGCCGAGCGAACCAAAGCTGGCCTTGGGCTCGAAAAAGAAGATTACCTGAACTGGCAGCGTACCCTCTTGGAAAAAAACTGGGTGGCGCATTCATGGCCGGTTGAACACGGCGGGTCTGGTTTCACGCCGTTCCAGAAACATATTTTCGAAGAAGAATGCGTGCGCGCCGGTGCGCCGGAACTGCCACCTTTCGGCATTTCCATGCTTGGCCCCGTGCTGATCGCTTTCGGTTCAGACGAACAGAAAGCCCATTATCTGCCACGCATCCTTGATGGCACCGACTGGTGGTGTCAGGGCTATTCCGAGCCGGGCGCCGGG
>JABXIV010000169.1 GCA_013372925.1 Alphaproteobacteria bacterium
CTGTGGCGGTGTGATCCCGCCACAGGATTATGATGCGCTCTATAAAGCTGGCGCTGAGGCTATTTTCCCACCCGGTACCGTGATTGCCGATGCGGCGGGAGAGCTGATCGAGAAATTGAATAAGCGGCTTGGCTACGCAGAAGCAGCGGAATAGGGGGCTTTGTGGCAGGAACAGTGAGCCAGCCATCGGTTCAGGAGCTTTTCGAAGGCGTTCGGGCGGGTAACCGCGCGCTGATTGGCCGCGCCATAACCCTTATTGAAAGCCGAAACGCCACACATCAAGATAAAGCGCAGGAACTATTGCACCTGCTGCTGCCTTATTCTGGCGGCGCGCAACGCGTCGGCATTTCAGGTGTTCCCGGTGTTGGTAAGTCCACCTTCATCGAAGGGCTAGGCTGTTGGCTTATTGAAGAAAAGGCCAAGCGCGTTGCCGTTCTAGCAGTTGATCCTTCAAGTGGCCGTACTGGTGGGTCAATCCTAGGCGACAAAACGCGCATGGAGCGCCTTTCAGCGGACCTGAATGCTTTTATCAGGCCAAGCCCGAGTTCCGGCGTTCTTGGTGGTGTAGCGCGCGCAACGCGCGAGACAATGATTGTGTTAGAAGCCGCAGGCTTTGATGTCGTGCTTGTTGAAACGGTGGGCACAGGCCAGTCAGAGACCATGGTTTCTGAAATGGTTGATTTCTTCCTTGTACTGATGCTGCCGGGGGCCGGGGATGAATTACAGGGCATTAAAAAGGGCATTCTGGAATTGGCAGACATGGTTGCTGTCAACAAAGCAGATGCTTTTGAAGAAAAGCTAAAGCAGGCACTACGCGAATATAAATCAGCGCTTCATATCATGACGGATGCCAGCCCAAACTGGCACCCACCAGTCGTGACCATGTCTGGCCTTAAGGGAACAGGTGTTCCTGAGCTTTGGGAAAATATCGAAAAGCACGCCCGGATTATGGAAGAGAGCGGTGAACGGCAGGCCCGCAGGGACGATCAGCGTATTTCCTGGCTCAAAAACCAGATTGCGGACAGGCTTTTAAACAGTTTCTATGCCGATGCTGCTGTCAATGAAGCTTACAGGCATCTTCTTATTGATGTGAAAGAAGGAAAAAAGACAGTCTCCGCTGCCGTGGACCAACTGCTAGGGCTATATCACCCGGAAAAAGGATAGCACTCTGGCTATTGGGCTTTGCTGATTTCTTCTGCCAGCATCTTTACTGCATTGGCAAATTCATGCCTTGGCAACGCCGCTGCTTTTTCGCCGACAGTGATTTCCATTGCGCAAACATCGTCGCCTTCATAACTCCAGAAACGATTGGCGATCCAGATGCCCATTTTTTCAGCGACCGCGTCCCTCGCTTGTTCTGCAATCACTGCATTACAGGGCAACAGGACATGGAACATGTTCACCTGTGGTGGATTGGGTGATACCTCAATGCTTTCAATGTCTTCAATAGAAGTTGCCATTTCTTTGGCTGCGGCAATAAAGCCTGGCATTTGCTCAAGGCGCATGTCTAATAAGCGAAGTGTATCGGCAATCAGGTAAGATGTATCTACGAGCGAAGCACCAAGGCGTGTCCGCCAGATTTTAGCCTCGTCAATGAAGTCTTTTTCGCCAATGAGCGCCGCACCAACAATGGCTCCGATATCCTTGTAGAAGGATACATAGATTGAAGAAAAACCGTCAACAATCTCAGCATAGGAGCGATCGTTGTAAAAAGGCCGGGCAGACCAAATGCGGGCGCCATCCATGTGAAGGGGCAGGCCAATGGCAGCAGCATGTTCCTTAAGAGCGCACAGGTCGTCCCAAGTCGGTAAAAGCCCGCCGCTGTGACGCTGTGGCATCTCTACAAAGGCGCAAGCTGAATCTTGATCCAGCAACTCAGCGGACATGGCTTCGCGCCATTTGCCGACCGTTTTGGCCGTCAGGCCGTGCGCGGCGCTATAGCCATCTTCTTCGTGAAGCAGCAGATGAGAGGTTTCGTGGAAGATAACCTGTTTCTTGCTAGATCTTTCAGCGTAAATCCGTCCAGCAATACCTTGCGCCAAAGTACCCGTGGGGCACCACATGGCGGCTGGTTTGCCGAATATTTCTGTGATCTTGGTCTCAAGTTCTTCTGCTGAGGGGCCTTTGCCACTTTGATAGAGTGTTTGCAGGGCAGCAAGATGTTCTGCCGGACTGTCATTCAGGTGATAGGGGTAGCCGAGATCAACCCTGCAACGTTCTTTGAGGGATGTGCGGGTGTTGTTCACGCTAACCATAATAGTGTGCCTTCAGATGAAAAGACTTAGTCCCGTTTAATACCCGCCCAGTCATAGAAGCGGACGATCTCTGCATGACGGTCAGCATCCGGGCTCGCAAGTTCAAGGAACAGCGGCGCGATCTGGTCTACCGTAGGCAATGTCTCCGGGTTTTCACCAGGCACAGCGCGTGCGCGCATGGTGGTCCGGATTGGGCCGGGGTCAACCATGGTTACCTTCACGCCAGAAATGCGGGATTCGGCGGCATAGGTCATTACCAGTTCTTCGAGCGCTGCTTTGCTGACAGCGTACCCGCCCCAGTGTGGTTTGTGTTTGCCTGCAGCCCCTGAGGTTACGAAGATGGCTTTGCCGTTCTTCGAAAGCTTCAAAAGCGGATCCATTGAACGGATCAAGCGCCAATTTGCTGTGACGTTGATGTCGATCAGCTCAGCCCAATCCTTTGGGTCGATGTGACCAAGTGGTGAGATTGGGCCAAGGATTGCGGCGTTGCCCACAAGAATGTCCAGCTTGCCCCAGCGCTCGTAAATGGAACCACCGAGCCGGTCGATGGCGTCAAAGTCTCTGAGATCCAATGGAACGATCGTACAATTGCGCCCCATCGCCTTGATCTGGTCGTCAAGGTCTTCCAGGGCACCCTGAGAACGCGGGCGAGCCAGCGCGATGATGTCGGCACCAGCTTTTGCTAGTTCTAGGGCTACCGCATTACCAATGCCGCGAGAGGCGCCAGTTACAAGCGCCAGACGACCGTCCAGTGGTTTTGTCATGAAATCAGGCTCCGGTCCCTGTTGAAGCGATGCTTGAAAGTTGGCTGTCTTCTTTCTCTGCCTCCGATTGGTCGGTCAGGAAAGTTGGGTATTCACCAGTAAAACACGCATCACAGTATGCGGGACATTTATTGTCTCGGCCATTCGGCTGGTTTACAGCGCGGTAAAGGCCATCGATGGAAAGGAATGAAAGCGTATCCGCCTTGATATGTTCGCGCATGGCTTCCACATCCATTTGTGCAGCAAGAAGCTTTTTCCGCTCAGGCGTGTCCACCCCATAGAAACAGCTGTGTGCAGTTGGTGGGGATGCAATACGCATATGTACTTCGGTCGCCCCTGCTTCACGCATCATATTTACAATTTTCATGGATGTAGTGCCGCGGACAATACTGTCGTCAACCAGCACGATACGCTTACCTTGGATGTGCCAGCGGTTTGCATTGTGCTTCAGTTTCACGCCGAAGTGGCGGATCTGGTCGCTTGGCTCAATGAAGGTGCGGCCAACATAGTGGTTGCGAATGATGCCAAGTTCAAACGGAATGCCGGATTCCTGGGCATATCCAATTGCAGCAGGTGTGCCGGAATCCGGTACAGGAATAACCAGATCAGCATCGATTTTGTTTTCACGGGCCAGTTCAGCACCGATACGTTTCCGAACTTCATACACGCTCATGCCGTCCATGAAGCTATCGGGGCGGGCGAAATAAACATGCTCAAAAATGCAAGGGCGCGGCTGTTCTTCCGGGAAAGGCTTGTGGCTCTTGATGCCATCTTCTGTGATGATTACCATTTCACCTGCTTCAATATCGCGTACATATTCAGCGCCGATAATATCAAGCGCACACGTCTCTGAGCAGAGGATATAAGCATCGTCCAGACGCCCCAATACAAGTGGGCGAACACCGAGCGGATCGCGCACACCAATCAACCCCTCTTTGGTAAGGGAAACGAGTGAGTAAGCCCCCTCAATCTGGCGGAGCGCATCAATAAAGCGGTCCATCAACGTGCGGAAGCGGCTTGTCGCGATCAGGTGAATGATCACCTCAGAATCCGACGTAGACTGGAAGATAGACCCGCGCTGTACCAGCGACTTGCGAACATGGGTGGCATTGGTGATGTTGCCATTGTGCGCAACGGCAAAGCCGCCCGACGCGAATTCGGCGAAGAGCGGCTGGCAATTCCTCAGAACCGTGTCACCGGTTGTTGAATAGCGCGTATGGCCGATCGCTGCAGAGCCGGGCAGGCTGTCAATGACATCCTGGCTAGTGAAGTTGTCTGCGACATGGCCGAGAACGCGTTTGGTGAAAAAGTTTTCACCGTCAAAAGCTGTGATGCCGGCTGCTTCCTGACCGCGGTGCTGCAGGGCATGAAGACCAAGGGCGCAGTGGGCGCTGGCGTCCGTGGTGCCGAAAATGCCGAAAACACCGCACTCTTCGTGCAGCTTGTCATCATCAAAAGGATTGGTGGTGAGTTGGGCTTGCTCAAAAGACATTCTGTGGTCCTGATTAATGGGGCTAATGGTGTCTTGTTGCACGCACCATATATCGCCTGAAAAGGCTGCTGCCTAGTTCTAAAACCAATTTTAAGGAATTATTATAGCCAAAAGCCAAGACAAATGGGATCAGGTTCCGTCGTCTTTCTTCTTTTCCTTGGCTACGTCTTCCATCAGGTCATCGAGGCTTTGACGCTGTTGTTCAATATATTTGGCGGCCTGTTCCTCAAGCTTTTCGTTGATAAACTGGCTTGGCACTGCGTCTGCCGCTTTTTCAAGATATTCACTGCCGACTGTCGTTGGGTCTTTTCCCAATACATCTGCTGCGAACCCTTCGAGCATTTCTGCGCTCCAGGCCACAAGCGGCTTCAGTTGGGCGTTTTTAACCCAATCAGGCTGGTTCGAGACCGGGAAAAGCTTGTCGAAGCCCAAATAGAGCGCGGCGACGATCACGAGACCGCGCAGCAGACCAAAAAGGGCACCAAGCGACCGATCCAGGAAACCAACAGGGCTATCTTTGATCATGCCGCCGATCATTTCGGCAATCTGTTTAAGGATAAACAGGGTCGCAAAAAAGAGGACCACAAGCGTGATAATGTCAGCCAATTCGGGTGGGCTGATAAGGTCGCGCCCATAGGGTTTAACGAGCGTGAAGCCGAATACGGTGGCAACCAACGCGCCGGCCCACGCACCGAAAGAAAGTGCGACCGTTGCAAAGCCCCGCCCAAACGCGAAGATCGCAGATAGCCCAACGATGGCCAGCACGGCAATGTCAAAAGCGGTTAAAGCGTCTGTCTGTATATCCACTGAAAATCTCTCCTGACAGCCAGTTTACACACCATCTGGGTAGAATTGTGTCACAAGATTGCCGACATGGGTGATATTTTGTTGGCGAATGGCCTTCGGGCCGGATTTCTTGGCTTTTGGCATCAGCGCATTTGCAAACCCAAGTTTAGCCGATTCCTTCAGGCGTGCTTCAGCTTGTGACACAGGGCGAATGTCGCCTGAGAGGCTGATTTCACCAAATACGACTGTCTCATCAGGTAGCGGCACTTGCGACAAGCTAGAAATAAGCGCGGCTGCGACCGCAAGGTCTGCCGCAGGTTCGCTGATCTTTAGGCCGCCTGCAACATTGAGGTATACGTCGCACCCGGCAAGGCCAAGGCCAACCCGGGCATCAAGAACGGCAAGAACCATTGCAAGGCGGCCTGTGTCCCAGCCAACAACCGCTCGACGTGGGTTTGCGGCACTCGAGCGTGCCACAAGCGCCTGTATTTCTACGAGAACAGGACGAGAGCCTTCAATGCCTGCAAACACGCAGTTGCCGGGTTCACGGCTATTATGGTCAGCAAGGAACAGTGCAGAGGGGTTCGTGACTTCATTAAGCCCCATACCTGTCATTTCAAAAACGCCGATTTCGTCTGTGCCGCCGAAGCGGTTCTTGACAGCCCGTAATATGCGGAACTGGTGGCCACGATCGCCCTCAAAATAGAGAACAGTGTCCACCATATGTTCTAGGACACGCGGACCTGCGATTTGGCCATCTTTGGTAACATGCCCCACGATCAGAACAATTGTGCCTTTCCGCTTTGCAAAACTGATCAGTTCATGAGCACAAACACGAACCTGACTAACGGTCCCGGGGGCGGATTCAACGTTATCGGCATAAAGCGTCTGGATAGAATCGATAACAACGGCCTTTGGTGGTGTGCCATTATCAAGAGTTGTCAGGATATCGCGCAGGCTGGTCTCGCAGCCAAGCTTTAGTGGGGCACCGGAAAGCCCCAGGCGATTGGCGCGCATCTGCACTTGCGCAGTAGCTTCCTCGCCCGAGATATAGACGCAGTCGTTGCCCTTCAGCGCTAGTTGCCCCATGGCTTGCAGTAACAAAGTTGATTTTCCGATGCCGGGATCGCCACCGATCAGGACAGCGCTACCGGGCACCATGCCTCCACCTAGCGCGCGATCCAGCTCGCCGATCCCAGTAAGCAGGCGAGGGGCCTGTTCAATTGGTGTATCCAACGAAACCAACTCGACAGAGCGGCCTTTCTTTCCGCTAAGGCCCTTGGGAGCGCCTGAAACAGTGCCGCCCTTGTTTTCCTCAATCGAATTCCACTCGCCACATTCATCGCATTTGCCTTGCCAGCGGCGATAGACTGCGCCGCAATCGCGGCAGTTATATGAGACTTGAGCTTTGGCCATGTCAGAGCTTCAACAATTCCATTTCGATGGGCCCTTGGGCACGGCCATGGATAAACTGATCGACATAATCATTCCCGGAATGATCAATTTCGTCTTTGCTGCCTTCCCAAATAATTTGGCCCTTGTAAAGCATGGCAATGCCATCTGCGATTTTGCGGGCACTGGCCATGTCATGTGTGATGGAGAGCGTCGTGGCGCCCAAATCTTTCACACACTCAACGATCAGATCATTGATAACATCGGCCATAATCGGGTCAAGGCCCGTTGTGGGTTCATCAAAAAAGATGATTTCAGGTTCTGTTGCGATGGCCCGTGCCAGGCCAACGCGTTTCTGCATGCCACCGGAAAGCTCGGCAGGTGACAGTTCGCCGACATCCGGGCCCAAGCCCACGCGGCGAAGCTTCTCAATGGCAATTTCCTTGGCATCCTTTCGCTTCATGCCTTTGCCCTGAATCAGGCCAAAGGCCACGTTTTCCCAAACCGGAAGGCTGTCGAACAAGGCCGCGCCTTGAAAGAGCATGCCAAATTTGCTGAGCGTGCGTTTGCGGGCAGCACGTGAAAACTTCGTTACGTCTTCACCGTCCACGAAAATAGACCCCTGATCAGGCTCCAGGATACCGAGGATGCATTTAAGCATCACGGATTTACCTGTGCCAGAGCCGCCGATGATCACCACGGATTCGCCTTTTGGCACATCCAGATTGATGCCTTGAAGCACTTTCTTTGGCCCGAAACCTTTGTGGACGTTCTTTAGCTGGATCTTTAGTTCCTTGCTCATGCGCCGCGCCCCCCGAATACAATCACCGTGATGATCAGATTTGCGAGAAGGATGGCAATAAAAGCGGAGACAACGGCGTTGGTAGTGGCTTTGCCCACGCCCTGTGCGCCGCCGCGGCTGTAGTAGCCGTGGTAACTGCCCATCAGTGCAATGATGAAACCGAACACAGATGCCTTTACGAGCGATGAAATCACGTCTGCGCGCTCAAGGAAGTCTACTGTTACCTGAAGGTATGTGCCTTCATTGAGGCCCAACCGACCTGTGCCGATCATATAGCCACCCAAAACACCAATGATGTTGGCGACAAGCACCAGTATGGGAAGTGTGATCACCGCTGCCAGCAGGCGAGGGGCAATGAGATACTTGAAAGGATCTGTTGAGAGGGTAACCAGCGCGTCAATTTGTTCGGTAACGCGCATTGTGCCGAGTTCTGCGGCCATCGCGGAGGAAACCCGGCCAGCAACCATCAGGCCGCCCAGCACAGGCCCGAGTTCGCGCACTATCGCGATCACTACGACCCCGGGCACAACTGATTCCGCGTTGAAGCGGCTACCACCAACGTAAATCTGTTGGGCGAGGGCGGCACCGGTAAACAGGGCTGTCAGGCCAACCACTGGAAGGCTGTTGTAACCAATCAACCACATATGGTTCAGCACCAGCCGCCAATAAATTGGGGGCCGGACAATGTGGCTGATTGCCGCTGCAGAAAACCGGGAAAGACTTCCGATTTCAGCCAAAGAAGCCAGAACGACCTGGCCGATCACCGCAAGTGGGTTGCGCACGAAAATTCCCTTTTGTTGCCTTTATGTTCTCAAAATCTTCAAAGAGATGTGTAGCGCTCTCTAATAGAAATGAAAAGTGGCGATTTCAGGGATGCATCAAATTCACGTGTGCTTTCTTATATGCCTTTGAAGTTAGCTGGGCGCTTTTGAATGAAGGCGGTGACACCTTCGATGCAGTCTGCCGTGCGTCCGGCACCACGCTGAACAACGGCCTCTGCTGCAAGTTGCTGCTGGTAATCGTTCTTGAGAGACTGTGCCATCAGGGTACGAATGCCATTAAGTGCGACAGTGGGGCCATTTGCCAGTTTCTGTGCCATCGCCTTTGCTGTTTCCATCAACTTGTCGTCATCAACGACATCATAAACCATGCCCCATTCGAGCGCTTTATCTGCGGTAACCTTTTCGCCAAGCATCATCATGGCTCGCGCACGATTTAGGCCAATCAGGCGTGGCAAAATGAAAGTGCTGCCCGCGTCAGGCACTAACCCGATATTCACAAAAGCCTGCAAGAAGATCGCCGAACGGGAAGCAAGAACAATGTCTGCCGAAATGGCGATGCTCATGCCCGCACCTGCCGCAACGCCATTGACGGCACTAACAACAGGGATATTGAGGTTAGCAAGCTCAGTGAGGAAAGGGTGGTATGTATCTGTGAGGCTTGCGCCCATATCCACGGCATCAGTCGCGCCTTCTGCCAAGTCAGCGCCTGCGCAGAAGCCCCGGCCTTCTCCAGTGATCAGGAGGGCGCGGGCGGCGCTGTGTGGTTGGTTCAACATGCGCAGGGCTTTTAGAAACTCAGCCTTTAATTGGGAATTCAGGGCATTCAGCAGTTCAGGACGGTTGAAGCTTATAACGGCTAGGCCGTCAGTGAGTTCAAACTTGATAGTTTCAAAAGTTGGCATATAGGTCCCTCCGCTAATTCCCTTTCAAAGAGAGTTAGCGCGGTCCTTTTAATTTGCAACTGGGATATTTACCGACTGCGCTTGATCTCGACAGGCCTTGTTAGGAATGCTGGCACGTGAGGGCCCATGCCAACGAATGGCTTTTTGGGCATGTCATCTGGCGCCACTTTAGGTTTAGGCGGTTCCAGATTGATTTTCTCAGCGCGCGGAATCGCCTGGCCAGTCATTTTCTCAATTGCGTCGATGAACTTGGTATCGACTTTGGATTTCGTTGCAATAGTGAACGCCTTGCCTTTGCGACCTGCGCGACCCGTCCGCCCGATACGGTGAACATAGTCTTCAGCGTGACTAGGCACATCAAAGTTGAACACATGGCTAACGTCAGCAATATCGAGCCCACGAGCAGCCACGTCTGAAGCGCAAAGAAGCTTAACTTCGTTGCCTTTGAATTGGCGAAGGACTTCCAAGCGTTCGCTCTGGTCCATATCACCATGCAGTTGGCCCACGTTAAAGCCGTGACGCGCGAGGGAGTTATAGACCTCTTTCACATCTTTCTTGCGGTTACAGAAAATGATTCCGTTCTTGACCGGCTCGTCTTTCAACAATTTCCTTAGGGCTTTGCGCTTGTCACGCGGTCCGACAAAGATGAGCTTCTGTTCGATCGTTTGCGCGGTTGTTGATTTGCGCGCTACTTCGATCATTTTGGGATCATCAAGAAAACGCTTCGTCAATTTTTCAATTACAGGCGGCATCGTTGCTGAGAAAAATAGCGTTTGGTGCTTTTTGGTAATGCACTCGCAAATTTTCTCGACGTCAGGAATGAAGCCCATATCGAGCATACGGTCCGCTTCATCAACAACCAGAATATCAATGCCGTTCAGAAGCAGCTTGCCGCGCCCAAAATGGTCCAACAAGCGCCCAGGTGTTGCGATCAAAACATCAACACCGCGATCCAGAAGCTTTTCCTGATCGGCGAAGTTCACGCCACCAATCAGAAGCGCCATGGTCAGCTTGTGTTCTTTTCCGTATTTCTCGAAACTTTCAGATACCTGAGCAGCTAGCTCCCGAGTTGGCTCCAGAATCAAGCATCGCGGCATGCGCGCACGGGCGCGGCCTTCAGAAAGAATATCAATAAGGGGCAGGGTGAAGGACGCAGTTTTCCCGGTGCCTGTTTGGGCGATACCCAAGACATCCCGCCCCATCAAGACCTGCGGAATGGCTTGCGCCTGAATGGGGGTTGGCTCAGTATAGCCAGCCTCGCTCACGGCTTTTAAAGTTGGTTCACTCAGTCCTAGAAGGTCGAAACCCATGCGTGTCCTACCATTTGATTTATACATAATTTGCGCGCAGCATAGGAGTGCGGACGTCAATGTCAATGCGGGAAAGGTGAAAATGCCGCGGAAAGCCCATGCTTTAAGTCTAAAATAGGCACTTTTATGTGACACTTAACTGACAAGCAAAGTGCATTCAGCAGCTTTTCACTCCGCTGCTGAATTCCAAGATAATTAAAGGGGTATTAGTGATCAACCTAGATATCCAGTTGGTCCACCGTTGAAGCGTTGTCACGGATGAACTCAAAGCGTTTTTCGGGTTTTTTACCCATAAGGTCGTCAACTAGTCGGTTGACTTGCGAGCGGTCAGCATATTCAGCAGGTAGCGTAACCCGCTGCAAAGTGCGTTTTGCTGGCGCCATCGTGGTGTCTTTGAGCTGCCCAGGAGGCATTTCGCCCAAGCCTTTAAAACGACTGATTTCAATCTTGCCCTTACCGGAGAATTCTGATTGCAGGAGTTCATCCTTGTGTGCGTCGTCACGTGCATAAGCCACTTTGCCGGCCTTTGCGATCCGGTACAGAGGTGGCATGGCAAGATACAGGTGGCCGTCTTTTACAAGACCTGGCATTTCCTGGAAAAAGAAGGTCATCAAGAGTGTCGCAATGTGCGCTCCGTCAACGTCGGCGTCACACATGATGATGACTTTTTCATAGCGCAGCGTTGCGCCGTCATATTGGTCACGCGTGCCGCATCCCAGCGCCTGAATCAGGTCACGGATTTCCTGATTGGCTGCGATTTTATCGCGCGTAGCGGAGGCTACGTTCAGGATTTTGCCGCGTATGGGCAAAACAGCTTGTGTTTTTCTGTCCCGAGCCTGTTTGGCTGAGCCGCCAGCAGAGTCACCCTCAACGATGTAAATTTCGGTCCCCTCCGGAGATTCGCTTGAGCAATCAGTGAGTTTGCCGGGCAGGCGAAGTTTACGCTTGCCTACAGCAGTCTTCCGCTTGATTTCACGCTCCTGTTTACGGCGCAGGCGATCTTCAAGGCGATCCAGCGCCCATGTCAGCAAGCTGTTTGCCCGATCTGGATGATCGGCTAACCAATGATCGAAGGCGTCACGCACAGCAGTTTCAGTTAGGCGGAGTGCTTCAAGGGTAGAGAGCTTGTCTTTTGTTTGGCCCTGGAATTGTGGATCTCGAATAAACACGGAAAGCATGGCACAGAAAGTGCCACATACGTCGTCTGATGTGAGCTGTGCCGCCTTCTTGTTGTTTGTAAGTTCGCCATAGGCCTTTAATCCGCGCAGGATTGCGCTGCGCATGCCGTTCTCATGCGTACCGCCTTGCGGGGTAGGGATAGTGTTACAATAGCTGTTAGAGAAACCATCGCCAAATTCCGGCCACTGGATTGCCCATTCAACCTGACCTGCTTCATCTGGAAATTTCACAAAACCAGAGAATGCTTCTTCAGTGACGCATGTGCGCTTTTTCAATGTGTCTTTCAGGAAGTCAGCCAAGCCGCCGGGGAAATGGAGGGTAGCCTCAGCCGGGGTTTCGTCGCCTTCAACGATCAGTTCAGGGGCACACTTGAAGCGAATTTCGACGCCGCGGAAAAGATACGCCTTTGAGCGCGCCACCTTATACAGGCGACTAGGCTTTAATTTGGCTTTCTCGCCGAAAATTTCGTGGTCTGGTAGGAAAGTTACGGTAGTGCCGCGCTTGTTTTGTACGGCCCCCATATTCTCCAGATCGGACGTCGTCTTGCCACGGGCATAGCTTTGGCGCCACATATTGCGGTCGCGGGCTACTTCAATGGTCATCCATTCACTGAGGGCGTTTACGACCGAAATACCCACACCGTGCAAGCCGCCGGAAGTGGCATAAGCATCAGAGTTAAACTTGCCCCCGGAGTGAAGGGTTGTCAGGATAACCTCAAGCGCCGATTTTCCCGGATATTTTGGATGAGGATCGGTTGGGATGCCTCGGCCGTTATCTGAAATGGTGAGCGATCCATCTGCATGGAGAGACATTGTAATGCGGCTGGCGTGGCCAGCCACTGCCTCATCCATGGAGTTATCGAGAATTTCTGCAACGAGGTGATGTAACGCTCTCTCGTCGGTTCCACCGATATACATGCCGGGTCGTTGGCGCACCGGTTCCAGGCCCTCAAGGACCTCAATATCTTTTGCGGAATAGTCTGATTTAGTCTGCGTTACTTCAAACAGGTCGCTCATAACCCCACCCTAATAAATAGCCTAGAGTATGGGCGTAAACTAGCCACGACAGAAGGTCAAGGGATACAATATCTTGTGTTGATTAGTGAAACCTAAAGAAAATATAGTGTGCTATCGAGGGGTAATCCTGTATGCTACATTTCGGGCTTAAAACTAAATTAAGGCCTTGTTCGTACCATAAAGCAGGATGAGCGAGCCTTTTGGAGGATGCTGATGGCCAGCCAAGCAAAAATAAGCTTTTTGAAACGTATGTTTAGTGGCTCCGCTAGCGGAGAATCACTCACCGAGGTTACAATAGGTGATCGTTTCCAGCATCATGGTGGGCCAGCTGCGATTTGGGTGGTTGAGAGAATCAGTCGTGTTGGCGGGAGTAGCTTTCCGTTGGTCAGCTTGGTACGGGAAGGCCATCCAGACCTGACCAAGGTTGTTTCTATCGCGGTTCTTGAGGAAGGCGAAGATTTTACCCCTGCAGCATAAGAATTTATGGTTTTTATAGGGGAGTAGCAGAAGACTAATCGAAGAGTTTATCGATGTCTTCCTGCGTCTGAGCACTTTCTTCTTTCGCCTCAGGTTCTGCCGGCAGCTCATCAGTGCTCCATTTTCCATGAATAACCTGATTAAGCTTCATGAGTAGCTCCTGAGCTGCTTCAATGCGCATGCGTATCAAGTGCTGGGCTGCTGGTGTGAAGCCGCGTTCAACGACGTTTGTTGCCTGCAAACCGCTCAGGGTTGATGTGATGAGCTCATTGAGCTCACTACAAATCTGCTCAAAGGGTGCCTTGAAGCAAGTAGGTGCAAGCGCATAGGCCTCCACTGCGAGGTCCTTGGCCTGAAAGCCACTGTCCATAAAGTGCTGCGGATAACTTTTGGGTGCCCAATCGAAGGCATCTTCTGCGAGTTCAGGCATGTCTGGCACCATTTCAAGAAGCATGACGATCTCATTGAAATGGTTGAGATAGTCCGTCGCTAGAAATGTTTCAGGGTTGATATTTGCTCCGGCAAGTAACGGTTGGAGCTCAGCCTGTTCTTTTGTGTAGTCAATCTGCATTTGATGGGGTGCCTGCATTTTCCCTGCGCTTTGATTACACCGTACGCCTATAGGACCTAAGTTAAAGTTCGGGGGTTGTTAAATGGTAAACAAAGAGAAATCTAGGAAAATATTTGCAAAAAGAACAGAGGGGACCAGCGAACTGGCCCCCTTCAGATTGCTTGAATGACTTCGCGCTTATGCGCTGTAGTACATTTCGAACTCTACTGGATGCGGTGCCAGTTCAAGGCGGTTCACTTCTTCCATCTTGAGTTCGATGTATGCGCTGATCTGATCATCAGTGAACACATCGCCTTTAGTGAGGAAGTCGCGATCGGCGTGAAGTGCCTCAAGGGCTTCACGAAGAGAGCTTGCCACAGTTGGGACACCCATCAGTTCTTCGGCAGGCAGAGCGTAGAGGTCTTTATCCATAGCATCACCAGGGTGAATTTTGTTCTCAATACCATCGAGGCCAGCCATCAGCATCGCCGCAAATGCATAGTATGGGTTTGCTGTGGCATCAGGGAAGCGAACTTCAACGCGCTTGGCTTTAGGGCTTGTGCCGTATGGAATGCGGCAGGAAGCAGAGCGGTTGCGTGCAGAGTAAGCAAGCAATACTGGCGCTTCAAAGCCAGGAACCAGACGCTTGTAGCTGTTGGTGCTTGGGTTTGTGAAGGCGTTGATGGCTTTTGCGTGCTTGATGATACCGCC
>JABXIV010000191.1 GCA_013372925.1 Alphaproteobacteria bacterium
CCTGAACAAGACACTGGATTTTCAGGCATTTCCAAATGACAGACGATGAAAAATTCATGGCTGAAGCCTTGGCCCAAGCGCAGAAGAGCTATGACGAAGGTGGGCTCCCGATCGGCGCCGTTCTGGTGGAAGATGGCAAAGTGATCGCCCGCGGCCATAACCAGCGCGTTCAAAAAGGCGACCCCACTGCCCATGGTGAAATGGACTGCATTCGGGCAGCAGGCAGACGCGCCAGATACGCCAGCACGACCCTCTATACCACGCTAAGCCCTTGCATGATGTGCGCTGGTACAGTCGTCCAGTTCGGCATTCCGCGTGTAGTGGTGGGTGAAGCCAAGAACTTCCACGGCAATGAAGCATTCCTGAAAGAAAACGGTGTTGAAGTGACACGGCTGGACGACCCGGCCTGCACTGAGTTGATGGCCCGCTTTATCCGGGAAAAGCCCGCGGTGTGGGATGAGGATATCGCGGGGAATGACCCCTGAATAATACAGCAGCCGTCACAGACCTGCCATGATTGAAGTATAGCCCTTTGTGGCAAGAACCACTTAATGAAACATGAGGTTTGACATGACCATGATTCGTTCTTTCTTTGCGCTTCTGATTGTATGCGCCTTTACCCTGCCCGTAGGTGCCAAATCTCGGGATGAGAAACGCGCCGAGATTTTAGAGATGCGGGAACAGGTACTGGCCGAGCTGTTTGCCGAACGCCCCCAGACACGGGCTGAGATTGACGTTGCAGAAGGCTATGCCGTTTTCTCCAACATCGGCGTTCAGGTATTCCTGATCGGCGGCGGCGGTGGCCGTGGCGTTGTGCGTGATCTGAAATCAGGCAACGACACCTATATGAAAATGGGGAACGCCAGTGTGGGCCTTGGCCTTGGCGTGAAAGACTTCCGCTCGGTCTTTATCTTCCATGACCGCGACGCGCTGAATGACTTTATTGAAAAAGGCTGGGATTTCTCTGGCGAAGCAGACGCTGCTGCCAAATCAAATGATAAAGGCGGCGATCTCGGCGAAGCGGCAGGCTTCAGCAAGAAGGTCAGCGTTTACCAAATGACCAAGACGGGCCTTGCCCTGCAAGCGTCCCTCAAGGGCACGAAATACTGGAAAGACAAGAAGCTGAACAAGAAGTAAGGCCTTCAGCTTACATTCTTCAAAGGTGCCAACAGCACTTCTTTCGAGAGCGAGAAATCGCTCTCGACCCACCGTGCCTCAATTTGCCTCAGCTTTTGTGAGATTTCAGGGCTTGGCTTCATGCCCAGAATAATCAGGTCCTGCCCCCTGACCGGCAGTTCAGGAATTTCCCAATTGGCCAGAACCTGCAGCACATCCTCGCCCTGCGCTTCTGTGTGCGCCAAAACAGCAGCCTGCCCAGCCTCCGGGCCGTACCAATACAAGAAAGCCCGCATGGATTTGGCATCCACCGGTGGGACGCTATCGAAACCATGCCGGATTGCCTTCAGGGTTTTCATTTGCCGGTTCGACATCCTCAACACCCTTGCAGCTGAGGATGCGCGCGTACCTGTGATCGCAGCAAACCGCATCAGGATATCGGGGTCAAAATCAAGGGCTTCTTCTGCCGCAAGCAAAATTTCAAGGGCCTGAAGGTCAGCCCCCACAACGGGCGTATGTGCCCACACATCAACCTCGGTCATCGCCCGAAGGCTCGGCATGGGGTCTGGTGCCGCCAGTATCTTGCAGATCTCATCGCGCACGCGCTCGGCCGACAGTTGCTCCAGCAATGCAACCTTCACTGTAACAGCCCGCAATCCTTCGGCGTCCAAGTCCCCCTTGCCGTAGTGTGCATGAAAGCGGAAAAAACGCAGTATCCTCAGCGCATCTTCTTCGATCCGCTTTTCTGCGTCCCCAATGAAGCACACCTGCCCTGCCCGTGCAGCGGCTTCACCACCAAAGGGATCAAACAGCGTACCGTCAGCCGCCAGATAAAGCGCATTCATGGTAAAGTCGCGCCGTTTGGCATCCTCAAGCCAGTCGTCCGTGAAGGCAACTTTGGCGTGCCTGCCATCCGTTTCTACATCGTGCCTGAGCGTGGTGATCTCAACCGTCTGGCCATCACGGACGGCGGTTACGGTGCCGTGCTCGAGCCCTGTCGGGATCACCTTGATACCGCAGGCTTCCAGCCTGGTTTTCGTTTCTTCCGGCAGGTACCGGGTGGCGGCATCAATATCCTTGATATCACGCCTCACAAGCGTGTCGCGCACCACACCGCCAACGAACCTGATGTTTTCAGGCCCCAGTGCCGAGACAATATCTTTCAGAAAGGGCCAGGCGAGCCAATCAGCCTTCAGTTTGGTCACGAGGGGCCTCTTGGTTTGGCTCAGTATCTTCACCTTCTTCCGGTGCTTCATCCGCCGGTACGAAACGCCCCGGAACCACTTCGCCATCCACCGTATGCGGCGGAATATATTTAGTGCGGGCATCCCCCTTATTAGGGTCCGTCAGCTTTAGGCCGATGCCTGTAGCAAGGGCCATGATCACAACGACAATAAGCCCACGACGCAGTTTGGTAAGGTCTTGCTGCAGCTCATCTTCGCTGCGGTCTGTCTTCATACGCCAGCGCAACCACATGAGAAGCGCAACAAGCGGCAACAACAAAAGTATGATTCTCAAGATGGCAGCGATCACCCCACGTCCTCCCGCACAGCTTCCATTACGTCACAAAGATTGACGAGCATAGCAGCCGTTGCCCCCCAAATGAAATAGTCACCATAAGGCATGGCATAATAATGTCGCTCAATACCCTTCCACATGGCGCTTTCAAGCTGGTGATTGCTGCGGTCCAACAAGAAGGAAAGTGGCACTTCAAACGCGGCCTGAACTTCGCTTTCCTGTAATGTCAGTTCAAAACCCGGTGTTACCAGGCCAACCACGGGTACAATCTCGAACCCGGTACCAGTACGGTAAGTGTCCAGAAACCCACACACCTCTATATGGTTGGCACCAAGCCCAACTTCTTCATGGGCCTCCCTAAGGGCGGCGGCAACGGCATCTTCGTCGGCTTCATCAACCTTGCCGCCCGGAAAACTTACCTGACCGGCATGTTTGGTTAGATGGTCTGTACGCTTGGTCAATAGAATAGTTGGTTCGCCTGGATGATTGACCACCGGCACTAGAACGGCTGCATCCCGCACGGGCATGCCTGCCTGCTCCTGAAGCTTTGCCTCGCGGTTCAGGTCATAGTCACTACGGCGACCGCGAGCAGCGGGGTTGCCCGCAGTGAGAGCATCAGCGAGCCAGTTTCTCATGCGTCTTCCATATCCACGTGCCCGAGCGAAAACTCCTGCCCCAGGCTAGAAATTATCATGGCCCCCTCTTTCAGGGCTGCCCGCTCAACAAGATCGTAGAAGACCGGGCGTGCGATCAGCGCCTCCAGCCTGCCGCGAACATGAACATAGGGACGCGGTTCGCCCGTTTCCTCATTTACTTCAACCCGGATTGGATGATCAGGCCCTGCGATCACTTCATCGCCAACGTTCGTTGTGAATTTGAAAGCTTCTTTGTCGCCATCCTGGATATGATCCATCTGCGTGGCCACAAAAGGGGCGTCATCGACGGTAATGCCGATCTTCTCAACCGGTGTTACCAGATAGGTTTTACCGTCCTCATCTTTTCTGAGCACAGTAGAAAACAGGCGCACCATGCGATCCCGTGTGATCGGGGTTCCCATATAGAACCATGTGCCATCAGATGCGATCCGCATATCTATATCACCGCAGAAATCCGGGTTCCAGCGCTCAACCGGCGGGTGCTTTTTCCCCTCCAATTGTTTCAGAATATCTTCCAGATTCAAGCCCTTGGCCGCATGATCGCTCATAACACTCTCCTTGCCCCACTATATGGGGGCAAGCGCCACAAAGAAAAGCCCACAAATGGAAAGTGTCTGGCTTTAGGCCACGTCAGGCAGCGCCGCACCAAATGCCGGAACAAGCGCTGGCTCTGGCGTTGGCACCACTAGCTTGCCAACGGACGGCAAGGAACCAATTGTGGCTGGTTGCCGCACTAAAAGCCGACGCGCATCACGCCCACCTGGCAAAGTGATATACCGCGGCAATACGGGTTCAAACCCGAACCGTGAATAGTAGGCATGATCACCCACTAGCAAAATCCGGTCGTGCCCAGCTGCGTTCGCCGCCGCAATAGACGTGCTCATCAGTTTGCCGCCAACGCCTTGGTTCTGAACCATTGGCGCAATCGCAAGCGGGCCAAGCAGCAGCGCAGGCACAGGAGCACCGCCCAGCAGGTCACGCACTTCAATTGGCCAAAAACGCACAGTGCCAACAAGCTTGTCGCCAAGCCGCGCAACATGCGACAGAGACGCAACAGGATGGTTGTTTTCCCGCAGGCTGTATGAAGATTTATTGAACCGTTCAGGTCCGAATGCCACATCAAGCAGCTTCTCAATCGCTGCGTTATCGAAAGGCTTTTCCCGATCAATAGTGATCATCGGCTTTTCCCATATCTAAGGTGCACACAGCACCAGTAATGCAAATAACACTTGAAGTTCAGAAACTTAGCGTCGTCGCATTCGGCTATGCCATTTGATATGGATGGTCTTTAGCATGTCTTACATGACCCTTTTATGTCCGATTTACGGAACATATATTGCACTAGAGATGCGCATAAACAACATTTTATTCTGTATTGCAAGATTTTTCTGCAGATTATTTTGATAAAATAACGATAGACTGAATCTTGTTCGAAGCAAGAGGAGCTCATATGGACCTGATACGGATCATCATCGCGATTATACTGCCACCCTTGGGCGTTTTCCTTCAGGAAGGCCTCGGCAAGCATTTCTGGATCAATATCATCCTGACACTATGCGGTTATCTGCCTGGCATTATCCACGCGGTCTATATCATCGCGAAGAAGTAACCAATAAGTGACAAAAAAGCGGCGAGCCAAGGCCCGCCGCAAAAAGTCGTCGTATGGTGAATACCTGAGCGCTTACCAGTCAACCTGGAAACGCAGACCCAGTGTATCAGCAGAGTTCTTGCCATCCGCGCCATTAGCGGAAACATCGAACGCCTTATCAATGGAAACGTGTGCGTAGTTTGCCAGGAACCGTGTATGGCGGTTCAGGTACCAGTTCACACCCAGTGTATAAGTGTCTTGCTCACCGCCATATACGCCGTCAGCTGTCAGGTCAACGCGGTCAAAACGGCCAGCAACCTGCCATGCACCCATGCCACCTTCGTGAAGTGGGGATTTGATTTTCGGACGGTTCCAAACACCTTTGGAGAGGTTCAGAGGCTTGGTTTCACCAGTAATAAACCACGCCGCTTCAACATAACCACCATAGAAGAAGGCGTCACGGCCGCCGGCACCGGCATTGTTCGCGTTCAAGCCAGCCCATTCAGCAGTAACGTTCAAAGAACCGTATTGTACGGCAGCCTCGAGGCCATAGAAGGCGTCTTTATCAGCGATCCTGCTCGTGGCCAACAGACGATCCGCAGTGTGCAGGTAAGCCTTCTGACGGTAGCGAAGCAAGTCACCGTCGCCGCCGACGTCGCGGAAACGAACGGAGCCACCAAGCAACCAGTTACCGCCATCAAATTCACCGCCGTATGTTGCACGGGCTGCGAAGACCTGACCTTCGTTATCAACAGAACCATCGTTGCTGCCACGGTATACACCTGCGTTAAAGGTCCAGTTGTCACCGCCATTGCCGTAACCAACACCGATCATACGGGCCAGTGCAAATGCATCAGTGAAGGCTGCACGCTCAACGAAGTTGGTATTCAGAGACGATTCCATTTCTTCGAGCGAGTTAGGTGTCTTGAACTGACCAAATGTCCAGCTACCCATTGAGCTCTTGTACTGCATGAAGGCGTCTTTAACTTCGACGTCATTGCCAGCGAAATCCGCTTCAAATTTATATTTGACGTTTTTCCAAGCTTTGCCTTCAACACCGATACGTGAAGCACGAAGCTCGGTGGTGTCTTTATTCATGGTGCCGTCGCTATCGGAAGACCAGCCAGCATCAGCAAGCACACGGCCGCGAATGTTAAATTCAAACAGGCCATCATCCGTGCCAAGGCTGAAAGCTGGATCTGCTTTTTTAACCTTCGGTGCTTTTTCCTGTTTCTTCTCAAGTTCTTCAATACGCTTCGAGAGAGCTTCAAGCTGTGCTTTCAGTTCCTCGATTGATTGCGCCTTCACCGGTGCCGAAGCAGCGGACGCCAGAGCCGTTGCGGCCAAAAGCCCGGCAATGTGTTTCTTCCTAAGCATCATCTTTTCCTATCGATGTATTCCGGTCCGCACCCATCTGCGGCCTTATTTTTTATTTATTCGGTAGGGGAATCCGCATTGCCGCCTTGTGTGGCGATCTATTGCGAAACCTTTACCCTTCCAAATCGCGCGCATTTACACCCAAATATGTTTCGTTTTTATTACAGTTTGTGACACAAAACCGAAACACGCTCTATCACGCTGCTTTCATTAAGGTTTTTCACAAATCAAGCACACCTAAATCATCGCCGATGCGCCCATTTAAGACAAAATAAAGTCTATTTTGCGACTCATTTTATACACCATGTAACATTCCTAGCCTGCCCTAACCCGCAAGAGAAAACTGTTAACCTCTTCTTTTATCACACTGGCCAAGCTATCCAGCGTTTCAGACGCGGTCATTACTTCTGCCGAAGCCGCACCCGTCTTCTCAGCGCCTTGAGCAACTTCATTAATTTCCGATGCGACCCCTTGCGCACCCTCCGAGGTATACTGAACGCTGCGGCTGATCTCACTCGTTGTCGCTTGCTGTTGTTCCACAGCAGCAGAAACGGTGATCATAACCTGATTCAGGCTTTCGTTAGCCTCTCCAATGCTTTTGATCACGCCAACAGCTGTTCCTGTCATGTTTTGCATATTGCTAATTTGACTGGTAATCCGATCCGTAGCTTGCGCGGTTTGGTTCGCCAGCGACTTCACTTCGCTTGCAACGACAGCAAACCCTTTACCTGCCTCACCAGCTCGAGCCGCTTCAATCGTGGCATTTAACGCCAAGAGGTTGGTTTGCTCAGCAATGTCGTTGATCAAGTTTACGACCTCTTCAATCTGCTTCGATGAACGAGAAAGTTCTTCAATAGCATTACCGCCTGCCTCCGACGCTTCAACTGCATCTCTGGAAATTCTGTTGGCATTCTGCATTTGCTGGTTAACCTCAGCAATCGAGGCGGCAAATTCTTCTATTGCGGACGCCATGGTTGAGACATTTTGCTGCATATCGCCAGCAGCTTGGCTTACTGTAGCAACCCTGGAACCCGTTGAATCAGCGACATCAACCATGTCACCAGCGGTGTTACGCATCGCCGCAGAAGCATCTTCCAGATTGCCAACCGCGTCGCCGATGGTCGTTTCAAAGGAAGCAATAAGATCACGCATATATGCTGCCTTCTTCTCCACTTCCATGGCCTGCGCTCGTTCAGCATCAAGGGCCAACTGTGCCTCCAGCTTTGCCTCAGCTTCTTCCTTCTGGCGAACAGCTTCATCGCGCTCACGTTCACGCTCTGCTTGCTCCATCCTGAGCTTCTCTGCTGCGTTGTCGCGTAAGGTCTGAGCAACTCTGGCCATACTGCCAACTTCATCCGTGAACTCAGCACCAGGCACTTCCGTCTCATATTTCCCCTCAGCGATTGAAGCCAGAGCGGCTTCAAGGTCTTGAATAGGGGCCACAGTTGTTCGGATAACAACAAATGCAATGGCACCAGTGAGTGCCGTGAAAACAGCCGTAATACCTAGGCCTATCCATGTAGCCTGAGTATTGCTGTCATTGGCCGCCTGAACGGCGGCTGCAGCCTGCTCCTTCGTGAAGCTAGAGATCGTTTCCAGGAGCCCTGGCACATCGCGGTATATATCGCTTAGGGTTGCAACATCCTGCACCGTTTCAAGCCGAACGTCGGCATATTGCCTAAATGAAGCTACATACAGCGACAATTTTTCCCGAATGGATGCATCCGTTTCCTGATCATACCCCACCTCTTGCAGGCGCGCCTTGAACTCTTCCTCCCGGAGACCGATGCGATCCACATATTTGGGTTGGATGCGCATGATGAAATCTTTTTCATGCCGGCGCATCATCAACATTAATATGCTTAATTTGTCGTCTGGACTGCCCTTGAGGGTTTCTTCAATGTCATGTACAGCCTTTCGAAGCCCTCCCTGCAACCCACTTTTTTCGTCGAGGCCGAGAGTAACAAGGTCTGCAACAACCTTCTCAAATTGCGCTTTATGGCTAGGCAGGATTTCGCCAACCGACGCCAGCGCCTGCAACACTGATGGTTCCGACGCGAGACCTGCTATTTCATCCAAAACGGCCTCAGCCTTTTCAAAGCTTGCCGCATACTTGCCCGCATATTTTTCATCGCGACGTGCCAGAAAGTCTTTTTCATGCCGCCTCAACTGTAGCGATTCAGCCTCCAAGGCACTGGATAAATATAGAATGCGGTTAAAACGTGCAGATTCTGTAACGCTCTGATTGACTGAACTTCCCAGCAGGACCTGAAGAAGTAAAATTACTAGCAAGCCCAGAACGGCCGCTACAGCAAGTAAACTAACTCGAAAGGAAATCGAACGGTTTTGCAACTTTTGAAACATACTGGTCACCCAACAAAATGGTATGCGACCCCCAACAACGCCAACCCTACTCGTAAACTTCTTTATTAATTCCTAAAGAAATCAACCTTTGGGAACTTAACACCAAAGAGACTTCGAAAGTCGCGACGTTGCGCTAGCTCTTTGCGCTGAAAAGAAAACCCCCGAAGCAAAAGCCCCAGGGGTTATCATACTCAAAACTGTGTTTTGGATGGTGGCTGGCTTAGAAGCCCATGCCGCCCATGCCGCCCATGTCAGGCATGCCGCCCGCAGGCATAGCAGGCTTGTCTTCTGGGATTTCAGAAACCATCGCTTCTGTCGTGATCATCAGACCACCGATGGAAGCTGCGTCCTGAAGGGCCGTACGAACCACTTTAGTTGGGTCGATGATGCCTTTGGCAACCAGATCACAGTAAACTTCGTTTTGTGCATCAAAGCCGAAGTTAACATCGTCTTGCTCAAGCAGCTTGCCTGCAACCACAGCACCGTCAACGCCAGCGTTCTGGGCAATCTGGCGCACAGGAGCCTGCAGGGCACGACGGATGATGTCGATACCTTTGCTTTGGTCGTCGTTAGCACCTTCGAGGCCCTCAAGAGACTTGATCGCATACAGAAGCGCAGTACCACCGCCGGCAACAACGCCTTCTTCAACAGCAGCGCGGGTCGCGTGCAGTGCATCATCAACGCGGTCTTTACGCTCTTTCACTTCAACTTCAGTAGCACCGCCAACCTTGATTACAGCAACACCACCAGACAGTTTCGCAAGACGCTCCTGGAGCTTCTCTTTGTCGTAGTCGGAAGTTGTAGTCTCGATTTGGGCTTTAATCTGCTCAACGCGGGCCTTGATGTCGTCCTCAGCACCAACACCGTCAACGATAGTAGTGTCTTCTTTGGTGATGTTTACGCGCTTGGCAGTACCCAGCATGTCGATCGTTACGTTCTCAAGCTTGATGCCAAGATCTTCGGAAACAACCTGACCACCAGTAAGGATGGCAATGTCTTCCAGCATGGCTTTACGGCGGTCACCGAAGCCAGGTGCTTTAACAGCAGCGATCTTCAGGCCACCGCGCAGTTTGTTAACAACGAGGGTCGCGAGTGCTTCGCCTTCGATGTCTTCAGCTACGATCAGAAGTGGCTTGCCAGACTGTACTACTGCTTCCAGAAGCGGCAGCATTGGCTGAAGGTTGCTAAGTTTCTTCTCGTGGAGAAGGATCAGCGGGTTGTCCAGCTCAACAGTCATCTTTTCAGCGTTGGTGATGAAGTATGGAGACAGGTAACCACGGTCGAACTGCATGCCTTCAACAACGTCCAGCTCGCTCTCGAGGCCTTTTGCTTCCTCAACAGTGATAACGCCTTCTTTGCCAACTTTTTCCATGGCAGCAGCGATGTCTTTACCAACCTGTGCTTCACCGTTGGCAGAGATCGTACCAACTTGCTCGATCTCTTCAGTAGTGGTCACGTCTTTGGTGCGGGCCTTGAGGCCTTCAACAACTTTCGCAGTTGCAAGGTCAATACCGCGCTTGAGGTCCATTGGGTTCATGCCTGCAGCAACAGACTTCATGCCTTCGCGAACGATGGCTTGGGCCAGAACAGTTGCAGTTGTTGTACCGTCACCGGCAACGTCGTTCGTGCGGGAAGCTACTTCCTTCACCATCTGCGCGCCCATGTTTTCGAACTTGTCTTTCAGCTCGATTTCTTTTGCAACAGATACACCGTCTTTCGTGATGCGTGGTGCACCGAAAGATTTATCGAGAACAACGTTACGACCCTTAGGGCCAAGCGTTACTTTTACCGCGTTCGCGAGAGTGTCCACACCAGCGAGGATTTTCTTGCGTGCTTCTTCCTGAAGCTTAACTTCTTTAGCAGCCATGATTTGGGCTCCTGTAATTTCGTGAGATTAATGTGACTAATCGAGACGGGTTTCGAGTGGATTACTCGATGATGCCCATGATGTCTTTTTCCTGCATGATCAGCAGGTCCTGGCCGTCAACTTTGACTTCGGTGCCAGACCATTTACCGAACAGGATTTTGTCGCCAACTTTAACGTCAAGTGCGATCACTTTGCCGTCTTCAGTTTTTGCGCCAGCGCCAACAGCAACTACTTCACCTTCAGATGGTTTTTCTTGAGCAGAATCTGGCAGAATGATGCCACCAGCAGTTTTTGCTTCGCTTTCAAGACGCTTGACCAGAACACGGTCGTGCAGCGGACGAAGAGCCATGGTTTGTCTCCTAAATGATAAACCGTTAAATCAGAATTGTTAGCACTCACCCCAAGGGAGTGCTAACGACGTGATCCTATGTATGCCCCTGCTCGCCGCCGTTCAAGGGTGGAATTTAAAAAAATAGCGTTTTTTTTCAGATGGCCTTGCTGAACAAACTGGCCTGCCCGGCGGCAAACCGGGGCAATCTGCTCACCCTTGAAAAATGCTCAAGTTTTTCGGCACTTTCTTGCCTTGCACATAAAGCGGATCAATTTCAGCAAACGTGATGTGATTTTCGAACTGCAAATGTGCAAGAGCGAGAGCCATCTGATCGGAAAAGAAATAGCGCTTGCCGTTATGCCGTGCATTTTCAAATCTATCGAACAAATAAGCCGAAATTGAATGCGCCATTTTCTTTGTTGCCGGGGTGTCGTGTATCGCAAAAGTGCCAGCAAGGATCCTTGTCCAGATCATGGCATGCGCACCGCCTTCGCGAAACATTGCCGTTTTAAGGTAAACATCGGCCTCTTGTCTATTGCTCAAGGCATCAAGGCTATATCGCACCTGCCCGTCCAGGTCTGTGATGACCACAAAACCATACAACTCCATATATCGATGAAGCCAGATATAGCGAGCTCCAGCAGCATAGCCCCGCCGCAGTTCACGCGATTCCTCAATTTCCGGAATAGTATCGAACGTGGCATTGATCAAAACACCAAATTGCTTTTCGAGGTCGCCAAGTTGCGTTTCCGAAAGCCTGAAATTCACCGCGTGAATATGCAGCAGTTCGCCTCTGTTCTTTCGCGAGAAAGACTGAAGAAATGCCGGAAAATACAGATCGAAATATGTTTTATCGCAGGAAACCAGATGTGCCCTATCCGCCCCCGTATGCCTAAGGGCCTCGGCCTGATGACCATGGGGAAAGCCACTGTAGCCCGCATGCATGTCCTGAAATTGATCGAGCGTGACCGCCAGTTCAAAGTTCATATAAAGCTTCAAGTAATATCCCTGCTGGTTTTGTGCTTCCCTAAAATGGGTCAGCGCCTCTTGATACCGCCCTTCAGCACACCTGACATAGGCTTTATAGATTGAAACATTCTTCCATGAGGCAGGCATGTCCCGGGCCACATCATCAACCATTCCCCACAAATGAGCGACGATTTGATCGCATTCCTCTTTGCTCTGGTTCTGGTTCCAGGGCGTAAAAGCGCAATAAGCAATATAGAAACGCATATCCCACAACGCCGAACGCCGATTCTGGTCCTGCTCCTGCTTCAGGGCTTCATCGATCACACTCAAAAACAGGTCATCTTCACCCGATTGAAAAAACAAAGACACCAGATAGAACAGATGGCTGGGCCCCAATAGCTGCCGCCCAACAGCCCTGAAGCAAGCGGGCAGTTTGGACAGCATTGCTTTCGGAACTTGGTCAATGCGGCCAACAATCAGTGCATAGGATACCACCGCGATCTCAGACATTGCGGCCAGATCGTTTCCACTCAAGCGGCGCTTCAGTTTTTCGCTGCGCGTTTCACCGAGTAGATCGCCCCAATCAACAGGTCGGGCTTCGTAGTATTCGCTATGCTGGACCTTGTCCTCAAATTTCACCATGGCTCGCGCCAAAGATACGGGAGGAAGCAGACTCCGGGACACCAAGGCTGCCATGAACCGAATCCTGAAAATGGACAGGGCTTCAAAGACATTCCCTAATTTCTGCACTTTCACTTACCCCCAACTGCCCCGGACAGGCCTTCACACATATTCATCGACTGACCGAGGCATTACTAACCAAGACTAAGGCATGAAGCAAATGAAAGCCTTTTCTAGCAAGCTTTCAGCGAGACACAAATTTTCAGATGAAGGTTACTTCGTGCCCACAATCACCGGCTGAAAGAAAACACCGTCAATCCGTCGCACATCCTTGAAACCGGCTTCTTCAAAAAGCGCTATCATGCGCGCAGGGCTGAGCGCATAGAAACTTGATCGCATAACATGCGTCGTCAGTTCTGATCCACCATCATCGGCCGTGAAATACATACCGAAATCATAAACATCCGAACCATCGTCCCGCCAGTTCCAAACCTGATAGACATTCCAAATCTTGCCGTCATGCTCGCGCACACCATAAGGATGGAATTGCCTGCCACCCTTCTCCACCGCATCATAATCGCGCATGGAAACAAGGCACCCGCCCCCGGGCCTCGCCACCTGATAGAAAGATTTGAGCGCCCCCAAAATCAGGTCATCATTCAGAAGGTGGGTTACCGCATTATCGGCAGACATCACCAGATCAAACTGGTTCTTGTAGGTTTCATGCACACGTGTCATGTCTGCAACTTCAAACCTGATTTTCAGGTTGCGCGCCTTTGCTTCTGCTGCCCCGCGCTCCACCGCACCAGGGGACAGATCTGATGCAGTCACGTCATACCCCAGCGCCGCAAGCCCAAGCGCTTGCGTACCAATCCCGCACGTAACATCCAGAATGGTCTCGGCGCTTCCCCAGGCATCCTTGATGATCTGGTTAATCGCCACAGCCTGGCGCCTGATGCTTTCTTCCCAATCACCGTGGATCAGGTGATAGAAATCAGCCAGCGGGTCATAGAATTCGTTGGTCATCGCTTATTCCCCTGCACTCCTTGTCACCAACCATCCTAGCCAGCAGCATTCCCATAGCAGAAGTGGATTTTTTTATTTTTCTCGCCTGAACCTGTGATTTAGGGCACAGTCGGGGGTGGGGAAATATGGAAGACAGTGATTAAAATCAAACTCAATGACTTCCGGGAGGGACATTATGTCTCGTATTTTAATGATGATCTATGGCCTGGTTTGCTACGCCCTTGGCGTTGTCAGCCTGGTTCTTTTTATTCTGTTTGCGAACAATCACATCGGCATGATTTGGCCTGAATATGCCGCACTTGGCATTGATCACGCCAACACCGCACCGTGGGCGATGCCGATGGTCGTGAATATTGCGCTTATCGTGCTCTTTGGGCTTCAGCACACCATCATGGCACGCCCAGCCTTCAAAAGCCGCCTTACGGCGTTCCTGCCGCACGCGATGGAACGCAGCACTTATATCCTTATGACAGCCCTTGTCCTGATCATACTTGTTTTATATTGGCAGCCAATGACCGGCATGGTCTGGCACGTGGAAAATGAAACCGCACGCCTAGCTTTGCAGGGCATCTACTTCCTTGGCTGGGTTATTACCTTTGCCGCGACTTATATGATCAACCATTTCCATCTGTTTGGGCTGCAGCAGACATTCCATTGGGGCAACCCTGACAGCACGGTGAAAAAGTTTGTAACACCCATGTTCTACAAACTGGTGCGCCACCCGATCCA
>JABXIV010000117.1 GCA_013372925.1 Alphaproteobacteria bacterium
CCACTGTTTCAAGCCGTACATACGCTGACCGAAACGCAATATACTGAACTGGCCATGGCCGTCGATGAAATTGCTGAGCGTATCCGTACACTGGGTGAAAAAGCGCCAGGCCGCATGTCAGCCTACATGGAGCTGGGCGCCATCAAAGACGGCGATGAAAACGCCAGCGCAGAAGACATGGTTCGCTCGCTGGTTGAAGCCAACGAGATCGTAGCCAATCGCATCCGCCCCCTTATCGGCGAAGCCGCAGACGCAGGGGACGAAGTAACGGCAGGCCTGCTAACAGACCGCCTGACCGTTCACGAAAAAGCTGGCTGGATGCTGCGCGCGATGCTCGGCTAAGGATTATAGCCTGTCCCTGATCCTGTAATAGAGGATCGCCAGAGAGACAGCCTGCTGGCCAAGCCAGCGCAAACATGACAAATGCCCAAGCGGTACCCGTCGCTTGGGCATTTGTGCAAACAGATCAAACCTGTCCTGCTCCCCAACGATGGCGCGACCAAGGATGTCCCCGGCCAGGTTCCCCATATTCACGCCATGCCCGGTATAGCCCGCCCCATACCAAATATTGCCACCCAGTTTTCCAATCAATGGCACCTGCCCATACGGGACGCCGAGCCGCCCACCCCATTCGTGCGAAATCTTCACACCTTCAAGCTGGGGCCATACCTTCAGAAGGCGCGGCAACAGCTTGGCCTGGATGGAAGCAGGTTTTCGCCCGGAATAGTTCACACGACCACCAAAAAGCACCCGCCCGTCAGAAGACATTCGGAAATAGTCACACACCGTTTTTGTATCGCAAATGGCATAGCGATTAGGGTTCAGTGTGTTTAGAACATCCTCCTGAAGCGGTTCTGTCGCGATGATGTAGCTGCCTGCTGCGGATGACGCGCCAGCAAGCTCACGCACTGGCAAATGGTGGTGCACGTTCGCAGCAAGAAGCACATGGTTCGCCACCACTTCACCATCAGCGGTAAACACACGCACCTTTTCGCCCGGCTTGATTTCGATAACCGGGCTATGCTCATGGATAATGGCGCCCTGGCTTGCTGCACCCTTCGCCAAACCGAGGCAGAGCTTCAGCGGATGCAAATGCCCGTCGGACATACTAAGCACGCCGCCGACAAAGCGGTCCGTCCCGATTGTCTCCGCCAGTTCCTCAGCACCCATATAGTGCCACCCCCGGTCGGGATACTGGCTCTCCATCTCATTATAGTGATGGTAAAGGCTGGCAAGCTGGCGCGGTGTCGTTGCCACCTCCAGCCATCCTGGGGTGAGGTCACAGTTGATATCATAGTCATCTATGCGCTTGCGGATAAGATCATGCCCCGCCCATGTAAGCTCGTCGATCGCTTTGGCGTGGTTTGCCCCCCAGTATTTCTCAACCTTTTCCTGGCCCACAAACCCACGGATCAACTGCCCCCCGTTTCGGCCAGATGCCCCCCATCCTATCTGATGCGCTTCGAGAAGGATTACCTCTCTACCGGCTTCAGCAAGGGTGCAAGCGGCCGACAGCCCCGTAAACCCACCACCGATGATGCATACATCCGCCTGATGTTCGCCGTTCAGCGCCGGATACTGATCATGAACGCCTGCCGAATGCGCATACCAACTAGCTGGATACCCTGCCTGCATAAACTTCCCTTATCCTCCGTTTAGTGCGACACTTTACCGTCTTCTTTCACGTGCTTCGCACTTGTTACCGCTTGACTTACATGCTAAGAGCTCGACAATATTAAGAAGCATTCTCAACTTATTCCATTCAAGGTGCATACACCACATGAACCAGGAACAGAAAAGCAGCCCAACCCCGACCGACACCACAGTATCGGAATCCATGTCGCTTGGCACTATGAAACCGGGTATGTTTGGCCATGTTTTGGGGTTTGATACAGTTGGTGCCGATCCGGACGTGGCCCCTGATATCGCAGACCGATTGCGGGAAATCGGCTTCGCCGAAAACCTTGAAGTGGAAGTATTGCACCAGAGCCCCTTCGGGCGTGACCCCATCGCTGTCCGCATCGGCAGCATGACAGTGGCCCTGCGCCGCAGAGAAGCAAACATCATTAAGGTCCAGCTTGTATGAGTTCCCCTTCGCTTGTTGCGGTTGTCGGCAACCCCAATTGTGGTAAATCTGCCCTATTCAACGCCCTGACCGGCCTACGCCAGAAGGTAGCGAACTATCCAGGCGCCACGGTTGAACGGCGTACAGGCCCGCTTCTGAATAATGACCATGTAGAATTGGTCGACCTGCCAGGCACCTACAGCCTTACACCCAGAAGCCCGGACGAAGCGGTAACCCGCGATGTGCTAATGGGCAAGTTCAAGGCCGAGCGGCGGCCCGATGCAATCCTGTGCGTGGTTGACGCCACAAATCTGGCGCAGCACCTTCGGTTTGCCATTGAACTCAGAACACTAGGCCTTCCTATGGTATTGGCCCTGAACATGACCGACCTCGCCGCCCGCGAGCGCATCTCGATCGATATCTCAGCCCTTTCCCAAAAACTGGGTGTGCCTGTTATTGAGACAGTCGCCGTACGGAAAAAAGGGCTGGACGACCTGAAGGAAAAAGTGCTTGGCGCACTTCAGGGCCCTGGCCCCAGCACCATGTATTTTGGCGCAACAGTGCGCGACTATCAGCGTGCTGCCCACAAGATTGCCAAAGATGTCACGCTTAGCGAAGGCATCGGGCACAAAACCACACGCATCCTTGACCGCGTGCTTTTGAACCCGGTTGCGGGCCCCATCATATTGTTCAGTATCCTGTTTCTGATGTTCCAGGCCGTTTTCGCGTGGGCGGAAACACCAATGGAATGGATTGAAGACGGCATTGCCCACCTGCAGGAGGGTGCTGCGGGCCTGTTGCCAGATGGCTGGATTTTAAGCCTGCTTTCCGATGGCATATTGGGCGGCGTGGGCGCTGTCATTGTATTCCTGCCGCAAATCCTGATCTTGTTCGCCTTTATTCTTATACTGGAATCCACGGGCTATATGGCCCGCGCCGCTTTCCTGATGGACCGCCTGATGGCCTCTGTCGGGCTTAACGGCCGCGCCTTTATTCCGCTGCTGTCATCCTTCGCCTGCGCAATTCCTGGCATTATGGCGGCACGCACGATTTCAGACCCCAAAGACAGGCTGACAACAATCCTGATTGCGCCGCTGATGACCTGTTCAGCGCGCCTGCCCGTCTATACCGTTCTGATTGGCGCGGTAATTCCTGACAACAAAGTTTTCGGGAACACCATCGGTCTGCAAGGGCTGGTTATGTTCGCTCTCTATCTCGCAGGTATCATCGCAGCCCTGATCGTGGCCATGGTGCTAAAGCGCACGATGATGAAGGGACAAACCCATACATTCATGCTGGAACTGCCTAAATATCAGGTTCCGCGCCTGCCATATGTGCTTGTTGGCCTGTATGAACGCGCAAGAGTGTTCCTCCGCCGTGCAGGCACAATGATTATGAGCGTCACGATCATCCTGTGGTTCCTCGCAAGCTTTCCCGGTGCGCCGGAAGGCGCGACCGGCTCACCGGTTGCCTACAGCTTCGTGGGCTATATCGGCTCATGGCTGGCTGTAGTTTTCGAGCCCATCGGCTTCAATTGGGAAATCTCGGCCGCGCTGGTGCCCGGCATGGCCGCTCGCGAAGTAGCTATCTCGGCCCTTGGCACTGTCTATTCCATCGCAGGCAGCGAGGAAGTTGTGGATGCAGGCGTTCGCGGAATGATCGCCGCCACCTGGAGCCTGCCGACAGCCTTTTCCTTTATGGCTTGGTTTATTTTTGCCCCCCAATGCCTTTCCACGATTGCTGTTGCGCGCCGTGAAACTGGTGGCTGGAAATGGCCGATGTTTATGCTGGGCTATCTGTTTGCGCTAGCTTACATCGCGTCCTTCATCACCTATCAGGTAGCAAGTGCGCTTTTGACCTAACCCCCAAACCAAACGGACTCCCACCCAAAATTCTTATGGCGGCCTTGCCGCCGCCATAAATATGCGATAGCCACATAAGCAACTCATTCTTGAACAAAGATATAATTTAGTGGGGAGCTAAAACGTGAGAGCATTATTCGCAGCCGCATCCATGCTGGCTATTGCCGCCTGTTCCGACCAAGCTGATCAGCAAAAAGATTTCAGCGCAGAAGCCAACCGGATCGCGCAGGAAACCCTGATCGTTGATACGCACATTGATGTGCCTTACCGACTGGACGCGCAGTGGGAAGATGTCTCCAAAGCCACAGAAACTGGTGATTTCGATTATCCTCGCGCCGTTGCTGGCGGGCTGAACGCGCCTTTCATGTCAATCTATACGCCAGCCATGTATGACGGCACGCCCCGCGCCAAAGAACATGCCGAAGAAATGATCGGCATTGTGGAGCGCATGGTTGCTTCCGCCCCCACTAAATTCCGCATTGCAAAAACAGTTGCTGATATGGAGCAGGCCATGAAAGACGGTGTGATTGCCCTGCCCCTTGGCATGGAAAACGGCTCCCCGATTTCAGGTGACCTCGCCAACCTTGATTACTTCTATGAGCGCGGTATTCGTTACATCACACTGGCGCATTCCAAATCGAACCATATTTCAGACTCGTCCTACGACACTGAACGCAAATGGAATGGCCTGTCCGATTTTGGGCGTGATGCAGTCAAGCGTATGAATGAGATCGGCATCATGGTGGATGTGAGCCATATCTCCGACGAGGCTTTCTACGACGTAATGGAGGTGGCGCAGGTTGCCCC
>JABXIV010000028.1 GCA_013372925.1 Alphaproteobacteria bacterium
GACGCAAAAGCCGGCCTCGTGGATGCGGGCGGCGCCGCGTTCGATGCGGTGCATGACGCGGTTGAGGGCGCAGATGTGGTGATCACCATGCTGCCAAACGCCAAAATTGTTGAAAGCGTGTATGCCGATGTGTTGAAGGCGGCCAAGGAAGGCGCACTGTTGATCGACAGTTCCACCATCGATGTGGCAACAGCCCGCAAGGTGGCAGACCGCGCCCATCACGCAGGGTTCGAGATGGTAGACGCACCTGTTTCCGGCGGTGTTGGCGGCGCGGCTGCAGGCACGCTGGCCTTCATGGTGGGCGGCACGGCTGAGGCATTCGAGCGCGCCAAGCCAGTGCTGGAGCCCATGGCGGGCAAGATCGTGCATTGCGGGCAGGCAGGCAACGGGCAGGCGGCAAAGGCCTGCAACAACATGCTGCTGGCCATTTCCATGATTGGTGTATCCGAAGCCTTCAACCTTGGCCGCGCGCTGGGCCTGGATGACCAGACCTTCTTTGACGTGGCATCGAACGCATCCGGCCAGTGCTGGTCCCTCACCACCTATTGTCCGGCGCCGGGGCCGGTGCCTGCGGCACCATCCAACAACGCCTACAAGCCCGGCTTCGCAACAGCCCTGATGCTGAAAGACCTGGGCATCGCCATGGATGCCGCAACCGACACGGGCGCAAGCACACCGCTTGGCGCGCTCAGTCGCGATATTTATAAGGCGATGGATGAAGCAGGCCACGGCGGCATGGATTTTTCTGCCGTGATCAAGCACCTTGAGGGCCAACTTTAAGGCGCAGGCCTGAAGCTTAGAAAATGAGAAAAGGCCCAGTCGTTTGACCGGGCCTTTTGTTTGATACCTGTGTCAGCTTTTAGCTTGCAGCGGCGAAGTTCCAACTGGCAGACGCTCCCGCCGGGCTGCTGGCAGCCGGTGCCGGGGCTGCGCGGCCAACCGCGCCGTAGCGGATAACCGCCTGCGTGCGGTTTGATACGCCAAGCACCTTGAAGATCGCGTGCATGTGCGCTTTCACAGTGCCTTCAGCAATATTCAGGCGTGCCGCGATTTCCTTGTTCGGAAGGCCGTCTGCTGCCATCGCAAGAATTTGTTTCTGGCGGTAAGACAGGCGGTTCAGGTCGATTGAATCGGCTACAGTAGGCTGCATGCCTGTGCCATTGCCAGCGCCGTTTTGAAGCGCGCTGCGCACGTTCGGCGTGGCAGGGCTGCTGGCAACTGCACCGAAACCGTCAAGCGGCAGCTTGAGCGCACGGCGAATGGTTGTCACCATCTGTGCCACGCTTGCGTTGCGGGCAATGGTAGTGGCGCCTGTGTGCTCGCTGAAACGCTGGCTTTCGTGGTCCACCATCATGATAACAGCGGCATCGGGATACAGGCGGTTCACCAGTTTGATGCAATCGCGCCCGTCATCACCAAGGGAAGTCGGGTGCACAATCACAAGCGAAATGTCGTCGTGATTGGCGGTTTTCGCTAGAAATTCATGCTGGCTGGCGGCTTCCAAAACTTCCTGAAAATTGCCGGAAACCAGGATGACTTCCTTAAGGGATAAGCGGAGAAGTTCCTCTCCGTCGACGATAAGAGCTTTCATGTTAAGTCCTCGCTATTGTTTTGCCCTGTGACCGTTTGGTTCTTTTAGGACAACTGAAGTGTAAGGGTACCTCATACCCTCCACGTATTTTTTTATATCTTTAACTATAAACCAAAAGTAATGACGTTTGGTAACGATGCGGTGAATGGTGCTGCAGTTGCGCTGGGCCGAACCGAGTTTTCTGCGGTTTTCAAGGGCGGTAGCTGCATTTTCTAGGATAGTGGGGTCGGGGCCCCGGCGGCACCTTGACGCAAGTGGGATTTCCCCCGTACCCATGGGGTGTGCCATGCTTCCCCGAGAAGCCTTTAATCCCATGATGGAGCCACCATGACCAGCCTGCTGAAGAACCTGCCGTCCCGCCCTGCCTGCGAAGAAGCGCTTGGCCGGATTGATGGCCGCCAGCAGGATATGGTTGATCAGGTGATCAAATGGTCGCGCCTCAACAGCGGCAGCCGCAATCTGGATGGGCTGGCGCAGATGGAAGCGCTGATCCTTGAAGCTTTCGCCCCATTGGGCGCGGAAGTTGAGCTGATCGACCTGCCTGATGGCGAATTCGTGAACGAAGCCGGTGATGTGGAAACAATCCGTAACGGTCGGTCGATCCGCATTTTCAAGCGCCCAAGCGCCAACCGCAAAGTGCTGATGACAGGGCATACAGACACGGTGTTTGCCAAGAACCATCCGTTTCAGGAACCTGTTTGGCTGGATGATAACACCCTGAATGGCCCCGGTGTGGCCGACATGAAGGGCGGCATCATCGTGATCCTGAATGCGCTGAAGGCGTTTGAGGAAACCCCGCTTGCGGAAAGTGTGGGCTGGGAAGTGCTTTTGTCGCCCGATGAGGAAACAGGCTCGCTTGCCTCGGCCCCGCTTCTGGCGGAACGGGCAAAGGCGGCCGATATTGGCCTGACCTATGAACCCGCGCTGGCAGACGGCACGCTGGCCGGGGCGCGCAAGGGTAGCGGCAATTTCACCGTTGTTGTGCGCGGTAAGGCCGCCCATGCGGGGCGCGAATTCCACGCAGGGCGCAACGCGGTGGTGCATCTGGCGAAAATCGTTGGGGACTTGGCGGCCCTGACGGATGGTCGCCCGGAATTGACGGTGAATCCGGCGGTGACAGGTGGTGGCGTGGCCCCGAATGTGGTGCCCGATACGGCATGGTGCCGGTTTAACGTGCGTCTGAAGGAACCGGATGACGCGGGTTGGCTGCAGGCACGGCTTCAGGAAATTGTGAACCGCTATGACGCGGCCGCAGGCTATAGTGTGTCCCTGCACGGGGGCATCAATCGCCCGCCCAAGGCATTATCGGACGCGAACCTGAAGCTGATGGAAGCGATCCGGGCTTGCGGCGACGATCTGGGGATCAGCATTGATTATGTGCCTACGGGCGGTTGCTGCGAAGGCAACAACCTTGCGGCGGCGGGCCTGCCCAATGTGGATACGCTGGGTGTGCGGGGCGCGAATATTCACAGCGCCGAAGAATTTGTGTGTGTGGACAGTTTCGCCGAAAGGGCGAAACTTTCCACGCTTATCCTGCTGGCGTTTGCCAGCGGGCAGCTTGACGATGTGGTGAAAGCCAAAGGTTAAGCGAACGGTGCGCGGGAAGGCGCACGGTGTGAGGGAAGAACGGCCAACTGGCCGATAAGGCAACCGGGGCCCTGAATGCTGCCCGGACTTTAATTGAGGGAATGAACAGATGTTCGTGGTGCGACCAGCACGATTGCAGGATCTTGATGGCCTGCAGGCGCTTGCCAAAAAAACAGGAACGGGGCTGACAACCCTGCCTTCAAACAAGGATGCGCTTGAAGCCAAGGTGAAAGAATCGATGGAGGCTTTCGCAGGTGAGCCTGATCATGAGAAAAAGACCACCTACCTTCTGGTGATGGAAGAGCCCAAAACGGGCAAGATCGTGGGCACCAGTGCCCTGATCGTGGGCGTGGGGCTTGATAAACCCTTCTATAGCTATCGGGTGTTGCACCAGACACAGGTGAGCCACGAGCCCGAAATGCGGGTAGATACGGAACTGCTGCAGCTTTCCAATGATTTCGTTGGCGCGACAGAGGTTGCCACACTGTTCGTGGATCCGGATTACCGCATTGGCAAGTTGGGCAAGCTGATGTCGAAAGCACGGTACTTGCTGATGGCAACCCATTCAGAGCGTTTTTCCGATCAGGTGATTTCCGAAATCCGCGGCTGGGTGGACGACGAAGGCAACAGCCCCTTCTGGGAGGCCATTGGCCGCCACTTCTTCCAGATGGATTTCAAAACCGCGGACGAAATCAACGGCTTGGGCAACAGCCAGTTTATTTCCGACCTGATGCCAAAGTTCCCGATCTATACAGCACTTCTGCCCGCAGAGGCCAAGGCCGTGATCGGCAAGCCGCATGACAGCGCCCGGCCTGCGATCAAGCTTCTGGAAAAGGAAGGGTTCCGCTTTTCCCGCTCGGTTGACATCTTCGATGGTGGCCCGGCGATGGAAGTACACAAGCGCGGTATCTGGACCAGCCGCAAAACCGTATCCGGCATTCTGGGCGGCACCGTTGAAGGCGAAGGGCATGACCCGATGCATATGGCCTGCAACCCGTCCCTGGACGATTTCCGCGTGGTGCTGACCAACGTTGTGGAAGGCTCCAGCGGTATCTGGATTCCGGCAGAGGCGGCAGAGGCCCTGAACCTGAAAGCGGGTGAGCCGATCAGCTTTGCGCCCATTGGCAGGCGCGTGCGCCAGGCAGCGGAATAGGGGGCAGGCATGACACATTATATCGATGGCCTTTGGGTTAAAGGCGAAGGCGCTGAGTTTCATTCTGTAAACCCGGCTGACGGCAGCGTGATCTGGTCGGGCCATGAGGCATCACCCGCGCAGGTGGATATCGCCGTGGCGGCTGCGGCCAATATGGCCGAGCCGTGGGCCATGACGCCGTTTGAAGACCGAGTGATGTTCGCCCGCCGCTATGCCGAGCTTTTGGGCGAGCGCAAAACCGAGCTGGCCGAGCTGATCGCGAAAGACGCGGGCAAGGTGCTGTGGGACGCGCTAGGCGAAGCCACGGCCATGATTAACAAGGTGGAAATATCCGTTAAGGCCTATGAGGAACGCACCGGGCACAAGGAAGCGGTGAACGGCGCGATCCGGTCCAAGCTGAGCCACCGGCCACATGGCGTAATGGCAGTGTTCGGGCCTTATAATTTTCCGGGGCACCTGCCGAACGGGCATATCGTCCCGGCCCTTATTGCGGGCAACACAATCGTTTTCAAACCAAGCGAGCTGACCCCCGCAGTGGCCGACCTGATGGTGAAAACCTGGGCTGAGGCAGGCTTGCCGCAAGGTGTGATCAATCTTGTGCAGGGTGGCCGCGCAACGGGTGAGGCACTGGTTGCAAACCGCCAGATTGATGGCCTGCTGTTTACCGGCAGTGCCCGCACAGGCCAGGCGATCGCACGCGAACTGTTGGACCGCCCTAATGTTATTCAGGCGCTTGAACTTGGCGGCAACAACCCGCTGATCGTGCATGACGTGGAAGACCACAAGGCCGCAGCGGTAATGACGATCCAGTCAGCCTTTATCTCATCCGGCCAGCGCTGCACCTGTGCCCGCCGGTTGATTGTACCCGAAGGCGCAGAAGGCGATGCCTTCATCGATACGCTGATCAAGGCCATCGACGGCATCACCGTTGGCGCATGGCACGATGACCCGCAGCCCTATATGGGCCCGCTGGTGAGCGCAGCGGCTGCAGATCAGGTTGTTCGCGCGCAGGATGCGCTGGAGGCGAAAGGCGGCAAGGTGATCTTCCGGGCAGCAAAAACTGATCGCGGCGATGCCTTCCTGACGCCCGGCCTGATCGATGTGACAGATGTTGCAGACAAGCCAGACGAGGAAGTGTTTGGCCCGTTCCTGCAGCTTGTTCGCGTGCCTGATTTTGATGCTGCCATCAAAGAGGCCAATAACACGCGCTATGGTCTGGCGTCTGGCCTGATTTCCGATAACCGCGCCAACTATGAAGCCTTCTATCCACGGGCGAAGGCGGGCATCGTGAACTGGAACCAGCAGCTTACAGGCGCGGCTTCCACGGCACCGTTTGGTGGCATCGGGCTTTCCGGTAACCATCGGCCAAGTGCTTATTATGCGGCAGACTATTGTGCCTACGGTGTTGCCACGATGGAGCATGCCGACGGCAAAGTGGCCGTGGCTGCCATGCCGCAGGGTCTCAACTTCGGTGAAGGAGAAGGTTGATGGCGTGGCGTGAAGTAAACTTCGACGGTATCGTTGGCCCAACCCACAATTACGCGGGTCTATCCTACGGCAATGTGGCATCTGCCAAGCACAAAGGCATGGTGGCGAACCCGCGCGAAGGTGTGTTGCAGGGGCTTGAAAAAGCCAATCACCTGCGGTCGCTCGGCATGACACAAGGGGTGTTGCCACCCCATGACAGGCCACACCTTAAAGCATTGCGGGACCACGGTTTTACCGGTAGTGACGCTGACATGCTTGCGGCAGCCTGGAAAGCCAACCCCGCGCTGGTGGCTAATGTGTCCTCTTCCGCCACGATGTGGACCGCGAACGCAGCCACCATATCGCCAAGCCCGGATACAGTGGATGGCCGCACGCATTTCACACCAGCAAACCTGGCAGCCATGTATCACCGGTCGCTTGAAGCGCCGGTTACAGCCCGTATCCTGAAGGTGATGTTCCCGGAAGGGGACCGGTTTGCCCATCATGACCCGCTCGTGGGTGGCACACATATGGGCGACGAGGGTGCTGCGAACCACAGCCGTTTCTGCGCTGATTATGGTGCTGAAGGTGTGGCGCTTTATGTGTATGGCCGTGGTGCGTTTGCAAATGCTGCAGACCTCACGTTTCCGGGGCGCCAAACAGAGGAAGCCAGCCGCGCAATCGCCCGCAGCCATGGCCTGAAGGACGGCAAAACGCTGTTCGTGCGCCAGAACCCTGCGGCGATTAACGCAGGCGCTTTCCACAATGACGTGGTGGCCGTTTCGAACCGGAATGTGCATTTCTATCACGAGCAGGCGTTCGAAGACCCTGACCAACTGGACCGGGATATCCAGGCCGCCATGGGCGATGTGGCTATGCAGTTTGTGCGCGTGACTGCGGATAAGGTGCCGCTTGCTGACGCGGTGAAAAGCTATCTGTTTAACAGTCAGCTCATCAGTGCGCCAAGCCGCGAAGGCATGACCTTGATTTTGCCAACCGAGGTGGCGGAAACACCGTCAACCAAGGCATACGTGGATGAACTGATTGCTTCCGGCGGGCCAATCCGCCACGCGGATTATCTGGATGTACGCCAAAGCATGCGCAATGGCGGTGGGCCAGCGTGCCTGCGCCTGCGGGTGGCCTTGTCGGATGAAGATCAGGCTGCGATGGGATCAAACAGCATTCTTGATGATGCGCTTGTGGAGACACTTCGGGATTGGGCGAAAAAGCATTACCGGGACCGCCTTGCGGTGGAAGACCTGGCAGACCCCAAGCTGATGGAGGAAAGTTTCGCAGCCCTTGATGAACTGACGCAAATTCTGAAATTGGGCAGTGTTTACGATTTCCAGCGGTAATGCTGAGGCGTGAAAGCCAAACAACAAAGGCGGGGCCGCATGGTTCCCGCCTTTATTTTTTCTCGCGTGGTTCAGGCGGGTGCAGCGGGCCGCCCTGTGAAAGTTGGCCGGCTTTTTCAGGGGCAGGCAGCCCTGCGCCAATGTCGAAGAACTTGCGTTCAACCAACCGTGTGCGGCGGAAGCTGCGGCGCCCGAAAGTTTTCTCGACAACCTCTTCGGTTAGAAGAAAGCCGGTGCCGACAAAATATCGAACGTCCCCGAAGGGGTCGAGCAAAGGCAACTGAATTGTGCGGTAGACGAACGGCTCATTGGCGAAATTGATCATGCTGCGAGTGATCATGCCGGCACATGGTTGGTCGCGGAGCGCCTTATAGTAGGTGCGTTCATCGTCAACCAGTTCTTCGGGCGTCATATCGAAGATGTTTTTGCCCGTCATGTCAATGCCGATATAGCGGTCAAGCACGGTGCCAGATTGGACAACGCGCAATGATTCTTCATCTTCCCATTCACTGAGGAAAACTTCAGAAATAGAGCCATTGATTTGTGCGGATGAGAAGTCAGATCGCCGCGGGCAGAACTTTCCGTCTGGGCAAGGCAAGTTGCGCCAAAATTCCACAAGCTGCTGAGTAGCCTTGGAATGCCTTAAATGTTGTATGGCTTGCTGCATTAAAATGCCTATAAACTCCAAACAGGAAACCGCTTATCTTTGCTTCTAACAGGTTATTGGGGTTGATACAAACTTACGTGAAAATCGTAGACGCATCGTCTGACGATCCTTTTTTTTCACGACGCATGCTTGTGCGCACTTCCCCAAAAAGTTGTCCGAATAGTTAGCTATGTAAGTCTGTTTGGCAAGCCCTTTAAACAAATTGAGTAGAATAAATACGCCTTTAATATCTAACTAAAGAAGTAAGGTATCGAGAAAAACAAGTCTAGGGCTGGCATGAAACTTAAGGTTTATTCTGGCTGAGAAGTAAAGGTGGAATTTAGTGATCACTTTTGTTTCCTCACAAACCGCGCACCAAAGCGTGACTGGACGGCAGCTAATCCTTTGATAAGTTGAGGGCAGCAAATTTGGAGTGCGGTTATGTTGATTAAAAAGCGTGAAAGCTGGCATTTGTCGGAAAACGAAGTCACCGATGAAGCCGCCTATCTCAGTCGGCGGAATTTTATTCGTTCAGCTGGGGCTGCAATTGGTGCTTCCTCCATTGTCGGGGCCACAGGGGCGTTGCAGGCTGCCTCCGAAAGAAGTTTATTGCCGCTTCAATACGCCAAAACCGCTTTTGATCCTGGCGAGACGTTAACGCCCTATGAGGCTGTTACACAATATAACAACTATTATGAATTCGGGACCGGGAAGGGCGATCCGGCAGAACATGCGTGGCGGTTGGAGCCAAAACCATGGTCGGTGACGGTTGAAGGACTGGTGGACAAGCCTGGCACCTATGCGTTTGAAGATCTGGTCGATATGAAAAACCTGGAAGAACGCATCTACAGGCTGCGCTGTGTTGAAGCCTGGTCGATGGTGATCCCGTGGATTGGTGTGCCGCTTTCAAGCATCCTTCGGAAGCTTGGGCCGAAGCCTGAAGCCAAATATGTGGCTTTCGAGACGCTGGCAGACAGAAACCAGATGCGTGGCCTGAGAAGCTTTTTCAAAGTGCTTGATTGGCCTTATGTGGAAGGCCTGAGAATGGATGAGGCAATGAATGACCTCACCTTCATGGCGGTTGGTTTGTATGGCAAGGAACTGCCAAACCAGAACGGCGCTCCGCTCCGCCTTGTGGTGCCATGGAAATATGGTTTCAAGTCGATCAAGTCTATCGTGAATATTCGGTTCACCGATACAATGCCGAAAACCAGTTGGGGCCGGTCTGCGCCTAGCGAGTATGGCTTTTATTCAAATGTGAACCCGAATGTGGATCACCCGCGATGGAGCCAGCGCAGTGAACGCCGCATCGGTGAGTTCGGTAAGCGCCAAACCCTGATGTTCAACGGATATGAAGAGCAGGTTGCCCACCTCTATAAAGATATGGACCTGAAGCGTAACTATTGATGCCGCTACTTTCTGTTCAAAATTTGCGACGCTATGGCAAGCCGCTTGTATTTGCGGCAAGCCTGATCCCGTTCCTGTGGCTGGTGCATGAATGGTGGCAGGCTTTCGCAGGCCTGCCGAATGGCCTGGGTTTTAACCCCAATGAGACATCCAACCGTTTCAGCGGGGATTGGGCGCTCAGGTTTCTTCTGGTTTCACTGGCGCTCACGCCTCTGTCAAGAATATTGAAATCACCCAAGCCGATCCTGTTCCGGCGCATGACGGGGCTGTTCGCCTATTTCTATGTATGGGTGCATCTTGTCAGCTATTTGTGGCTGGATCTGATGTTTGACTGGCCCACCTTGTGGGCGGATATTCTGAAGCGCATCTATATCACCGTGGGCATGACGGCTTTTGTGCTGCTGACGCCACTGGCCATCACCAGCACCAAGGGCTGGATCAAGCGGATGGGCGCAAAGCGCTGGCAGAAGCTGCACAAGGCTGTTTATGTGATTGCCCCATTGGCGGTGATTCATTTCTTCATGATGCGCAAAGGATTTCAGACCGAACCGCTTGTTTACGGTGCGATCTTTGTGCTGTTGATGATCCTTCGGCTGAAAGCGTTGCCGTGGGGCGCCCGCAAAAAGAAGCGGGCTTAGCCGCGTTTCGCCACCATCACATTGCTTTTCAAAATCATCACCACGTCGTCGTTCTGATTTTTGATGTGATAGGTTGATTTCACAAGCCCGAGGTTAGGGCGGGATTTGGAATCGCGCTTATCGGTTACAACTGATTCCAGCGACAGCGTATCACCCGGAAAAACTGGTTTCTTCCATTCAATACCATCAATGCCAGGGGAGCCAAGGCCAGCGAATCCAGTTTCCATCATATGGTCCACCATCATGCGCATCATCATGGCACTGGTATGCCAGCCGCTGGCGCACAATTTGCCAAAAACAGAATTTTTCGCAGCCTCATCATCAAGGTGAAAGGGCTGTGGATCGTATTTGGAAGCAAATTCAATCACCTCTTCCCTAGTAACGGCATAACTGCCAAAGCTCTCTTTTTGACCAACGTCAATGTCTTCGTAGAATATTTTGAACATGGTATGCCTCCCTTGATGTCTTTTAAGGTGGAGCCTTGTTCTGTTTGGTCAAGGTGGGTGGAAAAGAAAAGATCGTGGGACTGCGGCGTTAGGCCGCGTCGATTCGAACAATAGGGTTTACAGTTCATTTACTGAGCTCTTCTATGGTGCGAGAAATTCAATTTTCCATTGAGTTGGGGGTTATCTGATGATGCAAACTGTTGAAGGCCTGGACGGCGTCAGGATTAAGATTGTTCGTCTGCTGGTTTTGTTCCTTTGGGCGCACGTGCCTGCTGCAATTTTTCACGGCTGGTGGGCCGACAGCGATATCATGTGGCTGGGCACAGGCCTGATCGCGGGTCTGTCCGGCCTTGCCACTCTTGCGGTTAGATTCGCACCGCAGCCAAGGCTTGGCCGCATCGTACTGGCGGTCGCCATGGTGCTGACCTCAGGTGTGCTGGTAGCGCTGTATGAAGGCCATGGCTGGCAAAAAGATGTGCACCTGTATTTTGCGACCGTGATTGCGCTTTTGTCTGCGACATTCTGTTGGCGCACGCTGGCGACAGCGACGATAACCATGGTGCTTTATATCCTGATAACCACGCTGGTTGCGCCCGAACTTCTGTTTGGGGAAGAGGCCAGCATTCTTGAAGCAGGCTTTGAGATTGTCGCCTTTCTCGTCCTGTCTACGGGGCTTTTCTGGGTGATCTATCAGGTGCAGGGCCTGTTTGTTCAGGTGCAGGAACAACATGCCGTAGCCGTTGCTGAAACTGAAAAAGCGCGCGAAGCGGAAGAATTCGCACACAAAAATGCCGAAGTGGCGCAGCAGGCGGCGGAAGCGGCGCTTAAGGCACAGAAGGAAACAGAAGACCTTCGCGCGGCGCAAGCGGAACAGGAGGCCCGACAGGCGGAAGAAAAGCGCGCCATGCTGGAGCAACTTGCCCAGGAGTTTGAGGGTTCCGTTCAGGACATTGTGCGCGAAGTGGCTGAAATGGCTGCGGGCATCAAAAGCACCGCAGTTGATATGAGGACGCAAGCACAGTCCGGCATGCAAAGCGCTTCGCGGATTGCCAGCGCAACCCAGGACGCTTCGAATAATGTGGAAGCAGTGTCTGGCGCTGCGACCGAACTGTCGTCCTCAACGTCTGAAATCGCCCAGCAAGTGGATCAGGCTACACGGTTGACCAGTGACGCAGTTGAAAAATCGAAAAGTGTTTCGGAGCAGATTGCCCTGTTGTCTGAGCGCGCGCAGGAAATCGGTTCAGTGGTTTCTTTGATTACCGAAATCGCGGAACAGACAAACCTTCTGGCACTGAACGCAACAATTGAAGCCGCGCGAGCTGGCGAGGTGGGTAAAGGCTTTGCCGTGGTGGCAACCGAAGTGAAAAATCTTGCGGGACAATCGGCCCAGGCGGCGGAAGGCATTCATGAACGCATCGGTGCGGTACAGGAAGCGACCGAAGGGGCCGTTAGCGCCATGCTATCGATCAACGAAGTGATTCAGTCCATCAACCACGGTTCGTCCGCGATTGCTGCTGCGGTTGAGGAGCAGGACGCTGCAACCCACGACATCGCAAACTCGGTGCGCCACGCGTCCGAGGGCACGAAAACGGCGGCGGATGATGCCGTGTCCGTTGAAGGTTCTGCGCGTAATTCCGAGGAAGCCGCGATGACGGTTTTGACGGCGATCGAGCAGCTTGAAGATCTTGCAAGCACGCTTAGCAGCCATACAGACAGTTTCCTCGCGAAAGTGCGCAGTGGCAACTAAAGCCATTCGCTGATTGACGTCTGCTCGAAAGGCCCTAGGGTTTGGTGTGTTGTGAGGCAACAGGCTAAACAGTGGGGCCTTTCTTTTGATCAAGACGCTTGCAGGCATCGGGTTTCTGGTTTTGCTGCTTTATGCCGTTGATGGCATAAAGCAGGCGCTTGGGCTGCCTGTGCCGTCAGCAATTGTGGCCATGCTGCTGCTCACGTTTTTCTTTGCTTCCCAACGACGGGTGCCCGATTTTGTCGATCAAGGGGCAAAGGCCCTGATGCGTGTTATCCCGCTGTTGTTCATTCCGCCATTGGTGGCGATCCTTGACGTGCGGGCGATGGTGCTGAGCCATCCGGTCGTGCTTTTTCTGGCAGTAACAGGCAGTACGCTGGTCGGGCTTGTTGTCACTGGCCTGCTATATAAAGCACTGGTGCGTAAGAGGGGGCGTGTATGACCGCCGCCTTGCATGCGCTGCTGTGGATTGCCGTCACCATTGGCCTTTATGGCGCGGCCGATTGGCTTTACCGGAAAAGCGGGCACCGTGCCTTCGCACACCCGGTTTTGTTGCCTGTTGTGGTGTTGATTGTCATTTTTGAAGCAAGCAACCTGGATAGCGCTAAGTATCTGGCCAGCACGCAGGTATTCTCAACCTTTCTGGCAGCTGCGGTGGTGGGGCTTGCTGTGCCGCTCTACCGAAGTTTCGATGCGCTAAAGGAAAACAGGGTGGCTGTGATGGTGGCCATCATGGGTGGTTCTGTTTCCGGTGTGATCAGTGCGCTTATCCCTGCTTGGCTGTTGCATGCGCCAGAGGGGCTTATTGCCAGCCTGCTGACAAAATCCATCACCACGCCTATCGCCGTTACCGTGGCGCAGTCCGTGGGCGGTATTCCTGCTGTTGCGGCGGCGGTTGTTATTGTGACAGGCCTTGTTGCCGCGCTTATTGGGCCGTCGGTACTTCGCCTCGTTGGTGTGGACGACCCGGTCGCAACCGGTGTGGCGCTGGGCACGGCAGGGCATGCGATTGGCACAGCAGAGGCAGTGCGACGTTCGGATGTGATGGGTTCAGTCGCCGCTTTCGCGATGATTGTCAATGGGTTGGCAACAGCAGTGTTGTTGCCGCTGATCGCCGCCGTGGTTGGTTAAACGGTTTTCTTCGCTTTCCTTTGCGATCTTAACGAAATGTTTGGCCCTATTCTTGAATATGGAATCAGGCTTAGGGAGCCCATTTGTTGAGAGGATCGTGCCATGCGTTCTTTGCTGCCTATTGCCGTGACTGTTTTACTGTCAAACCTGTCGATTTCTGCCAATGCTGCAGAGCGGATCGAAGCCACTTACGACTTGATCTGGAAGGGTTTTCACGTTTCCACCGCTGAAACGATTACCGAATTTGAAAGCGACAATTATTTCCTGGGTATCAACGTAAAGACCCATGGTCTGCTGAAAATGGCGACCCAGGGGCGCGGCACATTCGCGGTTTCCGGGCAGCTTTTGCCGGATGGCAACGTCCAAACTCGCACATTTGAAGCCGATGGTTTTTGGGATGGTGAAGCTTTTTCGCAGAAACTGAGCTATGCGGAGAATGGTCACCTTGCTTCGTTCGAGGCCACGCGGCCAGAAAAGTGGGATAAAAAGAACGAGCGGGAATCCGTGCCGGACCAAATGAAAACCGGCCCCGATCCTGCGTCGCTTTTTGTTGCGCTGATGCAAAGCCCGATCAATTTCGCGGAGGCTGAAAAAGGCCAGCCAATCAAACTGAGAAGCTTTGATGGGCAGGCTGTGGTGGATTGGCAACTGGGCTGTGCGGCCAAGCCTGTGAAGCTGAAGCGGTCCAAACACTCGCAGCTTGAGGGCAGGGCCTATGAATGCGAGCTTGAAACAACGACGGTGGCAGGCCGATTGCTGAAAGAGGAAAAGAAATCCATGGTGCGCCGTGGCCCGGGTGGTCGCCGCAAGCAGGTTGATGTTGATGAAGTGGCGCCAAAAGTGTGGCTAATGGCACTGGGCGAGGATGAGCGCCTGATGCCGGTTCGTGCGGAAGTGCCTTCGGAAAAGGGTGTTGTAGGCCTTTATCTCAGTAAACTTTCATTTGAGACCAATACAGGACGCTGAAAAGCCACAATTTAAAAGCATTATTCACGCATTGAAGTTAGCTCGAAAATACCTCAAATTGAGGAGGGGCGAGGAAAAGGAATTTTATGATCCGTCAATGCGTAACACCTTTGTTGATGATGTTTGCAGCCAGTGGCGCCGCGAATGCGGCCGAACGGCTTGAAGCAACCTATGATTTCTTGTGGAACGGCATTCGGGTTTCCACGGCGGAGGCACGCGCAGACCTGATGGCTGATCGCTATGACCTATCAATCGGGTTCCGGATGCGCGGGTTGGCAAAGCTGTTTTCCAATGGCCGCAGTGTTGTAACGGCCAAGGGGGCTTATGGCGGCGAATATAATGTCATTCCGGTTTCTTATGATTCCAGTGGTCGGTGGGACGGGGAAGACTATTCCCGGTCATTGACCTTCACCCCGGAAGGTTCCCTGTTGAGCCTTGAACAGGATTGGCCCGAGAAATGGCAGGAAGATTTTCCACGCGAAGACGTGCCTGCCGAGCTGAAGCGCGGGCCTGACCCAGCGTCGATCGCTGTGGCGCTTATGACGGCAGAGATTTCGGCAATAACAACGGGCGATGTGATCTCAATTCCTGTTTTCGATGGTGAAACCGTGATCGAATGGCAGATGCAATGCAGTGCCGAGGCTGTAGAGCTGGAAAACAGCAGCCATTCCGATTTTGCCGGGCCAGCGCATGAATGCATGCTGGGCACGAAGCTGGTTGCGGGCAAGCGTATCCTCACTGAAAAAGAAAAGAAGAAGCTGGAAAAAGGGCGCGCCAAACGCGAAAAGAAAAAGAATAAGGGCAAAGAGGAAGATCACAGGCCTCGCTTCTGGGTGATGGCAGATGAACAAACGGGTTATCTGTTGCCGGTGCGCGCGGAAATGGAAAGCGGCATGGGACGTGTGATGATGTATCTGAAAGAATTGCAGGTAACTGATCTGGATGCCGATAGTATCGCCGCCCGCTAATTTGATCCCAATTAATCGAATCTTAATCCGCCTGTTTGATTTTTCTTGCCGGTGTGCCAGACTGCGCGCCAATTTAATGACACTAATCAATAAAAACTCGGGAGGGATCGTCATGGGCGTATCTAAGAAGAAAGCTGGCCTTGCCGCACTTGGGCTTGGCGCTGCACTGGTTTCGGCTTCTGCCGTTTCGGCTACGGACATCAAAGTAATTCATGCTGGTGAACTGTTGGCTGTGCCGGGTGAAGCCGCAAAGGCCAACCAGACGGTTGTGATTGAAGATGGCCGCATCCGCGAAGTGCGCGACGGCTTTGTTGCTGCAGATACGTTCGGTGAAGCTGCCAAGCTGATCGACCTGAAGGACAGCTTCGTTATGCCGGGCATGATGGACATGCATGTGCACATCCAGGGTGAATTGGGCCCGGACCAGTACCGCGAGACACTTCAGATGTCAGATGAAGATCGCGGCATGCGCAGCGTGATGTATGCCAACCGCACGCTGAAGGCAGGCTTTACCACAGTGCGTGATCTGGGCGCTGAACCACAATCCGTGTTTGCGCTCCGCAAGGCAGCGGCACAGGGTTGGGTTGATGCACCGCGTATTGTTGCTGCAGGCAGCAGCGTTGCAGCAACTGGCGGCCACGGCGATGTGGACGGCATGCAGCACGAGCTTCTGGAAAAATTCACATCAAAAACCATTTGTGATGGCGCAGATGATTGCCTTCGGGCCGTGCGTTACGCGGTCAAGTTTGGTGCCGATGTTATCAAGATCACGGCAACAGGCGGCGTGCTGTCTGATACCAATACCGGTACTGGCCAGCAAATGACCGACGAAGAACTGAAAACCATTATGGATGCGGCCCACGCCCTTGGCCGCAAGGTGGCCGCTCACGCGCATGCCGCGGAAGGCATCAATGCTGCTCTGCGTGCGGGTGTGGACAGCATCGAGCACGGTTCTTATGCAGATAAGGAATCTATCCGCCTGTTCAAGAAAAACGGCGCGTATCTTGTGCCAACGCTTCTGGCCGGTCACACCGTTGTGAATATGGCCAAAACGAGCAATTTCATGTCTGAAGATATCAAAGCCAAAGCCATCCGCGTGGGCGGTGACATGATCGAAAACTTCAAGCGTTCCTACCAGAGCGGTGTGAAGATCGCATACGGCACCGATAGCGGTGTTTCCCGCCATGGCACCAACGCACAGGAAGCCGTGCTGATGCATGAGGCAGGTATGAGCGCGATGGACATCCTGAAATCAGCCACAGTTAATGCCGCTGACCTGATCGACATGTCCGATAGCCTGGGTACGATTGAAGCTGGCAAGTTTGCAGACATTATCGCAATGGACGACAGCCCGCTTGAAGACATCAAGGAACTGCTGGACGTTGATTTCGTGATGAAGGGCGGCAAGACCGTAAAGAACCAGTAACCTTGGCTAGGGGCATTTAAGTGAGCCGGGGACGGATAAAAGATTCCAGGGCCCTGATGGGTGGGATGGCGATGATGATTATCGGCGCCATCCTGTCCTTGATGATGGCCTTTTATTTTCTGCCCGAAATCTTCGGGGAGGGGAATCTTGTGTCCCGCTGGTGGTGGGAAATTGTCCTAAATCTGCAAATCCTCAGCCTCGCTTTCATGTGGTTCTGCCACCACAACCGAATTCTGTATGCAACTGGGTGGTGGCGCTTTCGCGCCATCCTTCATTTCGGAACCGGTGTGGTCTCGGTTTCCTATCCAATAGGTATCATGCTGATCAGTGCGTATCTGGATTGGTTTCGGGAAACCCCGGCAGTTGCTGAGGTTTACGGGCTTGTCATCGGCTGTATTGCGCTGTGGGCCATTGGCAATTTTGTGGTGCCCGTTATTGCATGGCTGATGGTGAAAACCGAGGCAGGGCAAGATAAGGCCGCAAGTCCAACCGCTTTCCGTCCAAGGATATGGATACTGACCTTCTGGCCAACCTTGCTGGCGCTGCTGCTTGCGCTTGTTATAAAATACACAGGCAGCGTGGGCCTTGGCACCCTGTTGCCGGTTTTGCTGTACCTGCAGGGCGCCCTGCCATATTTCCGCAAAGCCCGTCACGCGTCACCGCGCGATAGCGATATATAATCCCTCCATAAAATAGATTGATTAGCTTTTGGCCCTGCGCTTATCCTTCTCTGGCAAGCTGCGTATTGGGAAGTGCATGAAGCTCATTGGAACAAGGTCTCTGCTTGGGGCTGCCGCGATGGTGATTGTCGGTATTGTCGTATCGATGATGGCCAACCATTATTTCACGAGCGGCACCGGTGAAGAGGCCCTGACAACGTCGCGTTGGTGGTGGGAAATTGTCCTGAACCTGCAAATTTTGTGTGCTGCCTTTATCTGGTTTGCGCATACTGAACAGGTTAAGTCTGCCACAGGGTGGCGCCATGCGGTGACTTTGCTGCAAATGCTCTCCAGCTTAATGGCCGTTCTGCTGCCGATCTGGATCGCGCTTTTTGCGATCACCCTTGGTTGGTTTGAGGTGCGACCGGGCCTTGAGATTATCAATCAGGCCTTTTTCCTGTGCCTTGGGCTTTGGGTCAGCGCACGCATTCTCATCTGGGCTATCAAATGTTGGGGGAAAAAGCGTCTTCTCTTGCCAAAGCATATCGAAGAAGGCCGCTGGCATTTGGTGCTGCTTGGTGTATCGCCCCTTATTGCCGTTTTGGTTCTTACGGCGGTTGAGATGTCAAGGGGTGGTTACCAGCACTATATATATGCGCCGTTTTTGCTCTATATTCAGGCGGCTGTTCCCTACCTCCAGGTTTCATTTCGGCTTGAGAAAACTTAGCTCTCTCATTCGTTTATCCATTCCCCGAGTTAGCAAAATATAAAGGGTTCTGTCCGACACTGGGGTTCGGGAAGGAATTCTAACTCTGCGATTTGGATTGGGGGCGATGTCAATTTTCAGGAAGATAGAGGACCGATCGGCGTTTGCCGGTGCATTGGCCTTGTTGTTCGTTGGCATGAACCTGTCTGTCATGATGGGGTTCTATTTCTTTCCGGGCGGCGAGGCATTTTCACTGCTACAATCACGCTGGTGGTGGGAACTGTCTTTCAGTTTGCAGATACTGTGCTTTGCCCTGATGTGGGTGTGCCATCACGAAAGAATGGCAGAGGCGGAGGGCTGGAAAAAGGCCCGCGCCATCAGCCGTTTCCTCGTTGGAATGGCCGGTGTTTCCACGCCAAGCTGGGTGATTGTGATCTGTGCCGCGAATGACTGGTTTTATCATCCCTTAGCCTTGATGGATCTAGCCTATTATGCAGGGGTGGTTTTCGCCTTTTGGGTGGTGCTGGCCTATGTGCTGCCTGTGTTGATTGCGCTCGTGATGCGCAAACCTGCTTTCATCCATTTAGGCCTGAAGGGGCAAAAGAACGGTGGTATGTGGCTCCTGTTATCGCCCTTCATTTTGCTGTTCGCCGTTGCAGCAGTTGAGATACCAAGGGGCAGTCACCTTCATATTGTGATCTGGCCATTCCTGACGTATCTGCACGGGGCCATGCCCTATCTGGTGAAGGCCTATGCTCCAAAAGAAAAGGCCCCCAAAGTGGAGGCCTGATCCAGAGTATTCTAATCGAATTAGATGCTAATTCGCGAAGCGGAAGTGCAGCACGTC
>JABXIV010000180.1 GCA_013372925.1 Alphaproteobacteria bacterium
ACCTACTGAGAGAACGGTACCTACTTCTGAAACTTGGGCTTCATTGCCGAAGTTTGCAATCTGGTCCTTCAGGACCTTGGAAATTTCCGCCGCACGGATATCCATTACTGAACCCCTTTCATGGCGATTGCGAGGTTATCGAGTTTGGTTTTAAGGCTGTCGTCAATCATGCGCGAACCAACCTTTACCGTGAGACCGCCGAGCAGACTTTCATCAACGCTTGCGTCGATGATTACGTCATGGCCGACAGCCAGTTTCAATTTTTTCTCAAGATCCCCAAGCTGCTTCTTGGTCAGCTTACGCGCACTTGTAACCGATGCCCGAACCTCACCGCGGTGATGGGCAGTCAGCTTTTCAAATGCTGCGATGGTTGAAACAAGAGCGCCAAGGCGGCGATTCGCTGCCAGAACACCGAGGAACTTAACAGTCAGGTCACCGAGCTTGGCTGCTTTCGCAACAGCATCGATGGCGCTGGATTGTTGTTCACGGCTAAACAGCGGCGAAGCGACGAGGTCGCGCAGATCTGCGCTTTCGTCCAGCATTGCCTTAAGCGTTGAGAGATCGGATTCAACCGCCTCGAGCGCCTTTGACTCTAGAGCGAGCTCAAAAAGCGCTACCGCATAGCGGCCTGAAATCCCGGAGACTATCGCTTTGTGCGAGGTCACGTCAGACGTTCCCCTAGGTTAGGTCTGAACCTGTTTGACACACCTGTGGGACGACACCAAGCGGCACCGCCCACGCTCAATTTTTAGCCTGTTTTAACGAACCTGAAAATCAGGCTCATCGCGGCCAAGGCCAGCCGAAATGCGTGCTCCCTCTAGCACAAGGATTTCACCTGCGCAAGCCGCCTTATGAAAGAGTCTTGATTCTTCCCTTGGCAGCCGCCAATTTGATACACGCACGGGGCGTTACATAAAGCTATAGGGGTCAATATCAACCTTGATGCGAACCCCGGATTTCGGCTTCACGCTCAATACCCAGTCCCGCACCAGTTTTTGCACCTTCACATGCTTCTTGGCATGAAGAAGCATCCGGAATCGATGCTGGCCGCGAATACGCGCCATCGGGGCCGGGGCTGGCCCCACAATATCCACGCCGTGCTCAACAGGGGCAGCCTTTGCAAGTGCTCGCCCCACCTCCAACACCTCTGCCATATCGGGGCCCGAAAGGATCACCCCCACAAGCTTGCCAAATGGTGGCATATGATATTGCGCACGGGCAGTTTTCTCTGCTGCCATAAAGGCGTCACCATCACCGGTCAGCAGCGCCTGAACCACGGGATGCTCGGGCTCGTAACTTTGCAACAGCACCTTTCCCGGTTTCTCAGCACGCCCAGCGCGGCCGGCCACCTGCACCAGTTGCTGGTAGGTTCTTTCGCCAGCCCGCAAGTCACCACCCCTGAGACCAAGGTCAGCATCCACAACACCCACAAGGGTCAGATTCGGGAAGTGATAGCCCTTGGTCACGATCTGCGTACCGATCACGATATCCAGATGCCCGCCCGCGATCTCCTTCACCACCTTTGCAGTCTCGGAAGGGCTTTGTACGGTATCGCTTGTCATCACAGATGTGCGCGCATTCGGGAACCGGTGATTCACTTCTTCAAAGAGGCGCTCCACACCAGGGCCACAGGCCACAAGTGATTCTTTACTGTCACACGTAGGGCATGCTTCCGGGATCGGCTCCATATGGCCGCAATGGTGGCACTGAAGCTCCTGCCGGAACCGGTGCTCCACTAGCCAAGCCGAGCAGCTTGGGCATTCGATTCGGTGCCCGCACGTGCGGCACAGCGTCAGCGGCGCATAGCCCCTGCGGTTCAGGAACAGCATCACCTGCTCACCTGCACCCAGATTTTCTTCTATTTCCCGAACAAGAACCGGGGAAAGCCAAGTGCCGCTTTCAGGCGGCTCCGCACGCATGTCCACCGCGCGCATTTCGGGCAGCACGGCCACACCGTGCCGCTCCCGAAGTTTCAGCACTGTATATTTGCCCTCATCCGCATTCACCTGCGTCTCAAGGCTTGGTGTCGCGCTTGCCAGCACCACAGGGCATTCGGCAAGCATCGCTCGCACCACCGCCATATCACGGGCATGATACAGCACCCCTTCCTCCTGCTTGAAGGATGGGTCGTGTTCTTCATCTACAGTTATAAAGGCCAGATTGCGGAAAGGCAGAAACAGGGCAGACCGCGCACCCACAACCACCCGCGCGTCACCCGATGCCACGGCCCGCCAAGCCCGCCGGCGCTCGGCTTGGCCAATTTCCGAATGCCAAACGATGGGCTCCACACCGAAGCGAGCCTCGAATCGCTCCAACCACTGGCTTGTCAGTGCAATCTCGGGCACCAGCACCAGTACCTGCGTGCCTTTTTCCCTGAGGGCCTCAGCCAGCCCTTCGAAATACACCTCGGTTTTGCCGGACCCGGTGATGCCGTCCAGCAGGAACGGCTTGAAGCCCCCTTCCCATACGGCCTCCCGAATCGCTTCTGCCGCCACAGTCTGTTCGTCAGAAAGCTTTGGCCCCTCAAGGCTCATGTCTGGCTGCGGATACGGCAGGTCAACCGATATATCCAAGGCCGCCAGCGCACCCGCATCAGCAAGCGAACGCACAACACTGTCACTGACACCAGCCAGCGATGCCGCCTCGGGTGCCATACGCGGCTTGCCGTCCGCCAGCACCTTCAACACAGCCGCACGAGCGGGGGTTATCCTGATGCCTTCGGGCACATCCGCCACTGCAACATAGTGACGCTTCACCGGCACACCCTGAAAAGCGGCGGGCACGGAAAGACACATCCTCAGCACCGCACCCTGGCTTGAAAGCGTATAGGCAGACACCCAATCGACGAATCGCATCAGGTCTTCCCTGAACGGGGGCACATCAATAATACGTTCGACCGGCTTCAATTTCGCAAGCGGCAGCTTCTTGCCAGCGGCTTTACCCGCCCAAACAACACCGATTGTTTTGCGTCCCGAAAGCGGCACCTCCACCACAGCACCAGGATATAGGCGGTCTTTCAGGTCGTCTGGCACCGTATAGTCAAGCGGCCCGGCAAGCGGCAGCGGCAAAAGCACACTTATGCGCCTGCCTTCCGGCTCTGCCGTCATTTCTTTTTCTTCGAAAAGCTGCGCCTGCGCCACGCCAGTCGGTCCTTGTTCAATCCCCTGCCGAAGGGGTCCATTCAGGCGCCACCATAGGCGACAAAACCGGGCGCGGCAATTCCGCAACGAAAAATTAATAAGCTTAGCTTACTATTATGCTTGCTTATTAAATGAACAGCCCTAGATAGAAGCCCATGAAACAAGAGACGCCCCAAAACCCGCTAGTTTTCCAGCTTGGTGATTTGTTCCGGCTGGTACGGCAAAGCTTCGAAAGCGAAGACGGCCCGGACGTGACCCGCGCCCAGGCAAAAATGCTGCTTTCCGTTTGGCGAAACCCCGGCATCACGCAGCAGGCACTGGCCGCACGCCTTGATATCGCCACCATGTCTGTGTGCCGGCAGGTGGACGCCCTTGAAGAACGCGGCATGCTGGAGCGCCGCTCAGACCCGTCTGACCGCCGGGTGCGCCGCCTGTTCATCACCGAGAAAACCGAACCTGTCCTGAAAGTTATCCTGAAACAGCTTGATGAAATTTCAGACGCCTTTCTTTCCCCCTTGTCCCTATCCGAGCGAGACACCCTCCTGAATCTTCTGGACCGTGTCATCACCGGTGCATGTGCCAAAAAATCGGAAACAAAAAAATGATGCGCATTCTTCTTTATATAAGCGTACCCGCCTTGATCGCCATCGCAGCCGCCTCAGCCTACCTTTCTGGCGGGCGCGTTATCACCACAGACAATGCCTATGTACGCACCGGCATCCTCACAGGCGCCTCGCGCGTGTCGGGCGAAGTACGCGCTGTTCACGTATCGCGTAACCAGAAAGTTTCCGAAGGCGACGTGATTGCGGAGCTTGATGATTCCGACATTCAGGTACAGCTTCTAGAGGCCCAGGCCGGGGTGATCAGCGCCCGCAACATCGTTGAAGCCCTGCGTGCCAATCACCGGCAAAAGCTTGCTGCCCTTGCGAAAGAAAGGGAAACGCTGGCTTTTGAAGAACGCGAACTGAAGCGCGCCGAAGCTTTGGCAAAAGATGACAACCTTTCGGCCGCCACGCTTGATAACCGCATTTACAAGGTGGAAGAATCGAAGCGCCAGATCGCTGTGCTACAGGAAGCCGTGAATGTAGCGCTGACCCAGCTTGGCGGCTACCCTGACATTGAAACCGACCGGCACCCCATGGTGCTAAAGGCGCTCGCGGCCGTTGAAGCCGCCAATGTAACGCTGGACCACCTGAAAGTGCGTACGCGCACGGCGGGCACAATCACCCAGATTGACTTGCATCCGGGCGAATATATCGCGGCTGGCTACCCCATTTTTGGCCTGACCGTGGATGCTGACCTGCGCATTGAAGCGAACCCCAAGGAAACCGACCTGACACACATGCGCGTGGGTCAGGTTGCCGATATCACCATCGATGCCCTGCCCGGTGTACACCTGAAGGGCAAAGTAACCTCAATCGACCCGGCAACCGGGTCGGAATTCGCTGTTCTTCCCGCACAGAATGCCACCGGCAACTGGGTGAAGGTAACGCAGCGCATCCCTGTTCAGATCAAACTGGATGAAGGGCAAGATGTGACAGCCCTACGCGCGGGCCTAAGCGCCGAGGTTTCCATCGACACGGGCTATGAGCGCTCATTCGGTGACCTGATGACCCTGATCGGCCTTTAAGTATATGTCGGCTGCGCCATCCCATTCCGCAGACGCCATCACCGACCACCGGGGCGGCCTGCTGTTCTGCCTGATGCTGGCGGTGTCGCTGCATACGATCGACGCCACCATCGTCAATGTGGCCCTGCCGGAAATGCAGGGCACGCTGCAGGCGACGTTCGACCAGATTTCATGGGTGGTCACCACATACATTATCGCCGCTGTGGTGCTCACGCCCCTTGTGGGGTGGGCCGCAAACCGGTTCGGCGTGAAGCGATTGATGATACTGTCGATCTCGGTTTTCACGCTGGCGTCTGTATTATGTGGGCTTGCCGTATCGCTTGAAGCCATGCTGGCCGCCCGCATCCTGCAGGGTGCCGCTGGCGCACCGCTTATCCCGCTCGCCATGGCAACAATGAACCGCTTGTCGATCGATTCGGGGGACCGCGCCCGCCTGATGGCCCTGTTTGGACTTGGCACCATGGCGGGGCCCGTGCTGGGCCCATCGCTTGGCGGCTATATCACGGACGTGGCCACATGGCGCTGGGTGTTTTTCATCAACCTGCCTGTTGGCATCATTGGCGTTATCGGGCTGGGGTTGACCATGAAAAAAGGCCTGCACATGCCCGGCCACAAGCTGAACGGCATCGGCTTCCTCAGCCTCGCCATTGCCATTGGCGCGCTTCAACTGGCGCTGGACCGCGGCGAAAGCGAGGACTGGTTCGAAAGCACGGAAATCGTCGTCTATGCCCTGATATTTCTGGCCACCGCCTGGATATTTGCGGTGAACAGCCGCACAAGTTCGCGTCCGTTCCTGCCCGGCAGCCTGTTCCGCGACCGCAATTATATGGTGGGTATGATCCTGGTGCTGGTGGCCGCTGGCAACATGACAGCCTCAGTGGTGCTGCAGCCACCCATGATGCAAAATCTGATGGGATACCCGGTGCTGGACACCGGCATGCTTCTGATGTGGCGGGGTATCGGCATGATGCTGGGCATGATGCTCACGCCACGGCTTACCAGCCTTTTCAGTGTACGCACGCTGTTGATCCTTGGCGGCGCTACCATGGCCGCGGGGATCTATCCGTTTATTTTCCTCACCACAGAAACACCCGCCATGGTGCTGGCGGCACCCCCGGTGCTACATGGTTTTGGCATCGGCATCCTGTTTGTCATCGCCTCCACGGTCGCCTATGCCTCCATCTCACACGAATTGCAGGTGGAAGCCTCGTCCGTTTTCTCGCTTGTACGCGGATTGGGGCAAGCCGCCTCGATCTCTATCGTCGTGGCGCTTGTCAGCCGCTATAGCCAGATCAACCACGCGGAACTGGTGGAACGGATGACACCCCTGCGTGCCTTTACCCCCAAGTCCATTTCCGTATTCGGCAGCCCGGAAGCCGTGCAGCAACTAGCGATCAGCAACCTGATGGTTAGCCGCGAAGCCGCCATGATGGCCTATAACAATGCCTATATGGCGCTGTTCTTCGCGGCCCTTTCTGTGATCCTGACCGCTTTCTTCGTGAAAATCCCGTCTCCCGCCGGCAAAGCCACAGAGGAATCTGTGCCAGCCCACCCGGTAGAAGCCTAAAAGCTTGCGATTCCCGCCAATCTTTATTAGTGAGGCGCGGAAACGGTGGAATTGAGTGCATCTCGATCAAGAAGTCGATATATAGATCAGGCCGCCGACTGGAATTTGTGACCCACTCCACCTTGCTGGAGTGTCGAAGGAGCTGAAAATGAAATTTTTCCTGGATACCGCCAACATCGATGAAATCCGTGAAGCCAATGCCACGGGCCTTCTGGACGGCGTAACCACCAACCCATCGCTGATCAAAAAAGCCGGTCGCGAATTCTTTGAGGTGATCACCGAGATCGCCAAGGAAGTGGACGGCCCGGTTTCTGCTGAAACTGTTGCCCACGACCATGAGACCATGCTGAAAGAAGGCCTCAAGTGCGCGAAAATCGCTGACAACATCGCTGTGAAAGTGCCGCTGACCATCGAAGGCCTGAAAACCTGTAAGGCCCTGCGCGCTGAAGGCATCATGGTGAACGTAACGCTTTGCTTCACCGCCAACCAGGCGCTGCTGGCTGCCAAAGCGGGCGCAAGCTTCATTTCCCCGTTCGTTGGCCGTCATGATGATGTGGGCTTCAACGGCATGGAGCTGATTGAAGACATCCGCAACATCTATGACAACTATAACTTCGACACTGAGATCCTGGTGGCGTCTGTTCGCCACCCTGCGCAC
>JABXIV010000160.1 GCA_013372925.1 Alphaproteobacteria bacterium
ACCAATGCTACCCTGCCGAAAGACACTGAGCCTGAAAGCGTGACGCTTGAACAGGCCCTTGAATGGCTTGAAGCAAAGGCCGCGAAGAAAAAGCCTGCCAAGAAAGCAGCCGCAAAGAAAAAAGCGCCTGCGAAGAAGAAGGCCCCGGCCAAGAAAAAGGCCTCCTGAGGCTGAACCAAATGGCGGATAGCATGGATGCTGTCCGCTCTCCCCGAAAGGATACCCGCCCTTGGCGCACAAAAAAGAGCCCGGCCAAATCCCTACCAAGGATGAAATCATGGAATTCATCCGTGGTTTCGAAGGCGGCAAGGTGACCAAACGCGATATCGCCCGCGCCTTCGGTGTTAAAGGCCCTGACAAGGTGCACCTGAAAAAAGCCTTGAGGGAACTTTCGGAAGACGGAATCCTGAGCAAAGACCCAAGCCATGCGCTAAGGCCCGCCGACCGCTTGCCCGGTGTGCAGGTTGTTGAGTTTGCAGGCACGGACAAACATGGTCATGTGCTTGTAAAACCGGTGAATTTCGAGGGTGGCGGGGATGTTCCTACCATTTACCTGAAAGAAAAGAAGCGTGGCCGCGGTAAAGGCGGCCCTGCCCTTGGTCCGGGCGACCGGGCACTGGTGCGGCTGACTAACATCAAGGATGAGCCGCCAGTTTATAACGCCAGCGTGCTGAAGGTACTGAAACCGGCACCAAGCGCCATCATGGGGATTTTCCATGGCGGTGAAAACGGTGGCCGCATCCATCCGATCGACAAGAAGCACCGCGAAGAATACTGGGTTGATCGCGACGACGTCGCCGGCGCCAAGGAAGGCGAGCTTGTGCTGGCTGATCCAGTTCGGTCGCGCAAGCACATGGGGCCAAAGCGCGCCCGCATCAAGGAACGGCTGGATGATATTTCATCCGCCAAGGCGATCAGCATGATTGCCATCCATGCGCATGATATTCCCTACGAATTCCCGGAAGACGTGATCAAGCAGGCAGAAGCCGCAAAGCCCGTTGGCGTGAAAGGCCGCACGGACCTGCGCGATATTCCGCTGATCACCATCGACCCGGCCGACGCACGCGACCATGATGACGCCATCTGGGCCGAAGCAGACCCGGACGTTGAGAACAAGGGCGGCTGGCACGCCATCGTCGCCATCGCAGACGTGGCACATTATGTAACACCCGAAAGCGCGCTGGACCGTGAGGCCCTAAAGCGCGGCAATAGCTGCTATTTCCCGGACCGCGTGGTACCCATGCTGCCCGAGGCCCTCTCTGCCGATCTCTGCAGCCTGATGCCTAATGTGGAGCGCGCCTGTATGGCCGTTCACATGTGGTTCGACGCCCATGGCCGCAAAATCCGGCACAAATTTGTGCGGGGTCTGATGAAAAGCGCTGCCAATGTCAGCTATACCGAGGCACAGGCCGCCATAGACGGCAACCCGAGCGATTTGACCGCCCCACTACTGGAACCGGTACTGAAACCGCTGTGGGGCACCTTTAAAGCAATAATGGAAGCCCGCGCCAAGCGTGAACCGCTTGACCTGGACCTGCCTGAACGCCGCATTGAGATCAACGACGAAGGCCATGTGACCAACATTGCGCTTCGGGAACGGTTCGATGCCCACCGCGTGGTGGAGGAATTCATGATTTCCGCCAACGTATGCGCGGCGGAAGAGATGGAAAAGCATCACCTGCCCACCATGTACCGCGTGCATGAAGAACCGCCGATGGACAAGCTGGAAAGCCTGCGCGATTTCCTGCGCACGATGGAGCTGAACCTGGCAAAGGGCGCGGTGATGAAGCCACGGCTCTTTAACGGCATCCTTCACAAGGTAAAAGACACCCCGCAGGAGCATCTGGTGAACGAGGTGGTCCTCCGGTCCCAGACACAAGCTTACTACGGCCCTGAAAACATGGGTCACTTCGGCCTTGCCCTGCCCCGGTATGCGCATTTCACATCGCCGATCCGGCGTTATTCCGACCTGATTGTACACCGCGGACTGATTCGCGCACTCAAGCTCGGAAAAGATGGCATGACTGACCTGGAAATCGAAGAACTTGCCGCAATCGGCGAGCAGATTTCCAACACAGAACGTAGGGCTATGGCGGCTGAGCGCGATAGTACCGACCGGTATCTGGCAAACTATCTGTCAGACCGGGTGGGTGAAGAATTCGTCGGACGAATCACTGGCGTCACCCGATTCGGTTTGTTCATCAGCGTCGAACCATCAGGTGCTGATGGCCTGATCCCGATCTCTGAGCTCGGGCACGACTATTATGTGCTGGATGAAGCCCATCACCGGCTTGTTGGCGAACGCCACGGCGAAGAATTCAAGCTGGGTGATCGGGTGGAAGTACGCCTTGAGGAAGCCAACAAATTCACCGGTGGCCTTAAACTGTCGCTTGTGGGGGAAGGCAACCTGCCAGACTTTGTTGAAAAGGGTGCAAAGCGCAGCGCCAAGCTTTCCAACCGGCATGATCGGCCACGGAATGCCAAGGGCAAGCGTCGTGGGCCCGGCAAGGGCGGCAAGGCCAAGAAGCCTGGCACAAGCCGCCGCAACCGCTAAATTTCTCCGTCATACTGAACTTGTTTCAGTATCCACAAGAAGCACAGATGGCGTCTTCAATTGGTCGGGTAGATGGGCCCTGAACCAGGTTCAGGGTGACATCCGTATAATCTCAGAAGCTATATAGACTCAACGGCGAAGCCGGTGAGTGACGAAGATTTAGCCCGCAACAAGCACTATTCTTGTTTCAGCATTCGACCCGCTGGAATACGGCGGGTCAAAAAGCTTTCACCCAGTTCCGCATGCACGGCAACAACAGTGCCATTCGCGTCCCGCTCGAAGACAATCTTTTCACCTTCCTGCTGGTTCATGAAAAGGAACTCGGTTTCAGATACCGGCTTCAGCATCACCTTGAAGCGGCCGTATGACTGAGCGAAAAGGGTTTCGCCGTCCAGCAACACGTCAAACGAGATGCCGTTCTCTGCTGCGTAAGTGCCTGTGTAGGCGCGCTTTTCCTCAAGCGTCATGGCATATTCAGGGATAAAGTCTGTGGATAGCGTGGGCAGGATGTCATAGGCCTGAAGGCCACCGAAAAGCTTCATGGCCACCGGGAAATTCTCAGCAACAATGGCATTGAGCACGTCATCCTGGCGCATTTCTTCAACTGTTTTGCCCGCTTTATAAAGCACCCCGATACGGGAAACAAAAGCCTCGCGAATGCCCATTTCATGCAATAGGTCGGCGCGCGTGTTCACGGCTGACCCTGCGTAAGTACCCGAAATGAAAACAGTATCGTCATCACCTTCAGTAACGGCGCGCTTAAGCCCCGCCAAATAGCCCTTGAGGCCTGTTGGCCCCAACACGCCAAACCAGTCAGGGCGGAAGCTATCGGCCATGAAAACCACATTGGCTTTCTCAAGCCGGATGTTCGCATGCGGCATGGAATGCCCGCCGCTTCTGTAGGCATGCACTCGCTCGTTTCCAAGGTTGATGGTAACCGTGTCCTCAAACAGCACCTGATGGAACACAGGCTCGTAGTTTGCGTTCCTGGGTGCATACTGCACATCTTGCTGTGCAACAATCACCGCGCCCTTTTCAGCGAAATAGGCGTTGCCCAGAATGTTGTAGGGGTCCCAGTTGCTGTTGATGACATATTTAACCGGCTTATCCGAGATGGTTTTAAGCGTGGCATCAAGAGCTTCAGAATCGGATGACATCATGGAATTGACAAGAAGAAGCCCTTCATCACCAACCACAACGCCCATATTATTGCCCTGCCCCGGTTGCCACATGCGCGTTAAAACGAAAACGTTTTCGCGCAGCTTGTGAACCACGAAGGCGTTTTCTTCCTGCGCATTCGCCCCGCCCCCCATAAACAGTGACGCCACGATCAAAAACGCCCGTAAAATAGTCATGCCCCCATCCCCTGTTGCACATACGCGGCCTGCATTAAAATGTGACCACTTCTCATTTCAAAAAATTAGAAAAATATACGCAAAAACAAAGCGCACGCAGACTAATGCCCCGTGCGCCTATTTTAATGCAATATCAGATTGGGCGCCCGTGATAACAAATGCGTTATCTGGCCACCGCACCGAAACTAAGGTTTAAAGAATCCCCAGTTTCACGAACACATCTGCCACATCATCCGCGAAGTTCGCCCCTTTCCTGAGCACAGGAACGTCTGCGGGAAGGTCTTTGAACTTTTCTTTCTGGCTGGTGGCAATCAGCGCGACTGGAATATCCCGTGTTGTCGGCATGGCCTTCAAGGCACAGGCGAGATCGATCCCGGATAGTTCCGGCATCACGCGCGATACGATCACCGCGTCCGGGCGCATCGACGGAATAAGCTGAACTGCGTCCATTGTAGACGCCACGTTGATCATACGGTAGCCGCATTCCAGAAGCTCCCGCGTTACAATCTTTGTCGCTGTGCCCGGCTCCATCACCAACATCACCTCGATATCTGTAACGCTGACATCTCCTACATCGAAGCCGCCCTTGTTCGGCAACTTACGCATCATCTGGGATACGTCGATTTCCCGGTTCTGGATAAAGGCATCAAGGCACTCGGCCATACGGTCGGCATAAAAGAGGATGTCCTTGCACGACTCAGGTGTCAGGGCCTTCATATTGAAGAAATAATCCTCGAACCGGTGACACATCACCTTCAGCGCCTTCATCTCGAAGCTTTGCGCCACAGACTTGAGCGAGTGTGCCTCCAGCCTGATCGCGGCAAGGGCGTCGTTGCCCTCGATTACACCGCGCTCGAAATCCTGAACGGCCTCCGTCAGGTTTCTTAGCCGGTCTTCAACCGTATCAATCGCTTCGGTTCTGAGTTCTTCGACGAGGTCATTTTCTGCTATCGACATAAGGCGGCCTTTTATTTTTCCAGTCTGGTTGTTTTGGCACAGAAATAGTTACCCGAGCGTTAGCATTTCCAATAAGTTTTGCAAGCCTTGCCAAAAATTATGTAAAAACGGTGAAACAGCGCTTGACTTATGGCCCGGTGTGGGTATTTTGCGCCCTCAACGTGGTCGTGGTTAAAACGGCCTGGAACAATGTTTTCTTGGAGTTAAAAAGATGGCAAAGCCGTCCAGCATCAAGATCAAGCTGCTTAGCACTGCGGATACTGGCTACTTTTACGTAACCAAAAAGAACCCGCGGACACTGACCGAGAAAATGGTCCTGCGCAAGTATGACCCGGTTGTTCGCAAGCATGTAGAATTCAAGGAAACTAAGATCAAGTAATCTTGGTTTTCGAATTGATCTTAAAAACGCCGCGCCCCACCATAGGCAGCGGCGTTTTTTTATGCGTGCAATACACCTGACAACAGCCCACCTAGACTGAATTATTACTGCATTCACTTTTCGAAAAAAATCAGGACCGGTTGGCTTCGGCGATGATAACGCGGTTACGGCCGCTTTCCTTCGCCTCATAGAGCGCCTTGTCGGCCGCCTCAAGAAGCGCTGCAGGGCTTTGTCCCTCAAGGCTTGTGGCTACGCCGATGGAAACCGAAATGCTGAGCGGGCCGTCTGCCGTGCCCACCTCAAACGGGTTTTCACACACTTCCTGGCGCAAGCGATCCCCGATCATATAGGCCCAATCGGTTGGCGTCTCGGGCATCATTACGACAAATTCCTCGCCGCCGTAGCGCGCAGCAAGGTCCACCCCGCGGATATTCTTGCCAATACGGTTGGCGAATTCCTTCAAAACAAGGTCACCCACAGCGTGGCCATGGGTATCATTCACCTTCTTGAAGTGGTCGATATCCATCATCAGCACGCTTAGCGCCTTACCGGATTTCTGCGCTGCCTGCAGGCGGGTTTCCAGATGGCTCGTCAGATAGTGACGGTTATAAAGCCCGGTCACCGCGTCTGTGGTGGCAAGCTGCATCGACAGGTGGAAGTTTTCCCACAGCTTGTCGGCATAACGCTTGCGCTTCAGTTGGGTTTTCACCCGCGCCAGAAACTCCATACGGTCTACCGGGCGGACCACATAATCGTTCACGCCCATTTCCAGCGCCCGCACCAGAAGCTTGGTATTGCCTTCATCCACCATCACCAGAATCGGCACATGGCGCGTTTCCTCAAATGACCGGAGCTTGGAACAAACCCTGAGGCCATCGGTATTACGCATGGTGAGGCTGACAATAATCAGGTCGAAATTCTTTTCCCGCGCCCGCTCTGCCGCGTCCTCGCCACCGGCCATGAACGTCAATTCACCAACACCTTCTAGCGCGCGGGCGATCCGCTCCATCACCCTCTCCTGCTCGTCAACGATCAGGATCGAGCCATCGGTCGGCGCATCCATTTCAAGGGTAGGCTCTTTTTCGTTTTCCCAGCCAAGGCTTGCGCCTGTGGCTTCGCGGTTCCGAAGCTCATCCATCATCACCTTCAGGCGAACAAGCGAGCGAACGCGGGCGAAAAGGGCCAGATCCTGCACTGGCTTGGTGAGAAAATCATCCGCACCGGCCTCAAGCCCGGCGACCCGGTCTGACGGCTGATCAAGTGCAGTTACCATCACCACAGGAATATGGGCTGTTGCGGGGTCTGCCTTGATTCTGCGGCAAACCTCGAAACCGTCCATACCCGGCATCATAACATCAAGAAGGATAATATCGGGGTGTTCGCGGCTAATAACATCCAGCGCCTCAGGCCCGCTATAAGCGGTGAGAACGTCGAAATATTCGCTTGTTAGTTTGGCCTCAAGGAGCTTGACGTTCGGCGGAACGTCATCGACCACCAGCACCCGTGCTGTCATGGCGCGTTATCCTACAAACTGTTTTACTGTTTCCAGAAAATGGCCAACGGAAATCGGCTTGGCGATATAGGCCTCGCAGCCGCCTTCGCGGATCTTTTCCTCGTCACCCTTCATGGCAAAGGCAGTAACCGCAACCACAGGAATTTTCCTGAGGTCTTCGTCTTCCTTCAGCCACTTGGTTACCTCAAGCCCGGAGACCTCTGGCAACTGGATGTCCATCAAGATCAGGTCAGGGTTATGTTCACGCGCCAAGTCGAGAGCGGCCATGCCGTCCCGCGTCTGGATCGTCTCATAATCATGAGCTTCCAAAAGATCGCAAAACAACTTCATGTTCAGTTCGTTGTCTTCGACTATCAGGATCTTTTTACCCATACGGTTCCCCTAGCCCCTCCACAAGGCGAATTGGTTCATCACTCAACCTTCTCGAATAATAGTCGTGCTTTTGCCAAAAAGACAAGCCCGTCAAGGGATTAAAATATGTTTTTCTGCCAAAAGGTTGCTGGTGTGCCCAAAAAGCCATTTCGAAACCGCGCAGAATTTGGAACAATAGCGCGAAAGAGACTCACCCTTAATGGCCACGAGATTAGCTTCATGACACCAGACACCGCCCAGGCGATTGCCCTCAAGGGTGCAGCCTTCATCTTTTCCGAAGATGCGCTGCGCGACCGGTTCCTCTCCCTTTCGGGCACAGACGGAAGCGACATACGTGCCCGCATTGAAGACGCCGACTTTCAGGCATCCCTGCTGGATTTCCTTATCTCGTTCGAGCCTGACCTGATCGCATGCGCTGAGCATATCGGCGAAAAACCTGAAACACTGGTTGCCGCCTGGCGCGCCCTTGGTGGCGGCGCAGGGCAGGAATGGTAAGCCATGACGAGCATTGCAGACCTGAAGACGGAACTAGACCCAACGCGCCCTTTGCTTCTCTTGGATGCCGATGAAGTCTTGCTGCGGTTCGTCGAAACACTGGAAGCCTATCTCTTGACCCAGAAGGCGGAACTAAGACTGGAAAGCTTCCAACTGAGCGGCAATATCTTCATGCAGGAAACAGGCGAAGCCGCTACGCAAGAAGCAGTCAAAGGCTTTATCGCCGGCTTTTTTGACACCTGCGTTGATGATGTGCCCCTGATTGACGGTGTGAACGATGCGCTGGAGGCTTTGCGGCCCCATTACCAGATCGCGATCCTCTCGAACGTGCCAAGCCATTGCCGCGAGCGGCGGGCGGCCAGCCTGAAGGCGCAGGGCCTCGATTTTCCGGTGATTGCCAATCGCGGCGAGAAAGGCCCCGGCGCGAAGCTGCTGGCAGCGGCCACAAACGCGCAAACCGTGTTTGTTGATGACCTGCCGCCGCAATTGGCGTCTGTCGCGGCCCACGCCCCAGACACCCACCGTGTGCATTTCATTGGCGACCCACGCCTTGCAAAGCTGATTGGCAAAGCGCCAGATGCCCACGCACGATTCGACCAATGGCCTGACCTGATGACCCACCTTGAAGCACTGGTGCGGGAACCATAGTGGCCACGTCCGGGATAACGGCCCCTTCCCTGTGCCGAACCTGCTTTCACCCGTTTGAAGGCGGGAAGCATTGCCCGGAATGCGGCAGACCAAGGATCATTGCGCACCCGGAACTGTTTGACCTAACCATCGCCCACATCGATTGTGACGCCTTCTATGCCTCAATAGAAAAACGCGACAACCCGGAACTGGCCTCAAAACCCGTGATGATCGGCGGTGAGCATCGGGGCGTTGTATCCACTTGTTGCTATATCGCCCGCATGAATGGCGTTCGGTCTGCCATGCCCATGTATAAGGCTAAAAAACTGTGCCCGGATGCTGTCGTTTTACCGCCCCGCATGAAGCATTATCAAGCGGTCGGGCATCAGATCAGGGAAATGATGCGGGCGCTAACACCGCTTGTGGAACCTCTCTCGATTGATGAAGCATTCCTCGACCTTTCCGGCACGGACAGGCTTCACAAGGCCCCTGCTGCCACGCTTCTGGCCAGGTTTGCGCAAGAGGTGGAAAATGAGGTGGGCATCACAGTTTCCATCGGCCTGGCCGCAAACAAGTTTCTGGCCAAGCTGGCCTCGGATATGGACAAGCCCCGCGGTTTCACCGTGATCGGGGAAGCTGACGCCAAAACCATTTTAGCGGACCTCCCAATCACGCGCATCTACGGCATTGGCGATAAAACCGCGAAAACCCTCGCGAAAGACGGGCTTACCCAAATCAGCCAATTGCAGGAAATGGAAGAAGCCAGCCTGATGCGACGTTATGGAGAGACAGGCCAGCGGCTTTACCGCCTGTCCCGCGGCATAGACAATCGCAAGGTAACACCCAGCCAGGCCGTGAAAAGTGTCTCAAGCGAGCGCACGTTAGACAGAGATTTGATCGACTATACCCCACTTGAAGACAGGCTTTGGCAGGCATGTGAAAGCGTTTCGGCAGACCTGAAGCGAAAGCGGCTCGCTGGCATCACTATCACACTGAAACTGAAAACCAGCATGCACCGGATCATCACCCGGTCTCGCACAGTAAGCGCGCCAACCCAGCTTGCAGGCACCATCTTCGAGGTTGGCCAACAACTTCTGAAGCCACTGGCCGACGGCACGCCCTACCGCCTTATCGGTATCGGCGTCAGTCATTTTCGTCCACTTTCAGAAGCCGACCAGCCTGACCTGATTGAGCCCGCACGCACCAAACGGCAGTCAGCCGAGAAGGCCATGGACGCCCTGCGCGGCAAATTTGGCTCGGCAGCAATTATGACTGGGCGCACCGCCATGTCGGCAAAAGCTGCCCCCACCACACCAAAGAACAAAAAATAATCAATAAATACAAATACTTAAAATAACTCAACCCATGGCACAACATTTGCTTCTCTTCAACCAACCAGGATATGTTTGGAGAGAAGAATGATTGAACAACCTTCTAACAAGCTGAATGATAAAGCCGAGATCAACCCGTATGTCAGCAAGCTGGCAAGCAAGTTGATGAAAACGGCGGCCAATGCAGAGATGAAGTTTGACAGCACTGGCTGGCAACTCATCACAGAAGTGCTCAGTTACGCTGCCGCAGCAGAGCAGCGCATGTCTGAGCAGCAGGAACGCATCTCGTTCCTCGAGCAGCTTTCCGTAACCGACGAGCTGACGGGCATTCCGAACCGGCGCGGCCTGCGCTCAGCCTTGGGCCAAACGCTTTCTGCCGCGGCGCGGCACAAGGAAACAGGCGTTTTGGGCTTTATCGACCTTGACGATTTCAAGCACATCAATGATGTGCACGGGCATATGGCAGGTGATACTGTCCTCAGGTTCGCGGCCAATGCACTGAAGCAACATATCCGCCCATCTGACGTGGTCGCCCGCATTGCCGGTGATGAGTTCGCTGTTATCCTGAAGCGCTGTACGGCTGCACAGGGCCTGAAGCGGCTTCGTACACTTCAGAAGCACATCAACAAGGGCATTGTGAATTATGGCGGGGCAACCATCCCGGTGAAATGCTCTATCGGCGTTCAAGCCTTTGACGGCACAACCGATCCGGCCGAACTGATCGAAGCAGCCGACCAGGCAATGTATCACGATAAACAAACCCGGCGCGGCGCACACCTGCGCACTGCCTGAGGGTTTTCAGAGATCGACAAAAGGGCCTTCTTGGCCCTTTTTTTATACCCGGTGCTTTGCTATAAGGGCTTACGTTATTTAGCCTTTTCTTATGTTTGGAACCTCAATTATGAGCATTGACGCCCGCCTCGCTGAACTTGGCTTGGAAATCCCAACGCCTGTTGCCCCTGTCGCAAACTATGTACCGTATGTCATCACAGGCAATCTTGTCAGTGTTTCCGGGCAAATTCCGATGAAAGATGGCAAACTGGCCTTTGAAGGCAAGGTTGGCGACACGGTGAGCGAAGATGACGCCCGCGAAGCAGCACGCCTTTGTGCCATCAACATCATTGCCCAATTGAAAGCAGCCTGCGATGGCGACCTGAACCGCATCAGCCGCATCGTCAAGCTGGGTGGTTTCGTAAACTGTACTGACGGGTTTGGCGGCCAACCACAAATCATCAATGCAGCCAGCGACCTGATGGTTGACGTATTCGGTGAGCATGGCCGTCACAGCCGCTCTGCTGTTGGCGTAAACGCCCTGCCCCTCAATGTGCCGGTTGAAATTGACGCGCTTGTGGAGATCAAAGGCTGATATGGCTGGACCCAAAAATTCGGATCGGGATTTTCCCTGGCTAACTGCGCAGGACGTTGCCCACAGGGGGCTTTTCCGCGCAGGTACGCCTGCGGAAGAAAACACCTTGGCAGCGGTCGGGGCCGCGATTGATGCAGGCTATGCGGCCGAAATCGATGTACGCACCACGGCCGACGATATTGTCGTCGTGTTCCATGACGATGACCTGACCCGCATGACCGATGGTGAAGGAACCGTATCCTTGTGGGGATTCCAGCAACTGAAGAAATACACAGTTGGCAAAAGCGGCCACCCTATTCCAAGCCTGCCTGACATGCTGGACCTTGTGGACAACCGCAAGCCCCTGTTTATCGAGATCAAGTCCTCGAAACAGACGAATATTCAGAAGCTGTGCGCAGGTGTGCGCCATTCGTTTGAAGGTTATCGCGGCGACGTTGCCATTATGTCGTTCGACCCCCGGGTGGTGCGCTGGTTCCGGGATTATATGCCCAAATACGCGCGCGGCCTTGTGATTGGCCGGGAATTCCTGCTGGGCGTCCGTAGCCGCCTGGCGCTTTCCTTTGCTGTGAAGAAATGCCAACCGGATTTCATCGCCTGCGATGTGAATTTGCTGCCCAATACATTCTGCACCAAGTGGCGCAGCCGCGGCAAACCAGTGCTGACATGGACAGTGCGCACCAATCAAATGGAAGACATCGCGCGCCAGCACGCCGATGCGCTGATCTTCGAAGCACCCGCCGTGGTTGGCGAGGACAGCTAGACATGGCGACAGGGGCCGACATTCAGGCTTCCTTCGCCCAATCCATCGCAGACATCGGGCGAGAAAACTGGGATGCGTGCGCACCCAAGGGCCATCCGTTTCTATCCTATGATTTCCTTCACAGCCTTGAGGAAAGTGGCTGCGCAAGCGCCGAAACAGGCTGGCAGCCGTATCACGCCCGCATAACCAGCACGGATACATCGGAAATACTTGCGGTTATGCCGCTATATGTGAAAAGCCATTCCTATGGCGAATATGTGTTCGACCACGCCTGGGCCGACGCCTATGAACGCGCGGGCGGGCGCTATTACCCGAAACTGCAATCGAGCATTCCTTTCACACCAGCCACAGGCCCGCGCCTGTTAACGCGCGTGAACGGCGACCTGCAGCAGGCGTTATTGCAGGCAGGAAAAAGCCTGACCGACCGCTTGGGCCTGTCGTCCCTGCACCTCACTTTCCTGCCCGAAGAAGAAGCCATGCAGGCGGAACAGGGTGGCTATCTGGTGCGGAACGACCAACAGTTTCACTGGCAAAACCAGGGCTATGCGTATTTTGACGACTTTCTGGCAGCACTCTCGTCGCGCAAGCGCAAGCAAATCCGCAAAGAGCGTCGCATGGTAGCGGATGCGGGCATCACGATTGAGTGCCTTACAGGCAAAGACATCCAGGACCATCACTGGGACCATTTTTTCGCCTGCTACATCGACACAGGCGCCCGAAAATGGGGCCAGCCATATCTGAACCGTGACTTTTTTTCGCTGGTCGGCGAGCGCATGGCGAATGAAATCCTCCTGGTGCATTGCAGCCTTGATGACCGCCCTATTGCCTCGGCGCTGAATTTCATTGGCGGCGACACGCTTTACGGTCGCAACTGGGGCTGCCTTGAAGATCATCCCTGCCTGCATTTCGAGGCCTGCTATTATCAGGCGATCGACTTTGCCATCAAGCATGGCCTTGCCTTTGTGGAGGCAGGCGCGCAAGGCCCGCACAAAGTGGCCCGCGGGTATGAGCCCGTCACCACCTACAGTGTGCATTATCTGCGCGATCCCGGCTTTCATGATGCGGTCGCCCGCTACCTTGAGGCTGAACGCCAGCAGGTACAGGCCGAAATCGAGTATTTCAGCGACCACACCCCCTTCAGGAAGGGCTAGCGCCTCAATCCCGCCAAAAGTGCGGGTCAAACAGCATCAGCAGCGTGAAAATTTCCAGCCGCCCCAAAAGCATGGCGAAGCTGAGTATCCATTTAGCAGCGTCTGGCAGACTGGCGAAATTGCCCGACGGGCCAACAATCGGCCCCAATCCGGGGCCCACATTCGTAATGGCCGTCGCGCTGGCGCTTAGCGCCGTGACGAAGTCGACCCCCATCAGGGCCAAAAGCGTTGTCACAACAGCGATGGAGGCAAAAAAGGCAGCCATGAAGGCCAGCACGGAAAGCGGCAGGTCGTCCGCCATGCGCGCGCCCTTATATTGAAGCGGGATTACCCGGTGTGGACTGGTGAGGCGCTGCAACTGATGCCGCAGTGTGATCCACAGAACCTGAAAGCGGTATATCTTGATCGCGCCCGAGGTTGAGCCTGCGCATCCACCCACGAACGTAAGGATGAAAAAGGCTGCCACAGCCCCGGTACCCCAGGCTGTGTAGTCGCTGGATGCGAAGCCTGTCGTCGTAACGATAGAGACCACGCTGAAGGCCACTTCCGTAAGTGCTGTGCCGAATTCAAGTCCCGCATCCTGGCTTAGAACCACAGCCCCAAGCAAGGAAACGACAATCAGGAACATCAGGAACGTTCGCACTTGCGGATCGTCCCGCAGCGCACGCTTCCGCCCTCTAAGCAGCTTGATATAAAGGATAAAGGGCAAACCACCCGCAATCATGAACACAATGGCAACCCAGCGCGCCGCCGTGCCGAACGCCCCAAAGGAAGCGTCATGCGTGCTGAAGCCCCCCGTTGCCAGTGTGGCCATTGCATGATTGATGGCATCAAAGGCCGACATGCCCGCGATGCCGTAACCGATGGCGCAGGCAACCGTCAGCCCGATGTAGGTCCAGATGATCCATTTCACCATCTCGGCCGACTTGGGTACGATCTTTTCTGACCGGTCCGAACTTTCAGAGCGGAAAAGTTGCATGCCGCCGATGCGCAGGAACGGCAGCATCACAATGGCCATCACGATAATCCCGATGCCGCCAATCCAGTTCAACAGAGACCGCCACAAAAGAAAGCCCGGATGCAGGCCATCAAGGCCGGAAATTACCGTCGAACCAGTGGTCGTAATGCCGGAAACCGTTTCAAACACGGCATCTGTGAACGAAAGCGAGGCGCCAGATTTTCCAGTAATGCCCACAAGCGGAATCGCAGCAAACACAGGCAGCACGATCCAGCAACAGGCGGTCATCAGGAAGGCCTGCTTCACATCAAGCGAGAACTCCGTGTTATCGCGGGAAGCCAGCACAAGAAGCGCACCAAATACACCCGAGACAACCACCCCTTCTTCAAAGAAGGCATTGGCATGACCTTCGATCACTTCCTCCGCCAGCAGCGGGATTAGCATAACCACAGCCAAGGCGATCAGCAGCAAGCCAATCACATGAATTATCGGACGAAAATTGATATGAAGATTCATGATAAGAAGGGCCAGACACGCGTATCAGAACATTAACCGACAGCGTTTAGCCCCTGCCTCCACTCATGTTTTCAGATGCCTCGCACGCTATGCCGGATAAGAGGCCGCGTCAAGAATGCCATCAAGCGGGACCTGCCCCAACGAGAAAAGGCGCACCGTATGGCACGCCTTTCCAATATCTGGCTTCATCAAGCCTGTTTATTTAACCGGCACAGGCGGCTTGCCTTCTTCGCGGTTCGCCGGCACACCAGCCGTCGGAACGGAAGCCTTCTTCGCAGGCTTTTTCTTGGCAGCCTTCGGGGCTGGCGCGTGCGGGGTGATCTCGAAAGCGATCTTGTCGTCTTTCACTTTCACAACGACCTCACCACCTTTCGCAAGCTTGCCAAACAGCAGTTCGTCTGCGAGCGGCGTTTTCACATGCTCCTGAATCACGCGGCCAAGCGGGCGAGCACCATACAGGCGGTCATAGCCCTTGTCCGCGAGCCAGGACTTGGCTTCTTCGGTAAGGCTTAGTTCCACGCCCCGATCCGCAAGCTGAAGTTCAAGCTGCAGCACGAACTTCTCAACCACGCGGGCCACCACTTCTGGCGGCAGGAAGTCGAACGGAATTGTTGCATCCAGCCGGTTCCGGAATTCAGGGCTGAACATGCGCTTGATGGCGTCATCGCTAGCGGTTTCATCTGTTTCACGACCGAAACCAATGGCGGTTTTGCTAAGCTCAGCAGCGCCTGCGTTGGTCGTCATGATCAGGATCACATTGCGGAAATCGATCTTCTTGCCGTTGTGGTCAGTCAGCGTGCCGTTATCCATAACCTGCAGAAGCACGTTAAAGAGATCCGGGTGCGCTTTTTCCACCTCATCAAGCAGAAGCACACAGTGTGGATGCTGGTCAACGGCATCAGTTAGCAGGCCACCCTGATCAAACCCGACATAGCCTGGAGGCGCACCAATAAGCCGTGAAATGCTGTGGCGTTCCATATATTCCGACATATCAAAACGGTGCAGTTCAACACCCAGAAGGCTTGCAAGCTGGCGGGCTACCTCTGTTTTACCAACGCCGGTTGGGCCAGAGAACAGGTAAGAGCCGATTGGCTTGTTTGGCTCCCTGAGGCCCGCGCGCGACAGCTTGATCGAGGCAGACAGCGCTGAAATCGCCTTGTCCTGCCCGAACACAACGCGCTGCAGGTCTTTTTCAAGCGTCTGCATGACGCGGCTTTCGTCACGGGAAACGGATTTGGGCGGGATGCGGGCAATCTTGGCTACAACGGCTTCCACATCCTTCACACCAACGGTTTTCTTGCGCTTCGATGGCGGCAGCAGCATCTGAGCTGCACCGGTTTCGTCGATCACGTCAATCGCCTTGTCCGGCAGTTTCCGGTCAGAAATATAGCGATCTGACAGCTCAACAGCTGTCTTGATTGCCTCATTGGTGAAGCGCACATGGTGGTGATCTTCGAAATAAGGCTTCAGGCCACGCAGGATCTTGATCGTATCTTCGACCGATGGCTCGTTTACATCGATTTTCTGGAAACGCCTTAGAAGCGCGCGGTCTTTTTCAAAGTGGCTGCGGAATTCCTTATAGGTGGTGGAGCCCATGCAACGAATAGCACCGCTTGCCAGCGCCGGTTTCAACAGGTTCGAAGCATCCATGGCACCGCCAGATGTGGCCCCTGCCCCAATCACCGTATGAATTTCATCGATAAAGAGGACAGATCCTTCAGTGGCTTCAAGTTCCTTCACCACTGCTTTCAGGCGTTCTTCAAAATCACCGCGATAGCGGGTGCCTGCCAGAAGCGCCCCCATGTCGAGCGCGAAAATGGTCGCATTTTCAAGAACTTCCGGCACATCTTTTTCAACGATACGGCGGGCAAGTCCTTCGGCAATTGCCGTTTTACCAACGCCCGGATCACCCACCAAAAGCGGGTTGTTCTTGGACCGCCGGCACAGGATTTGAACCGCACGTTCAAGTTCGGCATCACGGCCAATCAGCGGATCGATCTTGCCTTCACGGGCCTTTTCGTTCAGGTCCACACAGTAGGCTGCAAGGGCAGTATCGGCCTTCTTGCCTTCGCCAGAAGGCGCCTCGGTCTGCACTGTTTCTTCTTCCTCATCAGCACCCCGCACCCGGCGGTCTTCACCGAATTCTGGCACTTTCGCGATCCCGTGGGAGATATAGCTTACAGCATCAAGGCGGGTCATATCCTGGCTTTGCAGGAAGTACACCGCATGGCTTTCGCGTTCAGAGAACAGTGCCACCAGAAGGTTTGCACCAGTCATCTCTTCGCGGCCCGATGACTGCACATGAAGAAGTGCGCGTTGCACCACGCGCTGGAACCCGGCCGTGGGCGTGGCCTCAAGGCCATCAGTTTCCACCTTCAGGTTTTCCATGTCGTCATTCAGGTAATCAAGAATCTGCGTTCGGAGGACATCAATATCAACGTCGCATGCCTTAAGGACCGCAACGGCTTCTGGATCATCAAGTAGCGCCAACAGAAGATGCTCAAGCGTCGCATACTCATGGCTGCGATCGTTGGCTTCCTTCAATGCTCTGTGGAGGGTTTCCTCCAGATGGGGTGAAAAACTAGGCACTCTTCTCTATCCTTCGACTTGTGGCGTCACTTCCTTCCGTTGATGGCGCGCGGGTTACTCTTTTTCTAATGTGCATTGCAGCGGGTGATCATTCTGGCGGGCGGCGGCAAGAACCTGGTTCACCTTGGTTTCGGCCACCTCGTAGGTGAACACACCACATACGCCCACCCCCTTCTGGTGCACATGCAACATCACTTCGGTGGCTTCTTCCACCGTCATGCGGAAATAGCGCTGCAGAACATGCACCACAAATTCCATAGGGGTGTAGTCGTCGTTCAGGAGCAGAACTTTATACATGGACGGCTTTTTCGTTTTGGCTTCCGAGCGTGTCAAAACGCCGGTATTGCCACCACCATCCGATCCATCTTTACGTTTATCTGGCATCGATCCTCCGTAATCCATACCTTTAGTATGTAGTATATGAGTGCGTTACTACAAATACTCCGGTGAAGATTTTTTGGATCACCAATCGGTGACCATTTGCTCCTTTGCAACGCTACGCATTTTTACGGTGGCGGAAAAGAGTAAAGATGCGGTGAAGGAAACAGCATTTCCTGTTAAGAGCTTGGCAAGGATTCTCTTTAAAATACCACTCCTGATTTCGACACCCCTTCAGGTTGCTAAAAGCGCTTTTTTTTGCAAATTCTTAGTAAAACACCGCTGCAATGGCTTTAAATTTGTCCTAGTCTGACACAAACGCAGAAAAACTTAAGGATACGACGCGATGATTTCCAACCGCATAAGCTGCCTTCTTGGCAGCGCTTTCGCCCTTTTCACTGCCGCCAGCAGCCAAGCCGCAGACAGTGCGCAAGAAGCGCTTGAGGCCGCGAACACTGAAAAAGCCATTTACTGCATGGACTTGCTTGAAAACAAGCTGGATGTCGACAAGGCTGCAGAGGAATGTTTTGGCGATCCTTATATCCAGCATTCACCGCGCCTTGAGGACGGACGAGAGTCCGTTATCGCGCTGTTCCGCGCACGGGCAAAAAAGTATCCAGAGTATTCGGCTAGGATTGTCCGCAGTGCTGCCAACGGCGACCTGGTATGGCTGCATATGCACGTGAAGCGTTCCCCCAGCGAGCGCGGCGGCGCTGTCGTCAACATTTTCCGCATGAAAGACGGCAAAATGGTTGAGCACTGGAACGTGGGCATGCCCGTTCCAGAAACATCAAAGAACGACAACGGAATGTTCTAATATCCGGCCCTAGAGATCGCTTGGGGCTTCTACGCCAGAGGCCGCAAGCGCTTCCACAAGCGCGACCTTGAGGCGCGCGAGGCCAGCGTCTGATGAGGCCTCACAACGCGCGACCAAAACCGCCTGCGTGTTAGATGCGCGAAGAAGCCACCAACCATCAGCCGTTTGCACACGCACACCATCAACGGTGGACATATCAGCGCCTGCTTCCTCAAGCCGGGCCTTCACCTCTTCCACCACCGTGAATTTGCGCACGTCATCGCAGTCGAACCGCAGTTCCGGGGTATTGATAGCAGCCGGCAGGCCATCCTTCAGCGCAGCCAAATCACCGCCCTGCTTTGAAATTGCGTTCAGGAAACGGATCGCGGCATAAAGCGCATCATCATGGCCATAGAATTTATGCTTGAAAAAGATATGACCTGACATCTCACCCGCAAGCGGAGCCTCAAGCTCCACCATCTTGGCCTTGATAAGCGAATGGCCGGTTTTCCACATTATTGGCTCGCCGCCCAGCTCACCAATACGGTCAAACAGCGCCTGACTTGCTTTTACGTCTGCAATGATGGGCGCGCCCGGCAGTTCGCGCAGCAGGTCACCGCCCAAAATTGCCAGCATCTGGTCGCCCCACACGACACGGCCTTGGGCGTCGATCGCACCGATCCGGTCCCCATCACCATCAAAGCTGAGGCCCATGTCGGCACCATGCTTGGCCACCGCGAGCTTCAATTGCTCCAGATTTTCTTCAACAGTGGGGTCTGCATGATGGTTCGGGAAAGTGCCGTCCACCTTGGCATTGATTACGATATGCTCGCCTGGCAGGCGCTTCACAACGGCTTCTACTGCGGGACCGAGGGAACCGTTGGCCGGGTCCCACACTACCTTGAAGCTGTCCATATCCACATCGCGCATCAGGCGGTCGATATAGCGGTCGAACACATCCTCTTCGCGGGTGGAGCCTTCGCCCACCTCAAAGTCGCCCGCTTCAGCGGTTTTACCAAGCGCTTGAATGGCCTCACCAAAGCAAGGCTTCTTGCCCAGCATCATCTTGAAACCGTTATAATTTGGCGGGTTATGCGACCCGGTGATCATGATGCCGCCGTCGCTGTCCAGCTCGAACACGGAATAATAGAGCATGGGCGTACCCGCGAGGCCAATGTTAATCACCTCAAGCCCTGTGCTGGCCAGCCCAGCCATGAGGTTTTCAGCCATCTCTGGCGAGGAAACGCGGCCATCATACCCCACACATACCCTTGTGCCGCCCGCACGGCGGACATGGGTTCCGAACGCCTTCCCAAGCGCTTCAGCGTCACTTGGGAAAAGGGTTTCGCCAACAATGCCTCGAACATCATATTCGCGAAGAACGGTATGGTGGAAATTATAGCCTGACATGAAAAGACCTCAGAAAAGGGATAAATTTTTGCCCAAAGTGTCAGCGACACAAGGCTCCGTCAACCCGGAATTCATAGGGGTTTTTCCTTACCGCCACATGACAGGCAAAGCAGCGACAAAATGCAGCATGCCCAAAACACGCAATTGTGCTACAGTTATCCGGCTAGCAAACGCTTGGGGGCTCTTGAAGAAACGAGGGCAGAAATGACAAAACTATTGAAGTGCGGGGATACAGATTGGTGCCAGGATTGCACCCAAAGCCAAGACCTTGGCGAGACCCAATTCCTGCATGAAAACGAACTTGGCCGGTGTGATTTCTATAACGGGCCGGACAAAACAAGACGGCACCGTTCAGTGCCGCCAGAACAAGCTGCAGAATAAATTCACTTAAATCATTCAGTGGGTATCAGGGTTTGGAATTGGGCGATTTCCAGAATTTCGGCCACCTGCCCTGATTGGGGCACCCGCATACTCATTGATTTTCCTGCTTTTTCAGCAACTGATTGGGCCCGAAGCATCAGGCCAAGGCCCGCAGAATCGATATATTCCAGGCCAGAGATGTCCAGCAGCCATTTTTCTGCACCATCATCGGCTAATTCTTTCAAAAGCTGCTTGAAATTGCCCTGATCATCAAAGGTCAGGCGCCCGCTCATGTTGATCGTAGTGCGATTGCCGCTGTTATTAATCGAATAATCCATAATAAATTCCCTACCCTGATCAGGATTCTACAATTGTGAGAAAATCAGCCATTGAATCGGAAAGCTTGTGAACTGGCTCATCGATCTCTTCTGCTGACCAGATTACCTGAATTGACGATGAGTAAGATGAAGCCGACGACTGCACCAACTGTGTCACGCTTTCCGACACCACCTCGATCTCACCGCGCAGGCGCTGTACCTGATCACTGATTTCACCGGTTGCGGCGTCTTGCTCTTCCACTGCTGCGGCTATACCGTTACTGATCTCGCGAAGTTCCTGCGTGATCTTCTTAATGCCTGAAATCGCATCCACGCTCTCTGACGTGGTTTGCTGAATGTGTGTCACCTGATTGGTGATATTTTCAGTCGCGGCTGCGGTCTGGTTCGCAAGGCTTTTCACCTCGCTTGCGACAACTGCGAAACCTTTACCGGCCTCGCCGGCCCGAGCCGCCTCAATCGTAGCGTTAAGGGCCAACAAGTTGGTCTGGCTTGAAATCTTGGTAATCAGATCAACGACTGAGCTAATTTCACGGGCCGCTGTCTCAAGACCCAGAATTTTAACACTGGCCGTTTCTGTTTGATCCAGTGATTTCGCTGCACAGTCTGCAGACAGCGTGATCTGGCGTGCAATTTCCTGCGAAGACACCCGCATTTCCTCGGTGGCCGCTGCCACAGCGTTAGTGTTCTCAAGCGTGCGACGGGCGGCCTTGGACACCGTAATCGTGTTGGACGAGTTGCTGTCAGTCCGCTGAATAGCATCATGGGTTGAAGAAAAAATCTCTTCAGTTTTCGCGGAAACATCCTGAACCAAATGCTCCACTTCATTCGCAAGCGCCACTGAGCGGTTGTGAATATCCGACATATTATCAATCGAGCTATTGATATTCTTGGTCGCATTCAGGAACACGCCGGGCATGCCTGCTTCCAGAATTTTGCGATAATATTGTTTTTCCTTCACGGCGCTCATGGCTGCCGCGGCTTCACGAATGAAGGCGTCATTCCGGTCGATAATTCTGTTGATGGCATTAAACAAAGGTCGAAGTTCACCATCCTCGTCAAGGTTGAGAATTCGCCCTTCAAAATCACCATTCGCAACGGCTTCGCAGACAGCGACGGCTTTTTCGATCGATGCGCTCAGGTTAGACGTTTGTTCTGTCATGGCTTGCATCCTGTATATTCTGGCTTTGCTAAATCAGGCGAGAGAGAGGAAGAATTCGTTAATCGAGATATCTTGCTCTGTGAAAAGGGAATTAAGATGGGCGCAGGACGCATCCAGCCCTTCTTTCCGTCCCTTTGAAGTCTCTATCTGAAGCAGCTTCTGATATAGCGGAATGATCGTATGTTCTAGCGAATCACGGTTGGGCACGCGCCGGTTGGAATGAAAGCCAACAATATCACCGGATGTATTGAATGACGGTGTCACGTGTGCCAGCACCCAATAGTGATCGCCGCTTTTGGTACGGTTCATCACATAAGCGAAGATTTCATTTCCACTTTTGATGGTTTCCCAAAGCGCCTTGAAAATACAGCGGGGCATATGAGGGTGGCGGATAATATTGTGCGGTTTTCCTAGCACCTCAGCTTCCGTATAACCCGCAATATCGAGAAAAACATCGTTTGCGTAGGTTAGATGGCCCTGTGTGTTCGTTTTCGAAACGATGATGTCATTGCTGTCGAAAAAAACCTCAACGCCTGTAATCGCCTGATCCTGTTCGGTCATAATATACCCTGTCGTTGCTGACGCCCTATAAAATCGAACGCCAAAATTCACTGAACCCGAAACATCACTCCCCACCGCGCTTTACGGCAATGATTGTTGCCGACAAACCTTGAAGAAATGGTTACCAAACAAAAACAACTAAAACTGGAAAACTAATCTTCTGGCTGAAGTAGCGCTGTCGCTATGACCTGATTACCTGGGTCAACATACTCTACCCGCTCGAACCCTACTTTTCGCGCAATCATAATACCGCGACCAGACTCTAGGGAGGAAGCGCCTGAGGGGCCGCCATCGGCCACATAACCCCGCCAATCAAAGCCTTCACCATCGTCCTTGATGCTAAAGATAACGGAAAAAGCGGTGCGTGTCACTTCAAGGCAGGCTTGCCGGTTTTCAAACCGAGGATCAGAAAGCCTGGCTTCCAACTCGGCGACAAAGCGATCCTCAGACATCAATTTCTGTTTCTCTGAAGCAGAAATCCCCAGATTACCGTGTTCTACTGCATTCATAAGCAACTCAAACAACCCAACTTCAACCTTGGCGGGTTGCGGAAGATGGCGGGTAAATTCGTGTGCCAACTGGCGCGCCTGTGCGGGCGTACGAAAAAAACGCCGCTCAACTTTACTGCCATTTGGTGTGCTGGTGTCCATGGTTGATTTGCCCCAACTCATTGCAACCCAAACGGTACCCTGCGACTTCGTTTTTGTCACGCCCCTTATTGCCGGACTTCTGGCCGCACCATATCCTCAGCGCCCTCACCCAAATATCGCGCCTTAACCTTTTCCGGCAGTCCTTCTGCCAGAATAGCTTTCACACCCCTGTTAAATGGCTCAACCAGTGCCGAATTCTTGATGCAGAGACGACGGGGCGTTGGTTCAAACTCAACAGCCACGCGATAGGGTTTTGGCTGATCCGGGGTGAGCTGCCTGTATGCGTATTCAAGCGCCCAATAGTCACCGATATAGGCATCCAGTCGACCATAGTGCAGCATTTTGATCAGCTGTCCCCGGTTAAAAACAGTCACGCTACTGCCGAAAGACGACACATCCTGTTCCGTCAGATTGGGCAGCACCATCACCGCGCCAGGGAACATCCCCACCCTGAGGCCTGCGAGGTCCTGAACCGTTGCGACTTCCTTTTCAAGCTGCTTAGGAACAGAAATGCCATCATGCCAATAACTGAATATTTCGCTGTTTACACAGAGGCCCTCGATGGTGCGGAAGGTTGTCATGGCATCAACCTTGTTGGTTTCCAGCAATATCTGGACCCGCGACAAAGGCGCATGGGTGAATTCCACCTTCAGGCCAACGCGGCCGAAAGCTGCTTCAACGAGATCCAGATCAATACCCCCTGACGGGTTCTGGAGAACATAGGGCGGATTGTGGGTAATGGTGCCAATGACAACGGGTTTATCTTTTGGCCATGTCGCAGTGCTTTCGTCTGCAAGGGCTGATCTGCCAAAGACAGCCGTCAACAAGAACAGTGCCAACAAATAACCAACGATACGTATCAATATTCGACCTTATTTACCCAGCAGGGTCTGTTTTGCCTCATTCAGCTTACTCGCCAAATAATCATTACCACCTTTATCCGGGTGGCATTGTGCCATCAATTTTCTATACGCTTGATTAATTTCGTCCTCTTCTGCACCTTTTTTCAGGCCCAGCACATCAAGCGCTTCCTCTTCGGACATCCTATTAGACCGGGATCGAGCTTGGGTTTGGTCAGCGTTTTTCACGCGTTCCCAGCCTTTGCTGCCGATCATGCGCCATGCGGCAAAGCCTGCCGGAATGATCGCCATAAATCCTTTACCGGCGGCAAACAGCACCAGCCCGAACAGGCCGCACAGGCCTATAATCGCCCAGAACAAAGCGTTCCGGGCTGACTTCACGTCAGCATTGGCCCACCAGTTCAAAAGAACAAGCAAAGCGAACGCGAGAATGAGACCGATGATAAACCAGGCTGCCAAGCGATTTTACTCCGATGCGGTTTGCCGGAAGGGCAAATTCAGTGAATCAATAAGCTTCCGCACTTCCTGCCGCGCGGCAACGTGCGACATGGAAAGCCCCTTGCCGTCCAGCCCACCGGCTTCCTTCAGATCCATCAGGGTGAGGCCACGCAGGAACAGTTCGCGATAGATTACGCGCTCGCCAAGCCCCGGCACATGGCGGATACCAATGCGCTTGGTCAGTTCATTAAGGACGCCTTCAACGCGTTCTTTGTTCTTGGCGTGCAGTGCCCCAACACGGTTTCTCAACACCACCCAGTCGATCGAGCTGCCATCGGCCATGGCGCGGCGCTGGCGCGCTTTCCAAACCATCTCGGCGTAAAGGCTGGGGCCCGCCACTTTGTGCGTGGTGGCATCCACCCGTGCCAGCAAGTCCAGATCAACAAAGCTGTCGTTCACCGGCGTTACCAGTGTATCGGCGGCCGTGTGCGCCAGGCGTGACAAGAACGTGTCGCTTCCCGGGCAATCGATAACAACCACGTCAACCTTGTCGGCAAGGTTCAAGTAGGCTTCTTCAAAACGCTGCTTTTCATCTGCTTCCGCTTCATCGGCGGTGCGAAGTTCGGATTTCGGCACAACAAGCTCGATCGGCTGAGGCAGATCCAGGCCTTTCTTCTCGACATAAGCCCGACGATTCTCGATATAGCGCGTAAGGCTTTTTTGCCGGGCATCCAGGTCAATGGTTCCCACACGGCGGCCTTCACGCAGCAGCGAGACAACAATATGCATAGCGGTTGTGGATTTACCCGATCCGCCTTTTTCATTTCCCAGCACTATCAGGTACGGACGTCCCATGGTGTTCCCCTCGCCCGCAGTCTCAGGATTGGCCTTAGTATCCGGCACTGAGTATTCTCCCTTACACAAAACAAACTGTGGCATGCATGCCACGCATCTGACCGCACATCATTAGACGATCTTGCGATTTGCACCTACACTTATTAGCTAAATATATATAAAATGCAGCCAAGGAGAAGGAAACAAAGTGCCAAAGCAGGTGCGTCATATCTTGGGAACAATATTTGTTGTGGCCGTCATGTTTGTCGGCCCCTTTGTTCTTGCGCGCCATATGCTCACCGTTTCCCGCACAGATGCCTTTGTTGCAGACCAGCCGAACTATCTGGCCCACCAACCACCGCCGAAAAAGATCAAGATGACCCCCCGGCTGGCGCGCCTGCTGCGGAAAGAATTTCACAAGGTGGAATCAGTGCCGCGGGTGTTCCTGACCAAACTGCCGGAAACCTTGCCGGAACTCGATAACGCAAACCACAAGAAGCGCTTGTTCACCTCAGCACTCCTGCCGCTTGTTTTGCGGGCCAATGAGTTGATCCTGTCCGATCGTGCGCGCCTGATGGAACTGCGAGGCAAGTTCGAAAATCAGATACTGCTTAAGCGGGCAGAGCGAAAATGGCTGCAAACCATGGCGAAAAAATACCGCCTGAAACGCAAGAAGGATTTCCGCACGAAGGACATCGATTTCCTTCTCTACAAGGTTGATATTATCCCGCCTTCGCTGGCCCTTGCCCAAGCGGCCATGGAATCAGGCTGGGGCACCAGCCGGTTTGCACAGGCTGGCAATGCCCTGTTCGGTGAATGGATTTGGGGCGATGGAGACGGCCTTATGCCTCTTGGTCGGGAAGAAGGAAAAACCCATAAAATCAAGAGGTTCGAATATCTTCTTGATAGCATTTCCAGCTATATGACAAACCTGAACCGCCACCCAAGCTATGAAGAACTGCGCCGCCGCAGGGCTGAACTGAGGGAACTGAATATCGCTGTGACGGGTGCCGCCCTTGCCCCTGCCCTCGTTGATTATTCGGAACGCGGCGCAGACTATGTAAACGACATTCTTTCAATCATTAATTATAACGACCTGGACGGCCTTGATGGTGCCCGCCTTGTGGCGCATCAATCGTCCTGATTCAAAACCGGAAATCCTTTATGAGTAATCCTGTTCCTGTTGTCCGCACCGTTGAAGAGCTGCGCGCCCAGGTCGCTGCGTGGCGTGCCGAAGGGCTGCGGGTTGGCCTTGTTCCAACCATGGGGGCCCTGCACCACGGGCACCTCTCGCTTGTTGATGCAATTGCGGAAAAGGCCGACCGTATTGTCGTTTCCATCTTTGTAAACCCGACACAGTTTGGCGAAGGCGAAGATTTCGATGCCTACCCCCGCACAGAACAGGAAGACCGACAAAAGCTTGGCAGCACACCAGCGAGCCTTGTATTCGCACCCAACGCGGCGGAAATGTACAGAAAAGGCCATGCCTCCAAGGTTACCGTATCCGGGATTTCCGACCGCCTTGAAGGGGCTGAACGCCCCGGCCATTTCGATGGCGTTGCGACGGTGGTGACCAAACTGCTGCTTCAGTGCCTGCCTGATGTGGCGATCTTTGGCGAGAAGGATTACCAGCAACTGGCTGTTATTCGCCGCTTTGTCGCTGACCTCGATATTCCGGTTGAGATCATGGCGGGCAAACTGATCCGTGAAGAAGACGGCCTCGCAGCTTCTTCCCGCAATGCCTATTTGAACAGCAACGAGCGCGCGATTGCAGGGCAGTTCAACAAGATACTGAAAACACTTGTTCAGAACGCTGAGGGCGACATACCCCTTAGGGATGCTGAACAAAGAGCCACCAATGCCCTTCTGGATGCTGGCTTCCGGGCTGTAGACTATGTCTCAATTGTGGATTCCAACTCACTGGAATTACTGGATAAACTCGACCGCCCGGCTCGCGTTCTCGCCGTGGCCCGCATTGGAAAAGTGAGACTGTTGGATAACATGCCTGTGGGCGCGCAGTAGCGCTCTAAAGGCCTTCCATATACCAGTCATACTCCTGAAACGGCTTCAGTGGCTGGACACCTGAAAGCACAAACCGCGTATCGCAGGACCAATCCTCAAACCGCTTGAGAAGCGGCCAAAGCTCCTGCTTCCATGCAGGGTTCAAACGATTGATTGCGCCGATCAGATAATCCGGGAAGCGAAGATAGTGCCCGAAGGTATCACTTTCATCGATGATGGTTTTCGATAGCCTTCCAAGGAAGCACACGCGCTCCACCAGCCTCAAACCATAGCCTTCAGGTACGTTCGCCAATTCCTCAGCCATTTTGGCGGCCACCCGTTCGGTCCGGGTGCTATCAACCTTGATATGATCCTCCACGTGGGAGAACTGGTCGCCCCTGACGGCGTTAGCCTCCACAAGGGCGCGGCGGCGCAGGTCGCTCGGCAGTTCCTGAAAACCACTCGCCATCCAGAAACCGATACGGTTCCTGAGCCTCTCTATTGAGCCCCCCTTGATAACGAAATCATCGCCGCCAGCCCTTAAGCCACCGCGTACGATATCAATGTCATCATACCCGGTCAGGAAAATGACCGGCATGTTCTTCAAGCCCTGCTTTTCAAGGGAATCAACGAAATCGAAGCCACCCTCGCCCGGCATTTGCACATCACTGATAATCAAGGATGGGCGGTGCGCCCTGGCAATGGAAATACCTTCTTCCGCCGTTCCTGCGATCAATGTCTCAAAGCCAAATTGCTGTACGGCTGCGGCCTGTATCCGAAGGACCACAGGTTCATCATCCACAAGCAAAACAAGGCCTTTGTCCATAAATGGTGCCCGCTAGAGAATAAACAGGGCCGCAAGCCCCAGAAAGCCGAAGAAGCCCACAATATCTGTGATCGTGGTTACAAACACGCTGGACGCAATGGCCGGGTCAACCCCGACACGGTTCAGCCCCAGCGGGATCAGTACGCCACTCAGCCCTGCCACAATAATGTTACAGATCATGGCTGCCGCGAAAATACCACCCAGCATCGGGTTTCCGAACCAGGCCCAGGCTACAAGCCCGGACACAAAAGCAAGCATAAAACCATTGGCCGAAGCTGCCATCAGCTCACGGTTCACAACGCGGAAGGCGTTTGTGGCGCTAAGTTCCTTGGTTGCGATCGCCCGCACAGCAACGGTCATTGTCTGGGTACCGGCATTGCCGCCCATCGAGGCCACAATCGGCATCAGCACTGCAAGCGCTACCATCTGTTCAATCGTGGCATCAAATAGGCCGATCACGACAGATGCCAAAATGGCAGTCCCAAGGTTTACGAACAACCAGCCGAAACGGTCTTTCGTTACCTCAAACACATTCTCGTTCACGCCTGATTCTTCAGACACACCAGCCAGGGCCAGAATGTCTTCCTGCGCTTCGTCACCAATAACTTCAACAACGTCATCCACGGTAATCACACCAACAAGCCGCTGGCTTGCATCAATCACTGCGGCAGAGATCAGGTGGTATTTGCTGAACTGATAGGCCACTTCTTCCTGATCGGCGTTTACATCGACAGCATATGGCTCTTTGTCCATAATCTCGCCAATGGTAACGGGGCGATGCGTGCGCATCACACGCGACAGCGGCACCGTGCCAACGGGCTTGTGAGAAGGGTCCACCACAAAAATATCGTAGAAATCGTCGGGAATATCTTCCTGTTCCGACCGCAGGAAGTCGATGGTTTGCCCTACCGTCCAGAACTCAGGCAAAGCCACCAGATCGCGGCTCATCAAACGGCCTGCGGACTCTTCCGGGTAGCTCAGGCTTTCTTCAATCGCGATCCGGTCGTCTGCAGCCAGTGACCGCAGAACCTCTTCCCGGTCTTCTTCGTCCAGTTCTTCGAGAACGTATACCGCATCATCCGTTTCGAGCTCGGTTACCGCATCCGCGATCTGCTCGTTCGGCATATGCTCATAAAGGTCGTCCTGCGCGGCACCTTCAACCTCGATCAGTACGTCAGGGTCAAGCCGTTCACCCAGCAGCTCAATGAAGGCCACACGCTGAGGTGATGACATAACCTCAAGAAGGTCGGCGATGTCTGCCGCGTGCAGGTCTTCAACCAGCTCACATGCCTGATCCTGATCATTATCACGGACAGCACTTTGAATTTGCTGGATAAATTCACGGTCTTGGTGCACCTCCATTTGAGGG
>JABXIV010000155.1 GCA_013372925.1 Alphaproteobacteria bacterium
AATTTTCAACCGACGCCAAGCAGGATTTCATCCAGCGAGTTAGTTTTGCCGAATTATGAGATTGTAGAACAACCGTTTTCATATAGCCCCCAAGTTTCCGTAGCGTCAGCCCTTGCCTGCACCGAAAAGCAGCCTAGCTTGTATCTTATGCGTTTGGGAAGGCGCAGCTGCCTGTAATTTCGCATGGTGCGAACCAGGGCAGCGAGGGGAGACATATGAAAGAAACTGTTGAGGCACCGCCAGCGGGCGGACTGAGTAACAAAGCGCGCACATATGCGCTTGTGGTTCTGACCATTGTTTATGCGTTCAACTTTATCGACCGGCAGATCCTGGTGATCCTTCAGGAAGCGATCAAGAACGACCTCGGACTTTCAGATACGCAACTAGGTCTCCTGTCTGGTATATCGTTCGCCTTGTTGTACACCATTCTTGGCCTCCCCATCGCCCAACTTGCTGACAGATATAACCGGCGAAACATCATTGCCGTTTCCCTGACAGTTTGGAGCGCCATGACCGTGCTTTCCGGTATGGCACAAAACTTCGTACAGTTATTGCTCGCCCGCGTTGGCGTGGGCGTTGGCGAGGCTGGTGGCAGCCCACCAGCACACTCCATGATCTCAGACATGTATACCGCCAAACGCCGCTCAACGGCCCTTGCTGTCTATTCCGCTGGCCTCTATCTGGGGGTATTCCTGGGGTATACATCTGGTGGTTACTTGCAGGAAGCATACGATTGGCGCACCACCTTCATGATGGTGGGCCTACCCGGGGTTCTTCTCGCCATCATTCTTCGGATGACAGTGCCTGAACCACCACGAGGATTGCACGACACCAAAGCACCGGACAAAAGCTACAACATCTTTGAAGCCATCAAATTTCTGTTCCGGTTGAAGTCGTTTCCCTATATTGCCTTTGGCTGCGCCATGTCAGGCTTTGTCAGCTATGGCACGGGGAACTTCATGCCCAGTTTCATGGTTCGCTATCACGGCATTGCCCCAAGCGAAATCGGCCTCACGCTGGGTATCCTCGCAGGCGGAGGCGGCATGATTGGCACCTTCTTAGGTGGTGCTCTGACTGACCGCTTCGGCGCAAAAGACGTTCGCTGGTATCTGTGGCTTCCCGGGTTGACAGCCGTTTGTGCAATCCCGCTTGGGATGATCGCCCTATACACGGACAGCAAGTATGTGATGTTCGGCACTTATTTCTGTGTTGTTATCCTTGCCACGCTGTATCTGGCCCCTTCAATCGCTGTTACCCACAGGCTTGTCTCACCGAACATGCGGGCGATGTCGTCTGCCGTCCTGTTCCTGGTTTTGAATCTGATTGGCATGGGCCTAGGCCCTGTCCTCGTTGGTGCCATCAGTGACTATGAACTAGCTCGGACCGGTGTCGATGGCCTCAGGACCGCGCTAACTGTGGGCATGCTTATTGCGCTTATCAAGGGCTATCTATTCTGGATGGGTGGAAAACGGCTGAATGAGGATCTGCCCAAATAGCGACTTGTAACCAAGCGTGAAGAATGTAGGCTAACCTGATTGGGTTAGCCTATTTCAATTGGTAGGGTGAAGTGACACAGGCACGCATATCGGTCGCCAGTTTTGAGGCAGCCACGGTTCTTATTCTTCTCACAGTCGCACTACAACCTGCATTTGCCGTTGCAGTGGCATCATTAGTGCCATTGTTACACGGCCTGTTTCTTCTGGGCAGCTTTGTGCTGGCGCACCATTTTCTCAGACTATGGTACCGTGTTGCCGGGCACCTGCTTTTCACTCTTGTAGCCTTGGTACTGGTGACCGAGATCATAGTTCACCACTACACAACTTTGCATCTCAATCGCTTTGTCCTATCCCTGCTCGCACAGCCGCAAGCCCTGGAACAAATCGGCCTGACATGGACACCAGTTCTCTTGCTTTTGGGCAGCCTTGCAGGCTTGATTATTGCCGCGCAGTACTACCACAAAAGCTTCCTGCTAGCGGGCAAATCTGTTCTTGCGGGAACATTGACAGCCCTGGCGCTAAGCCAAGGACTGTATGCATTCTTTCTCTATCAACGAGACATGTCCTTGCCGGATATTCAGCGCCATCTGGTTTTCTTTTCGGGCCTGCACGCCTACCATGCTGAGGGTTTATTCTCTCCGATATTGGGCCCTCGGCCAGCGAATCCCTTCGCCTATTCCTATAAGGACAAGACAGCATCCCAGGCCGGTTCGCCCGCTTGGGAGATCGAGGAACCCAGGAACATCCTCCTTATCGTGGTAGACAGTATGCGAGCGAAGGACATAAGAGAAAATCCGCAGATTGCACCAAACCTGCTGAACTGGGGACAGAGTGGCTTTGTGTCGCTACAGCACAGCAGTGTCTCAAACTGTACGCATTTTGGCATGCACACCTTGTTCACCGGAGAGCTGCCAACAACGTTTGCCGACGCCCGGCATGGCACCACATCTGTTGGCGTCTTCGCGGCGCTTGCAGAAAACGGCTACAGCCTGACCTCAGCAGAAGCTCAGTCATTGGACTGGTATGATATAGCGCACACTTATCTGCCAAATACAGTTCGAAAGGTTTCCGGTTCACAGGATGCAGCAGCAAGGGATCAGTTCGTCGCCGAGCAGACGATATCAATCCTCAATGAGAAGCAAAGTAGGCCATGGGCGCACCTTGCGTACTTCTCAGGTCCACATTTCTTTTATGATTATAACGAACCCGTAACGATTACTGGTTATCAAGAAAAAATACGAGAAACAGACGCATTGATTGGCCAGATGCTAGATCAACTGAAGACTAGCGGCACCCTTGAAAACGCGCTCGTCATCATCACTTCAGATCATGGTGAACAATTGCCCGGGGAAGGCGCTGTCGGGCACGGCAGTATCCTGAACGACGCACAAACTACGGTGCCCCTGGTAATACTCGGGGCAAACACCCCCTCAAACTGGATCAGAGGCCATCAGGATATCCTGCCATTTATAAAAACAGAACTGGGGGCTGCTCCACGGGGAGCCAAGCCGCAATCTGTGCAAATACTTGCCGGTTGTGACTATGAATTTCCAAACAGTTTCGCTGTCATCAGCGACGGCGAGCGTATTGATTTCAGCTTTGAAGACGGCCTTCTTTGGCCCGTTTCGCCCGCAACTGGCGTCAAACAAGCACCAGACAAAATCAGGGATGCAGGTATACTGTTGATTGATCTACTTAAAGCGCCTCAGGCGCGCCCTTAGAACTATCAAGTCAGGCCAACACTTTTCAAAATCAGGGCGATAACAGTTTCCTTGGCTTCCGCGAACTGCTCGTCGCTCAGAGGCTTGCCTTCGTTCATCACATTGATCTGCGCTTCAAAGTCAGCATAGTTCTGTGTGGTGGCCCAGATCATGTAAAAGAGATACCGCGCTTTGACAGGCGCAAGCTTGCCTTCCTCAATCCAGCGGTTAAGGACAGCCTCACGGCTTTCAAGCCAAGGCTTTACAGTGCCGACGAGATATTCTTGCAGGAACGGTGCGCCAGAAGCCATTTCAATGGCCCACAGGCGCGAACCATGCGGGCGATTGCGCGCCAAGTCCATCTTTGAGGACACATAGGTTGTCAGCGCTTCTGCGGGGTCTTCCGTTTCGTCGAATGTATCGGCGGCATGAAGCCAGATGGAGCACACGCCTTCAATCACACGGCGGTACAGGTCTTCTTTCGCACCAAAGTAATAATAGACATTGGGTTTTGGCACACCCGCGCGCTCAGCAATAAGCCCTACGCTCGCGCCCTTGAAGCCCTTCTCTGCGAAAACACTCTCCGCAGCGACAAGGATTTTGGCAACATTCTCGCGGCGAATACCCGATTTATGGCCGGTTTCTTCGTTCGTCATTTTTATTGAGTCCCTCTCGACGCACACGTTAAACCATACGGATAGGAAAAGGTCCACGCCTAAAAAGGCCTGAAAAAAGAAACGCCCGGGGAGATGCCCCCCCGGGCGTAGAAGTTTGAGGAATACAAACTTTAGAACTTGTACTTCACACCAAAACGAACTTCCCAAGTGGAAGGCGCAGTTACACGGCCTTGGTCACGCTCGAAGAATTCGTTGTAGTTGTACTTGCCGTCTGTGATGTCGGCAGCAACGATCTGGAACATGCGTGGGAAGCTTGCTTGGTAAGCAACACCCCAGTCGCTGTCGATCAGGTTGGTCAGGTTCTCAATCACAACAAAAGCAGACATTTTGTGGCCTTCAGCAAAGGCAGGCAGCTCTTGTTCGAATTTGAGGTCAATCTTACCCCACCAATCGGAGAAGTTGCTGTTACGTGGAGCAATCTCACCAGCATACTTCATCAGGCCGTTTTCTTGCAGGTATGCGAAGAATGCGTCTGTGTCGAAGTTTTCACCGAAGTTAACGAGCGGATCGTCAGTACCGGTTGGGATGTAAAGCAGGCTACCGCCATC